>NZ_MWJM01000039.1:0-1567 GCF_002018435.1 Mammaliicoccus fleurettii | reverse complement strand
CACCGGATCACTAAGTCCGTCTTTCGACCCTGCTCGACTTGTAAGTCTCGCAGTCAAGCTCCCTTGTGCCTTTACACTCTGCGAATGATTTCCAACCATTCTGAGGGAACCTTTGAGCGCCTCCGTTACTCTTTAGGAGGCGACCGCCCCAGTCAAACTGCCCGCCTGACACTGTCTCCCACCATGATCAAATGGTGCGGGTTAGAAAGTCAACACAGCCAGGGTAGTATCCCACCAGCGCCTCCACGTAAGCTAGCGCTCACGCTTCAAAGGCTCCTACCTATCCTGTACAAGCTGTGCCAAATTTCAATATCAGGCTACAGTAAAGCTCCACGGGGTCTTTCCGTCCTGTCGCGGGTAACCTGCATCTTCACAGGTACTATGATTTCACCGAGTCTCTCGTTGAGACAGTGCCCAAATCGTTACGCCTTTCGTGCGGGTCGGAACTTACCCGACAAGGAATTTCGCTACCTTAGGACCGTTATAGTTACGGCCGCCGTTTACTGGGGCTTCGATTCGTAGCTTCGCAGAAGCTAACCACTCCTCTTAACCTTCCAGCACCGGGCAGGCGTCAGCCCCTATACATCACCTTACGGTTTAGCAGAGACCTGTGTTTTTGATAAACAGTCGCTTGGGCCTATTCACTGCGGCTCTTCAAGGCTTGCACCCTAAAAAGCACCCCTTCTCCCGAAGTTACGGGGTCATTTTGCCGAGTTCCTTAACGAGAGTTCGCTCGCTCACCTTAGAATTCTCATCTTGACTACCTGTGTCGGTTTGCGGTACGGGCACCTATTTTCTAACTAGAGGCTTTTCTTGGCAGTGTGAAATCAACGACTCGCCGGATACATGATCCAGCTCCCCATCACAACTCAACCTTATAAGTGCCGGATTTGCCTAACACTCAGTCTTGTTGCTTGGACGTGCACTCCAACAGCACGCTTCGCCTATCCTACTGCGTCCCCCCATCGTTCAAACAATCATAGGTGGTACAGGAATATCTACCTGTTATCCATCGCCTACGCCTATCGGCCTCGGCTTAGGTCCCGACTAACCCAGAGCGGACGAGCCTTCCTCTGGAAACCTTAGTCAATCGGTGGATGGGATTCTCACCCATCTTTCGCTACTCACACCGGCATTCTCACTTCTAAACATTCCACATGTCCTTACGATCATGCTTCAACACGTTTAGAACGCTCTCCTACCACTATCCTTACGGATAATCCACAGCTTCGGTAATATGTTTAGCCCCGGTACATTTTCGGCGCAGTGTCACTCGACTAGTGAGCTATTACGCACTCTTTAAATGATGGCTGCTTCTAAGCCAACATCCTAGTTGTCTGGGCAACGCCACATCCTTTTCCACTTAACATATATTTTGGGACCTTAGCTGGTGGTCTGGGCTGTTTCCCTTTCGACTACGGACCTTATCACCCATAGTCTGACTCCCAAGTTAAATTATTTGGCATTCGGAGTTTGTCTGAATTCGGTAACCCTAGAGGGGCCCCTCGTCCAAACAGTGCTCTACCTCCAATAATCATCACTTGAGGCTAGCCCTAAAGCTATTTCG
>NZ_MWJM01000038.1:0-1892 GCF_002018435.1 Mammaliicoccus fleurettii | reverse complement strand
GGTTTACACAGATCATTAATTGGTGATGGAGTATCAACTATGATGTCTTCAATCATCGGTGGACCACCAAGCACAACTTATGGTGAGAACATCGGCGTATTAGCCATTACTAGAATTTATAGTATATGGGTGATAGGTGGTGCAGCTACACTCGCATTAATTTTAGGATTTGTTGGTAAATTTACAGCAATGATTTCTACAATTCCTACACCTGTAATGGGCGGTGTATCTATACTATTATTCGGAATCATTGCTTCAAGTGGTTTAAGAATGTTAGTAGAGAACAATATTGATTTCGGAGATAACAGAAACTTGATTATTGCTTCAGTCATTCTTGTATTAGGAATTGGTAAAGCACATTTAGATTTCACAGGTATCGGTATTCATTTGAATATTGAAGGTATGGCTTTAGCTGCAACAGTTGGTATCTTGCTCAATCTTATTTTGCCTAAGAAAATAAAATAATCTCAAGGAGGCGTGTCACTTGAAAAATTTATTAACTATGACTGATCTAACTAAAGAAGACATAATGAAAATCATTAAAAAAGCACAGAAAATCAAACAAAATGGTATAGAACCTTTTGAACAAGGTATGACAGTAGCGAATTTATTCTTTGAAAATTCCACTAGAACGAAATGTAGCTTTGAAATGGCTGAAAGAAAGTTAGGGTTAGAGGTAATTCCTTTTGAAACAAGTACATCTTCTGTACAAAAGGGAGAATCTTTATATGATACATGCAAAACACTAGAATCAATTGGTGTTGATGCACTCGTCATTAGACATAGTGAAAATGCCTATTATGATAACTTAAAAGGACTTAGCATTCCTGTATTAAATGGTGGAGATGGTAGTGGACAACATCCAACACAGAGTCTTTTAGACTTAATGACAATTTATGAGGAATATGGTTATTTTGAAGGATTAAAAATACTTATTTCAGGAGATATAAAGAATTCAAGAGTAGCAAGAAGTAATGCTGAAGCTTTAACGAAATTAGGATCAGAAGTTATGTTCAGTGCACCAGAACAATGGAAGTCTGATTTTTCAAATGTACCTTACGCTGAAATTGATGATGTCATAGATGAAGTTGATGTTTGTATGTTATTAAGAGTGCAAAATGAAAGGCACGAATCAGGTATGACTTTTAATACTGAGAAATATCATGAGGCATACGGATTAACAATTGATAGATATAATAAATTATCTGATAAAGCAATCGTTATGCATCCAGCACCAGTAAATAGAGGTGTAGAGATCGATTCTTCATTAGTTGAAAGTCCAAAGTCAAGGATATTTAAGCAAATGGAGAATGGTGTATTTATTAGAATGGCATGTATTTATGATGTACTCAATCACAAGGAGGAAAAAGTAAAATGTCACTTATAATCAAAAATGGAAAAATCTTATTAGAAGGTCAATTAGTTCATAAAGAAGTTGAAATCGAAGACGGTAAAATTAAACGAATAAATGATTATATTGATGCTGAAAATCATGAAATAATTGATGCGAAAGGACATTTTATATCTGCGGGGTTTGTAGATGTACATGTGCATTTAAGAGAACCTGGTGGAGAACATAAAGAAACGATTGAGACAGGCACTAAGGCTGCTGCAAGAGGTGGGTTTACAACAGTTTGCCCGATGCCAAATACTAAACCTGTACCTGACTCAGTTGAACATTTAGATCGACTGCATAAAATAATAGACGAACATGCAGTTGTTAGAGTATTGCCTTACGCTTCAATAACAGTAAGACAAGCAGGTAAAGAACATGTTGATTTTAAAGCTTTAAAAGATAGAGGCATGTTCCAATTTACTGACGATGGAGTAGGTGTTCAAACAGCATCTATGATGTATGAAGCAATGCAAGAAGCAGCTAAAATAGATAAAGC
>NZ_MWJM01000037.1:0-2462 GCF_002018435.1 Mammaliicoccus fleurettii | reverse complement strand
ATATAATGGAGACGGCGGGAGTTGAACCCGCGTCCAGAGATCCTGATACAAATGTTTCTACGTGTGTAGTCAAGTCTTTATTGTTTCGCGTTGTATCAGGGGGCTGACACCCTATTACAACGCTAGTTTGATTAATCTCTTCTCGTCAGACTTCAAACGGCAGTGACGAGCGTATCCTACTTAAAGTTGAATCACGTTAACAGCACATAGGCGATGCTGTTAGGTGATGCAGAGTGCTATTACGCAGCTACTGCTAAGTTTTGTTGTTTGCCAGTTATTATAACTGTTGTGTTGATGACGAAGACAACCCTCCGACACGCTTCATAAGCTCGGGGACCCCTGTCGAATCCGTAACGTCCCCTCAATAAGAAATATACTTCTTTTTAGCAGAAGTATATTTAATCTTAACAATTTTTTATTGATTTATCAATAAAATTATTTAATATCTTTGTTTCATTGCTCTTTCAACGTCACGTTTTGCTTCTTTTTCTTTCAATGCATGTCGTTTATCATAGTCACGCTTACCTTTTGCTACTCCTAAAAGCACTTTACAGTAACCGTGTTTAATGTAGAGCTTAAGTGGTATTAATGCATACCCTTTTTCTCTTGTAATACCAAAGAGTTTATCGATTTCTTTTCTTTTTAAAAGTAATTTACGATTTCTCAATGGATCATGGTTAAATCTATTTCCTTCTTCGTACGGTGCAATATGCATGTTGTATACGTACATTTCTCCGTTGTAAACACGTGCGTATGAATCTTTTAAGTTTGCACTACCTCGGCGAATGGATTTGATTTCAGTACCTTGAAGGACAATTCCCGCTTCAACCGTATCTTCTATTGTATAATCATGGCTTGCTTTACGATTTTGCGCTAATGGTTTGCTTTGAACTTTTGGCACATCCATCACCTACTTTCTATTTTTTCTTGCCTCTTGCTTTATTTTTTACATTTTTAGCTTTGTAATAAGGCTTTTTGTCTTTGTTATCTTGTCTACCGCCTTGTTTACCTTTTGCTCTGCCTTTTTTATGATGATTAGGCTTGTCACCTTCTTTAGATGTAGTACGTTTTTTGGCTTTGATTGTTTTTTCTCTCGCCAATCGTTCTCTATTTTTCTCAGCTATTGGCATACCTACAACTTGGAAATCTATCATTCTTTCATCAACGTTAACGTTAATTACTTTAACTTCCACTTTGTCACCAATTCTAAATACTTTAGCTTGGCGTTCACCTATAATAGCCATGTTCTTCTCATCAAAATTATAATAGTCATCTGTTAAGTTAGAGATGTGTACCATACCTTCTATTGTGTTCTCTAATTCAACGAACATACCAAAGTTAGCAACAGAACTGATAATACCTGTGAATACTTCTCCTACATGTTGTATCATGTATTCTGATTTCTTCAAGTCGTCTGTATCGCGTTCTGCATCAATTGCTCTTCTTTCACGTTTAGATGTATGTTCAGCTATATTAGGTAACACTTCTTCCCAATGTCTAATATTTTTACTATTCATAGACTTATCGATTAAATATTTACGTATTAATCTATGGACGATTAAGTCAGGATATCTTCTAATTGGTGATGTGAAATGTGTATAATAATCAGCTGACAAACCAAAGTGTCCTAAATTATCTTCACTGTATCTAGCTTGTTGCATACTTCTTAACATTAATGTAGAAATAACCATTTCTTCTTTTTGGCCAGCAACTTCTTGAACAATTTTTTGTAATGTTGATGGATGAATATCTTCACTTGATCCTTTAACAGCAAGACCAAAATTAGCAATAAATTCAAAGAACTTATTTAATCTTTCTGCTTTAGGATTTTCATGGACACGATAGATAAATGGTACTTCAAGTTTACTAAAATGCTCAGCGATTGTTTCGTTAGCAGATAACATAAAGCTTTCGATTAATCTTTCAGCATCATTTCTTTCTCTTACTTTAATGTCAGTTGGTATACCATCTTCATCTACTAATACTTGTGCTTCTTTAATATCAAAATCAATTTCACCACGTCTTTTACGTTTAGCGATTAATTGTTGTGATAATTGTTGAGCTAAATCAAGCATTGGTGTAATTTCAGCATATTGATTTCGGATATCTTGATCTTCATTTTCAATAATAGAATTTACATCCGTATAAGTCATTCTATAATCAGAGTGGATCACACTTTCAAAAATATCATGACTTACCACTTCACCTTGTTGGTTAATTTCCATTCTACAGCTTAAAGTTAGTCTATCTTCATTAGGGTTTAATGAACATATACCATTACTCAATCTATGTGGAATCATTGGAATAACTCTATCTACAAGATAAACACTTGTTGCTCTATCGTATGCTTCATTATCTAATTCACTATTTTCAGTCACATAATAACTGACGTCAGCAATACTAACCGTAAGCTCTGTTAAACCATTATCAAGCGCTTTAATAGATACAGCATCATCTAAGTC
>NZ_MWJM01000036.1:0-2589 GCF_002018435.1 Mammaliicoccus fleurettii | reverse complement strand
AGTTAATATTTTTCGCTTCGTCTTGATGTTCTTTTGCGTAATTTTCATGTGCAGGTGTTTCATAACCGTTTAAAGTGAAATTACCTGATTCGAATCCTTTTTTGAAAGTATCTGTTATAAAGAATCCAGGGTCGTAACTAACATATCCATTATAATAAGAAGTATAAGGTTGAGACGCTTCGCTTTCCATATTACCATTGCTTGCTGCATCCACTGTATTCCCATTGCTAGCTGCACCTACTGTAAATACTGTCGCTAATGCTAAACCGCTTGAAACAAAAATCTTTGAAAATTTGTTCATTCGATCTCTCTCCCTTTTTATAGATTATGTATCTAAAGACCATACACCTACATCCTACTATATTGAATTTCAATTACAAGGGGTAGAATAATAAACATTTATTGTATTTTTATACTTTTGTTTAATAGTATTACGTTTTAGTAATAACCTTAAAATATGTTTGAATTCCTAAAAATATAATAATGCCAACTAATAATATTAACCAAACAACATTAAACTCGCCTGTCGTAAATTTCGTATATAAATTATAAATAACTAAAGCAAATATAAAATACACTACAGTATACTTAGAAGCGATAAATACATGTTGTCTTTCCATTTCATCTTGCTTCTTCAAAATAATCTTCCTTTCATTTAAGAGAATAATTCATCTACAGTTACATCAAACACTTTTGCTAATTTGAAAGCTAGTGCCAATGTAGGATCATATTTATCATTTTCAATTGCATTAATCGTCTGTCTCGTCACTTTTACATTTTTACTTAACGTATCCTGTGACATTCCCATTTGCTTTCGATATTCCCGTATTTTATTCTTCACAACTTACCTACTCTCAACTGTATTTCTTCTTTACTATTAAAACATTAATTGCATATATAATGCCTAATAAAACAATAAAAAGTATTTCAGGATTTTGAGTGAAGACATTCTGTGCATTCCCATTTAAGCCAGAAAGTTTAATCGCTATATAGGACATGATAATCAAGAACATATAACCAAACGTGTTAGACAGTATTTCGAGTCTTATTCTCAATTGCCTTTCATCCAGTCTTCGCTCTTTTTTAAATTCTTTAGTATTAATTGCTATATATTTATAGTAAACCGTCCACATGACTAATGTAATAATAATAAAAAGTAACCATTTCAATACCATAAAAATTGCACCTCCAAATGTCAAAAGTTTTTTACATTTATTAGTCTAACATCTGAGATAAACATGTCAAATACTTTTTACATTTAGAGTGTTGATAGATATAAAACATATACTACTGTTTTTATGTTCAGGCTATAGCAAAGTGTGCTTTGGAGAGGTGCGTTATAAGCAGATTTCGGACCGCTATTTTATTTTATCGGTCCGTATTTCGTGTTTCTGGACCGCTAATTTTATTTATCGGTCCGTATTTCGCATTTCTGGACCGCTAATTTTATTTATCGGTCCGTATTTCGCGTTTCGGACCGCTATTTATTTTTATCGGCCTGTATTTTCCGTTTTCGGGTCGATATTTATTTTTATTGGCCTGAATATCTTCACATCTGAACATTTATTCCAAAACATTATGAACCTCCCTTCCAAAAGTGTATAATTACATTGAAAGCGTTTTGTTTAACATTTGTTCACTTTCATCCACTTAAATCACACATGTCAAAGTGCTTGTGACAAAGTTGCATCTACTATTCATTGTTAATAGGTATACATCTTCGTATGATTAAGTAACAAAATACTTTTTATGTAAGGGAAGGTGTGTTAAATATGGCAGAACAAACAGAAAAGAAAAAAGGCATTGGTCCTAAGGTTCAAGCTTTTGGTTCATTTTTAAGTAGTATGATTATGCCGAACATCGGTGCTTTTATTGCTTGGGGGCTAATTACAGCACTGTTTATTGAAGATGGTTGGTTACCTAATGAAGAACTTTCTACTATGGTAGACCCAATGATCAAATATTTAATTCCATTATTAATTGCATTTAGTGGTGGTCGTTTAGTTCATGGTTTACGTGGTGGCGTCGTTGGTGCTACTGCTACTATGGGGGTTATCGCAGCATTCCCTGATACACCGATGTTAATTGGTGCAATGATTATGGGGCCACTTCTTGGTTGGTTAATGAAAAAAGTGGATGAGTTCTTAGTTCCTAGAACGCCACAAGGTTTCGAGATGTTATTCAACAACTTCTCAGCTGGTATTCTAGCATTCATCATGGCAATCATTGGTTTCAAAGGTTTAGCGCCATTGGTGGAAGGATTAATGAAACTTCTTGGTATGGGTGTTGATTTCTTAGTTTCTCATCATTTATTGCCATTAGTAAGTATTATTATTGAACCAGCAAAAACTGTATTCTTGAACAATGCAATTAACCATGGGGTATTAACTCCGCTTGCATCTGAACAAGTTACTCAAGCTGGTAAATCTATATTATATACATTAGAGTCTAACCCTGGACCAGGTCTAGGTATTTTATTAGCGTATATGGTATTCGGTAAAGGTACAGCAAAAGCAACATCATATGGTGCTGGTATCATCCATTTCCTAGGTGGTATTCATGAAATTTACTTCCCATATGTATTAATGC
>NZ_MWJM01000035.1:0-2716 GCF_002018435.1 Mammaliicoccus fleurettii | reverse complement strand
AAAAAAAAAAAAATTGAATCAGGCTGTAATGACAGAGAAATCTACACCAGTTTGCATTGTTCTGCTAAAACTTTTAGAAAGTGGCGAGATGACAATATAAAGGCGTATGACGAAGCTAAAAGCATTGCTAGGGGAAATCTATTAGAACTAGCTGAGAGTGCCTTAGCGAGCAAGCTGACAGTCAGAACGCTAAAAGAAACAGAAACAATCTATGACGCTGACGGAAACGTTGAAAAAGTAAAGGTTAAAGAAAAAGAGATGGATAAAGATAGCTTAGTAGCGATGATGGTTGCTAAAGCTGGAAACCCTGAACTTTATAACCCTACTGAATGGCGGAGATTACAACAGGAAGAAGCAAGCACTCATGACCTTAAAGCTAAAATTGAAGAACTTGACGACTATAAGCTAAGTAAGTACGAAACACCAGAAGTTGAAGCACCGAAAGGGTTTGAATAAATGTATTATTTAAATAAAATGTTGGAATACAACAAAGAAAATGGCATTATTATTAATAAGTACATTCGTAGGACTATTCAGAAGCAAATACGCATTCATAACAAGTATATTTATCGCTATGACCGTGTTACGCAAGCCGTTGAATGGATACAAGACAACTTCTATTTAACAACTGGTAACCTAATGAAAATCAAGCTACACCCTGTTCAAAAATGGTGGTACGAGTTAATGCTTGGTTATGATATGGTTGATGAAAAAGGTGTACAAGTCAATTTAGTTAATGAGATTTTTCTTAATCTAGGTCGTGGTTCTGGTAAGTCAAGTTTAATGGCTACGCGCGTGCTTAACTGGATGATTTTAGGCGGACAATATGGTGGAGAGAGCTTAGTTATTGCGTACGATAACACACAGGCTAGACACGTATTTGACCAAGTTCGGAATCAAACGGAAGCAAGTGATACATTAAGAGTGTACAATGAAAACAAGATTTTCAAGAGTACAAAACAAGGGCTATTATTTACTTCTTTTAAAACCACTTTCAAAAAGCAAACTAATGATACTTTACGAGCGCAAGGTGGTAACAGTTCACTCAATATATTTGATGAAGTTCATACCTATGGCGAAGATATAACAGAATCAGTCAATAAAGGTTCACGTCAAAAACAAGATAACTGGCAAAGTATTTATATCACTTCTGGCGGACTTAAACGAGATGGACTTTATGATAAACTTGTTGAACGTTTCAAATCAGAAGAAGAATTTTACAACGATAGGTCGTTCGGCTTGCTTTACATGCTAGAAAATCATGAGCAGGTCAAAGATAAGAAGAATTGGACTATGGCTTTACCACTTATTGGCGATGTCCCTAAGTGGTCAGGAGTTATTGAGGAGTACGAACTTGCGCAAGGAGACCCAGCGTTACAGAATAAGTTCTTAGCGTTTAATATGGGGTTGCCTATGCAGGACACGGCTTACTACTTCACTCCACAAGATACTAAACTAACGGAATTTGATTTATCTGTATTTAATAAAAATAGAACTTATGTCGGAATTGACCTATCCTTAATTGGCGATTTAACCGCTGTATCATTCGTTTGTGAGTTAGAGGGTAAAACTTACAGCCATACACTTACTTTCTCTGTACGGTCGCAATATGAGCAACTGGACACAGAACAGCAAGAGCTATGGACTGAATTCGTTGACAGGGGAGAATTAATCTTACTTGATACGGAATACATTAATGTAAATGACTTAATACCATATATTAATGACTTTAGAACTAAGACAGGGTGCAGACTTAGAAAAATCGGTTATGACCCAGCACGATATGAGATTTTAAAAGGGTTGATCGAGCGTTATTTCTTCGATAAAGACGGAGATAACCAAAGAGCAATTAGACAAGGTTTCTCAATGAATGACTATATTAAGTTATTAAAATCTAAGTTAGTAGAAAATAAACTTATCCATAATCAAAAAGTCATGCAGTGGGCTTTAAATAATACTGCTGTTAAAATCGGACAAAGCGGGGACTATATGTATACAAAAAAACTTGAAAAAGATAAAATTGACCCTACTGTTGCTTTGACAATGGCTTTAGAAATGGCGGTGTCAGATGAAGTATAACGTTGACACAGTTCGAGAAAGTGGTTGGTACAATACAAAAGAATGGTTGGCAGTCCGTGATTATGTAAGGCAACGTGATAAGATGACTTGCGTAAGATGTGGTGCATTCGGTGCTAAAAAATACGAAGTAGACCATATTATAGAGCTAACTTGGGAAAATCTTGATGATTGGAAAATAGCGCTGAACCCTGATAACCTACAACTCCTTTGTAAGTCTTGCCATAACAAGAAAACAGGCGAGTATAAACGAGGGAAAGGCGTTAGTTTATGGTAGAAAGGGGAAAAATTGAACTTATTCGGAAAAGTGGTATCATTTTCACGTGGAAAACTAAACAATGATACTCAAAGAGTCACAGCGTGGCAAAACGAAGCAGTAGAATATACAAGTGCCTTTGTGACTAATATTCACAATAAAATTGCTAATGAAATAACAAAAGTAGAATTTAATCATGTTAAATATAAAAAAGATGAGACTGGTTCTGATCCTTTGATTAGTAAGGCAGGTTCTGATTTAGATGAGGTCCTCAATTGGAGCCCTAAGGGCGAACACAATAGCATGGAGTTTTGGCAGAAAGTAATTAAAAAGTTACTATGCACGCGCTATGTTGACTTGTACCCCTGTCTCTTATACACATCT
>NZ_MWJM01000034.1:0-3300 GCF_002018435.1 Mammaliicoccus fleurettii | reverse complement strand
GCTATATACAATGGAAAATCTATACTAATATCAAATGCTGCGCCGGCTACTAAGGGTCCGATTAAGTTACCGACACTTGTTGCTGCCGAGTTTAATCCACCTGCTGTACCTTGATTATTACCGGCTAATTTTGAAAAGTAGTTCGTCATGGATGGTCTGATTAAATCAAATCCAATAAATATAATGAAACTTACTAGCATTACCGTTAAATATTTTGAAGCCATTAAGAATGCTCCTAAAACTAATATCGAATATATTAATGAGAATAATGTTAACTTAATTTCACCTATTTTTCCTACTAGCTTTTCAAATAAGAACAGCTGGAATATAACCCCTACTATTGCGCCACCTGTAATGGCGATAGATATATCTTTCGGTTCGAAACCTACTTTTTCTGCTGTATATAATGAGAACATGGTTTCTGTTGATGCTAAACCATATGAAAGTATGAGCATTATAATAACAGGTACTACAAACAATTTATATGGAAATGGTTCTTTAACTTTTTTCTTACGTGTCTCATGTGTTTCATCTTCATCACTAGCTTCTTTTAATAAGAATATCGAGAATAATAAAGCTATTATGCCTAGTCCACCTGCAAAATAAAAAGGCATTCTATGCGAAATTTCTGCTAAGAATCCTCCTACACCTGGTCCAACTATAAACCCTGTATTTATTACTGCTGACATATAACTAAAGTTCTTCGCTCTAGTCTCATGTGTTGATAAATCACCGATCATACCATTTACACCTGGCATGACAAACGCTGCACTAATCCCACCTAATACTCTTGATAATAAAAGTATTGAAAATGAATTACCTACCGCAAATATAAATTCTGAAATGGAGAATAATAGGAGGCCAATAATGATAATGATTTTTTTACCAAATTTATCTGCAAATCGTCCTCCAAATGGTGAAGCAATCATTTGGAATAATGCGAACACTGCTACAAGTACACCCAAATCTGTACCATTCAAATCTAAATCCTTTAAAAACGTTGGTAAAACTGGAATTACGATACTAATTCCTAAAAACATTAAAAATATATTAAAATATAAAACATTTAACTTACTCTTCATTTTAGACCTCCTTATTCAATACTTTCACAAATTTTATCTGATTTTCACTATATTCTAATCCATTTAGTTGGATTTTCATAACGTTTTGCAATCTTTAATATATACAATTTATAGTGTATAGTAACTATACAGTCAATAGAAGGAGAACAATTTATGCAAAAAATTAATCAAATACCTATAAGTGAGTTTGCTAGCTTAACAAATGTTAGTCGTCAAACGCTTATTTACTACGATAAAATCAATCTTTTCAAACCTGATTATAAAAATGAAATTGGCTATCGCTACTATTCTATAAAACAAATTGAACTGATTAGTGTGATCACATTACTAAAAGAATTAGGCATGCCACTAAAAGAAATCAAAGAATATACACAAAACAAATCACCAGAACACTTTTTAAATTTAATGTATCAACAGAAAAAGACGATTCAAGAACAGAAGAAACATTTAGAATATAATGAAATGATTATCAACGATAAAATTCAGCTCATTAAAGAAGCTATACAAACACCATTTGATGACATTACATTACAAGAAATCGAAGAAACAACATTTTATATAAGTGATAATATCGCAAATGCTTCAGAACTTGATTTTTTAATATCTATTAATCAATTTATTGTAGAGCTTAAATCACATGGCCTATTCTCTAGCCAACCGATTGGCATTATATCCAATATGAAAGATATTTTAAATGGAGAATACAATAATTATAGTTACCTATATGTTAAAATTCCTGACTCTAAAAATCATTACACGAATACCATTACGTTAAAAGGTCAGTACTTAATTGGTTACCACCTAGGATTAGATAAAAATATAGAAGTAACGTACTCAAAAATGATGCAAAAAATAGAAGAAATGGATTTAAAAATCGGTAAATATGTCTATGAAGAATTTGTATTCGATTCAGTTATTAAAAATAATGAAAATGAATATATAACGAAAATAATGATTGAAGTGGAATAAAATATTTCCTCGGGCATCAGCATTTTACAAAATTGTTACCAATATCTATTTTTACAAAAAAATAAAGCACTTTCGTTTAATTTAATTAATAAAATCAAATTAACGAGGTGCTTTATTTATAAGTTATATCATTCTTAAATAATACTACCACGAGTAACGTGCTTACTTCCTGTACTCGATTGTATTATTAAAATTTTAATTTAACATTTATGAGTATTGGATAAATTAATAATGCTAAAAGAATTCCGATAGCACCTAATATATGAAACATTTCATATATATGATGATATATCCATTTGAACAAAGGTGTGAAATCTCCAAGTACATACCATACAAAGACTATTACGCCTATTAAAAATATATAGTTATCATTTGCATAACCACAACATTTGTAGCAATCTAAAGTTAAACATAAACAAAAGGTGGCTAAATTATGAAAAGAGCATTAGTCGTACTTACTGAACAATACGCAGATTGGGAATTAAGCTATGTTGCAGCAGAACTGTCTATGTCACATTCGTTTAAAATAGATACTGTATCGTTAGAAGAACCAACAGTCACATCCATCGGTCAAATAAAGACCATCATTGACTATACAATTGAGCAAATTTCAGAACCATATGACGCTTTAATCGTTATAGGCGGAAACAATTGGCCATCAATAGAAAGCGAGCAGCTTGTACAGCTCATTAAGTCATCATTAGACAAAGGCATCGTTGTCGGTGCAATATGTGGCGCAGTAGACTTCTTAGCAAGAAATAGCCTACTTTCAGGATTCAAGCATACAGGAAACGACTTAAACACATGGACAACAGACAATAACTTTAAACAATACACAAACTCAATAGACTTCGTAAATGAAGACAGCGTAATAGATAAGAATCTCGTTACAGCAAACGGATCAAGCGCAGTAGACTTTGCATTTAATGTCATTCAAGCATTAGGATTATTGGATGAAAGAGAAGCGGAAAAAAATAAATACTTCTATAAATCAGGATATGTAGCGTATAAATTGAAATACGGAGAAATTGGGTAGATTTGTGGAGTGAGTAAGGAGAAATAAAAGGAGCTAATCATATGACTCATCTAAATGATATTGTGAAAATCTCAAAACAATACGGACTAAATATTCAACCAGAAACAATTTCTTTAAATGAATCAGGGTTAGATTTTCAAGTTGCTTTCGGTGAAGACGAACATGGACAAAAATGGGTATTGAGAATACCAAGACGTGCAGATGTATATAAGC
>NZ_MWJM01000033.1:0-4817 GCF_002018435.1 Mammaliicoccus fleurettii | reverse complement strand
AGATGTGTATAAGAGACAGCGTTTAATGTTAGAAGCCAATGTGTATGATAACTTTAATCCGAACTATTATAATATATCTGATTTTAATCTTCCTAATGGTAAAAAAGAAAAAAGAGGGTTACCGATACCAAAAGCAAGATGTCAAGTTATTAACTATGAATTGTGGGAAACAGGCTACCTCTACACTTCATCAGCTACATTGACCGTTTCAGTAGAGGTTGGCGATATTGTTCAAATTCTTTTTCCTGAAGTTGTTCCAATTGAGGAGGCTCTAGGTAAAAAAAGAAACTTAAACTTAGATATTGTTTATCTCGTTACAAGTGTAGATGAAAGTAATAAAGCTACATTAAAGAACTATTTTCGGGCAATGATTGAAAGCCTTGACGTTCCGAACGCAATAACTAAAACGACAAACTTTGCTATCATTGATTATTTAATTGACCCTCGTAAAAATAATTTAATGAGCTATGGTTATTTCTTTAATTCAACTATCTTTGAAGGAAAGGCTACAATCAACCGAAAAGCGGAAACTTCATCGGCTCATGACGTAGCAAAAAGGATATTTTCAAAGGTTCAATTTCAACCAACTACGACAATTCAACATGCTTCATCTGAAACAGACCCTAGAAACTTGTTATTCATTAACTTTGCTTCAAGAAGCTGGAATAGAAATAGAATCACGACAAGGGTAGATATTAAGCAAAACGTGACAATGGACACGGAAATAATAACAGAACGTTCGGCTTATAATTTTGCTGTTGTGTTTGTTAAAAATAAGGCAACAGACGACTATACAGACCCTCCTAAAATGTACACAGCAAAAAATAATGGAGATGTCATTGACTATAGTACTTATGGTGGAGACGGAACAGACTTGCCAGAAGTAAGGGCAGCAAAAACATTATTTTATGATAGAGATGAACACGGAAACCCGCCAGATATATCTACTATTAAAGCTGAAATTTCGCCCTCTACAATCGTCACAAGATTAATTTTCAACCAAAATGAGCTTTTGCCTTTATACGTTAATGACTTGGTAGATATATGGTATGACGGTAAACTGTATTCAGGGTATATAGCAGATAGAGTTAAAACAGAGCTCAATGATAGACTTATTTTTGTAGAAAGCGGAGACAAACCAAATGTTATATGAGTATGTAGCTACTTACGGAGACAAATATAGAATAGATAGCTTCACAGGGTACAGAGAGCTACGTAAAGACCACTTAGAACTTTTATCTGGTAAAGTATATTATAATAGCGAAAACTCGCTTAGAATCGAAACTACGCTCTTGTACGAAGTTGGTCAATTTGTATCAATTGGTGGTTATCCGTATGGCGGTAGAAAATTTAGATTATTAGAGCTTTCAATTACTGATAACCCAGTTTTAGATAAAGCGAAGATAATTTCAAGAAAGGTTAAAAATGACAATTAAAAACTTTACATTCTTTAGTCCAAATGGTACAGAGTTTCCAGTCGGTTCTAATAATGACGGAAAGCTATACATGATGTTGACAGGAATGGACTATGGAACAATTAGACGAAGAGACTGGACAAGTCCGTTAAATACAGCCCTTAATGTACAATATACTAATACTTCAATTGTTGCTGGTGGAAGATATTTTGAACTATTAAACGAAACTGTAGCTTTAAAAGGAAATGCAGTCAATTATATCCATGCAAATATTGACTTAACTCAAACAGCACACCCTGTTACTTTATCGGCTGAAACTTCAGACAATAGCAATAATGTTGATTTAAATAATAATTCAGGTGTACTTAAAGTTGTGATAGATATTAGAACAACTAACGGAACAGGAGTTATAAGTGCTAAGCAACCAACTGAACATACTTTACTTGATGATGTTATTATTAATAGCCTAGTCAATAAAAAGGATGTTCCTTGGACTGATTTAAATAGGGCTGGTGGAGTAGGTTCAACAGGTACATTACAGGCAAGAATTATTAATGGTGTAATTTACGTTATAGGAAATAGCATTCCTGTGCCAAATGTCACACCGAATTTCATTGTTCCGGTTGGCACTTTCCCACCTGCTTTTGGAACAAATCTACCTCAATTTGATACTGCTGGTTCATTTTATTCTCCTGGCCACCTGTCGTTATCTTTAATTAACATGTCTCCAAGTGGTATCGCAGTAGGTAATCCAAATAACACTCCAATGAACGGAAAAACAATATCTTTCGCTTTATCAGCGCCTTTATTGTAAACAAATAGAAAGCAAAATATAATGGTAACTAGAATGATTTTAATAACTATCTTGATTTTGGCGATTTTGTTCGCTACATGGATTAAAGATAGAGAAGCAATGAACCCACCTTTCAAGCGTAGACTTGTAATTGATTTGACGGTAGTCTTCGCGCTATGGGTTTTATACGCAGTCTTTTACTTTACTCAAACTCCTTCAACCTCTGACATTGCGAAAACAGTGATTGACGTAGGATTGTTGTACTTCGTAGGACAATTTATTTACTTAATCGCAAAAATTAGCCCTATGTTTGACGGTTTGGTTAAACTTATGAAAAAGAATGGTGTAAGTGTTCCTGAGGCGGAAGAAGAACAAACGGAGGATAAAAAAGAATGAATATAAATAATGCTGGCGTTCGTGGGCATAAACCTACTGGGGTTGTAATTCACAATGACGCAGGCTCAAATGGTGCTAACACTGGCTTCTACAATGGTTGGCTACCCACTCATGACCCAACAAACGGCTTTGCTCATGTTTATATCGCTTCGGATGGACGCTTACAGGCTTCCGACTTCTCTAACAAGGCATGGCATTGCGCTAACTCATACGGTAATGCAAACTACGCCAGCTGGGAAGTATGCCAATCAGAAGGCGACTTAAACCAGTTCTTAAGGAATGAACAAGCGGTACTAGATGATGTAGCTAAGTACATGAAACAATGGGGGCTAACTCCTGATCGTAATACTGTGAAACTACATCAAGAACTTTCAAGCACAAGTTGCCCTAGACGGTCAGTAGAAGCTCACGGTGGCACTTTAGAAAGCTGTCGCTCATACTTTATCACAGAACTAAACAAACGCCTTACAGGTCAAACTGAAAGCAAACAAAACGAAAAGGAAATCGAAATGTATCTTATTTATTGTACAGACACAAAACGCTACTATGTATCTAATGGAGTATCAGTACGCTATGTACGATCTACACGCATGTTAGAAAACTATCAAAACAAATGGGGTAAACTTAATTTACCTAAAGATACCATGTTACAAGTGGAGCTAGACGCTGAATTTGGACCAAACGCAACTAAACTATAAAATAAAAAAAGACAGCTTTATAGCTGTTTTTATTTTTTACCAAGTCACCCAAGCTGTACCGCCTGAACCTTGATATATACTTACTGCTTTGTCTAAATAATCTTGTGGACTTAAGTTAGATACCTGCCCATGCACGCTTTGCATTATCTGTAATAGTCCCCAGCATGATAACTCATTTTCAACATAAGGGTTTCCACTCGACTCCTTATAAATAACATCAAGCCATTTCCCAGCACTTACTCCTGTCTTGCTTGCCATATAATTCGCAGCTATTTCTGGACTTACACTAGACCAATCACTTCCAATAGTGTCACTAGTTGCTGTGTTTGGTACACCTCCCTCATTTTCATTTTCATCGCTAACTTCTTGCGTCCTTTCGGTGTCAGGTTGTTTAGTTGTCTTATCATGTTCTCTTGAGATTCTGTCAGATTCGGCTTGTTTTTCAGCTTCAACTCTTCGTTTATTTTCTTCACTAATTCGTTGTTCTTCAAGTGCTTTCTCCTTAGCTTGCCTTATATGCTCATATTTTGCTTTCTCTTGCGTTTTAAACTCTTGTTGATATAATTGTGCCACAATATCATTAAAGTTGTTATTTGCCATTTTATGAGCGAATTGAATCAACGCTATACTTCTTATTGTATCATCTGTTAATATAAAAATTATTTCCACCTCTTTTAGATATGTTTTGCATAGTGACCTTTTAATTTTCGGCCTACCCTTATTGATTCACAGCATGCATTCCTTTTTAAACCTAGATAATACGATAATTCGGTTGCACTGTCATAAATCGTTCCATTCCACAAAACTTTCTTTTTCTGATTTTCATGCATTGCATGAATTCCTGTGTTTCTTCCGTCTCTATGCTGTCTTTTTACATTTTCTGATAAAGTTACATATTCAAGATTTTCTAACCTATTATCTGTTTTGATTCCATTTAAGTGGTCGACGGTTAGTTCACTTTCTCCTTTAAAAGCTGACATGACAATTCTATGGACGAGCTCTCTTCTTCCGTTTATAGATGTTTGCAAATAACCACAAGTTGAACTAAATTTCTTTTTCTTTAGACCATTTTTAGTTATTTTAAATACTTCGCCATTATCATGAACAATATAATTTGTTTTATATCTAGTTTTATTCATTTATTCTCCTTTATGTGTACGTGAATTATAATATGCTTTCGTCATAACTATGTCTTTATTATTTGCTTTCATATTTTTAAATGACTTAATAACTTTATATTCGCCCTGTGAATCAATTTCAATTAAACGCATTTCAAATAAAGGAACAAGCCTATACATTGTTAATACAAACGCAAAATCATTATTTGCTTCTTCTAGCGTGTCGCTTGTTTTATAATAATCTCCATCTATTGCGCTATACCAAATCTCATATTTCATGCCATGCTCTTTTCTATTAAATCTTTTCTTAAAATTTTGGCGGTTCTTGTCGTTCTGGCGTTTCAACTTTATCATATTCGCCATTTTTAATATAAAAACCTGTCTCTTATACACATCT
>NZ_MWJM01000032.1:0-5792 GCF_002018435.1 Mammaliicoccus fleurettii | reverse complement strand
GTATATGGTGTATGTACTGAGAAACCTGCATGTAACTCGATACCAATTTTGACATTGTGATCTTTAGCAAATTTAGCCGCTTCTTTCCAATACGGGATTAGTTTTTTCTCCCATTGCCATTCTAGTATTTCAGAATAAGCTGTTGGCCAAGGTGTCACTGGCCAGTTTGGATGTTCCGAATCTTCGTCAGATCCAGGTACGCCTGAAAATGTATTAACAACTGGTACGCCTAGGATTGAAGCTAATTCGACTGTTTTAATAAATGTTTCATGTGCTTGTTTAGCATGCTCTTTATCTGGAGAAACTGGATTGTCATGACAACTAAAAGCACTAATTTCCAATCCTCTTTGTGTAATTGCATTCATAAACTCTGTTCTTTTATCTTCATTTTCTAGCAATTCATCTAAATTACAAAAATGATTACCAGGATTTCCTCCAGTACCAATTTCAACCATCTTTAATCCAGAATTTGCTACATGATCTAACATTTCTTCAAACGTTTTATCTTGAAAAAGCACTGTAAATACACCGATTTTCATATGTAACACCCCTTATAAATTTATTAAGACTCTATTCTTACACTTCTTCCCTCTTCACTACTTTGATAAATAGCATCTATTAATGAACTTACACGTCTTGCTTCTTCAGGCTTCACAACTAAATCTTCTAAACCTAAACAGCTGTTTACAAAGTTTAAAGATTGTCGTTGTGCTGCATTATCTTCATTATGTTCAGCGTATGCTTGTTCATTAAAAAATGTTCCAAATCGAGGTTGATATATTTCAAACGGATATACATTTAGACCGCCATCAACACCAGACATGCTTAAATGAATTTTATCTTCCTTAATATTTGCTGACCATGAACATTCAAATTGCATTGTTGACCCATCTTCAAAAGTGATAAAACTAGACACATGATCGTCTACTTCAAATGTTTCGTAATCAAATGTTCCCCAGTCATTTATTTGGTTTGGTGTTTTGCTTAATCGATTATAAGTCTTACCCAACACTTCCACCGGTTGAGCATCTTTTTGTAACCACATAGCAAGATCTAATAAGTGGCATCCATAATCTATAAGACTGCCTCCACCTTGAAGTTCTTTATTAGTAAAGACACCCCAACCTGGTACTTTACGTCTGCGTAATGCCTGTACTCTTGTTACGAGCGCATCTCCAACTACACCTTCTTCAATTGCACGATGAGCTGTTATTGCCGCATCTGTAAAACGATAATGATAACCAATTGCTAGCAATTTGCCAGAACGATTTGCCGCTTCAATCATCGCATCACATTCTTTACGATTCATTGCCATTGGTTTTTCACAAAATACATGCACACCTGCATTTAAAGCAGCAATACTGATTTCAGCATGGAATTTATTCGGCGTACATATAACGACAGCATCTACTTGTTTAAACATTTCATTATATTCCTCAAAAACATTCGTAATATTAAATTCTGAAGCTACTTTTTCAGACAATTCATAGTTAATATCTTGTACGCCTATTATTTCTACTAAGTGGTCTAATTTTTTAAAAGCTGGTATATGTCTGTTTTGTGCAATTCCACCAACACCGATGACACCTAATTTTAGTTTATTCATATTAGAAGTCTCCTATTTTATTTTTTGCTAATTTTCTCAAGAGGTTGTGCATTACCATATTGATGTTTAGGTGTATTTCTATTACACGCCCACTCAACTGCATTTTTAATAACTTGTTGAATTTCTTTATTATAATAAGTAGGATAGCTTTCATGACCTGGTCTAAAGTAGAAAATCTTACCATTACCACGCTTAAATGTTGCACCACTTCTAAAGACTTCTCCACCTTCAAACCAGCTTATAAATACTGTTTCATCTGGTGCAGGTATATCAAAATGTTCACCATACATCTCTTCTTTTTCTAACTCTATATATGAGTTGAGACCTTCAGTAATAGGATGTGTCGGATCTACTACCCAAAGTCTTTCCTTATCGTCAGCCTCACGCCATTTTAAATCACACGTTGTTCCCATTAAGCTTTTGAAGATTTTTGAAAAATGACCTGAATGTAATACGATTAGACCCATGCCATCTAACACACGTTGTTTCACTTTAGTTACAATTTCATCTTTCACTTCATCATGTGCTTTATGTCCCCACCATATTAATACATCTGTATTAGCTAACACATCATCAGTTAAACCATGTTCAGGCTCATCCAATGTTGCTGTCTTAACTTCATGATCCTCACCTAAAAATTCTGCTATAACATTGTGAATACCATCCGGGTAAACAGCTTTAATTGTTTCACTTTCTACTTCATGTCTATATTCATTCCATACAGTTATATTCATTTTAATATCCCCTTTTATTAATCGAAGTATACAGCTTTACTTGTTTTTGCTGATTGATAAAGTGCTTCTAATATTTGCGTGATTACCATAGCTTCCTCTGGTTTAACAACTGGTTCAGTGTCATTTATGATACTATCAATCCAGCTACGCGCCTCTACTTCTGCCTCATCAACAGTTTCACCTTCATAAAAATCTACACCTTTATTTTCTAACTCTACATTTGTAGTGTATAAAGAACCGAACTCTTCACCATGAATTCTCAAACCGTCTTTCATATCAGCGCCCCCTTCAGTACCTGAAAGTGCACATTTTGCTTCATCCACTTCTAATGAATTCAGCGCCCAACTTGATTCAAGAATAATTGTAGAACCATTTTTCATTTTAATAAAACCGAATGCGGAATCTTCAACTGTGAATTTCTTAGGATCCCATGGTCCCCATGCATTTGCAGCATTTTCCTTTTTGCCAAGCTTATGGAAAGTTGAGCCCATTACAGATTCAGGTTCATAATTATCCATCATCCATAATGTTAAATCTAAAGCATGTGTTCCAATGTCAATTAAAGGTCCACCGCCTTGCTTTTCTTCATCTAAAAAGACACCCCAAGTAGGTACAGCTCTTCTACGTATAGCTTGAGCTTTACCGTAATAAATATCACCTAAGTCTCCACGTTGCGTAGCTTTACGTAAATATTGACTGTCAGGTCTGAAACGATTTTGATAACCAATCGTTAATTTTTTACCATTACGTTTAGCAGCTTCAATCATCTCTTTCGCTTCTTCTGTTGTCTTAGCCATAGGTTTTTCACACATCACATGTTTACCAGCATCGAGTGAAGCAACCGTTAATGCTTTATGAGAACTGTTAGGTGTACATACGTGAATAACATCTATATCATCATTTTCCAACAATAATTTATAATTTTCGTACACTTTTGCATCATTTGTACCATATTGTTCTGCAGCAACTTGAGCTTTTTCAATTTCAATATCACAAAAAGCAACAATATTTACTTCACTTATCTTCTGCAAACTAGGTAAATGCTTTCCATTTGCAATACCACCGCAACCAATGATTCCAACATTTAAACTCATACGTACAGCCCCTTTTATGTATTTATAATAATTTATAGTAATCGCTTACATTAATGTTTATATAACTATGTTAAAATAAAAAAGTTCAAAGACCAATGAATAACCCTCGTAAAGACATTTATATCTTACATCTGAATTTATTTTCAAAGACTGAAAATATTTTTAAATAACACTCCTCATAAATGAAGTTTACTGGGATTCCCATTTAGGAAAATCTAACTAAATACAAGTCTGGTACGACGGAAATTAAGGATTTTTTTGAAAAAATGATATGAGTTGTTGATTAAATCGAGAGTTAATCTAAGACATCTCTAAAATTAACACCGTACAATGAATACAGGCTGAGACAATGTCCCTTTAATTTATCAAGACAGGTGCGACATGATAAATAGAAGGGCTGAATTTATCAAGACAAGTCCAACATGATAAATAGAAGAGCTGAATTTATCAAGACGAGGCAAACATGATAAATAGAGCGACTGAACATTGCAAGACTGGCCCAACAAGCTACATAGAGCGTTTGAACATTGCTAGACTGGCCCAACAAGCTACATAGAGCGTTTGAACATTGCTAGACTGGCCCAACAAGCTACATAGAGCGACTGAACATTGCTAGACTGGCCCAACAAGCTACATAGAGAGGCTGAATTTATCAAGTCGTACCCAACATGATAAATAGAGAAAAAAAGCACCGTGCCACAAAGTTGGCACGGTGCTTTCAGACTGTGGACAATTAATTTGTCTCAGCTTCTAAGTTTGTATTAAATTTTATAATCTAACTTCTGATGTTTGGGTATATGTGTCTTCGCCTAAGTTAATCATAGACTCTGAAATATTTCTTGAGTGGTAACCAATTCTTTCAAGAATAGAAATCATATCTATATAAACGAGGCTGCCTTCTGGAGAACATTCTCCGGAACTTAATCGTTTTATGTGCTTTTTACGTAAATCGTGTTCTAATAAATATGAATCTTCACTTCTTTTAACGACTTCATCTTTTTTAATATAATCATAAACATCAAATACTTCGAATGTTTTTTCATATGATACTTTAACGTGATTATATAATTTATCAATACTTTGGTCTGCTTTATCTGATATATGAATATCTGATGATTGTTTTTTCTGAAGTTCATCTAAGTATGATTCTGTTAACGTTGATACTTTTAATATTGTTCTATTCACATCATATAAGACTGACAATCTTTCAGCATCTTTCGCAGATAATTTTTTCTCAGATAATTTATTTAAATACTGTCTAACATTATCGTACATGTTATCAACAGCTACATGTTTTTGTTTATGTTTTTTTAATGCTTTTTCATTTAAATTTCCAACATTATCTAGCATTGAAACTGTCATTTTACCAATGTTTTGAATTTCATTTTGTGCTTCTTGTAATGCAATACTTGGTGCTCTATTTATTAAATTATTATCTAAATATTTTGGTTTATATTTTTCATTTACATCTTCACCTGGAATAATTTTCGTAACAATCCAAGCTAATGCGAAAATAAATGGTAATTGAATTAACGTGTTCGTTATATTGAATGTACCATGTGCAAATGCGATAACCATTTTAGGGTTTAAGTTCAATGCATGATTGACCCACTGCATTGCTGCTTCGTAAAATGGTAATATTAATAAGAATATTGCAGCTCCGATGACATTAAACATAACATGTACGACTGCAACTCGTTTTGCAGCTATAGAACCAGCTAAACTTGCTAATATCGCTGTTATAGTTGTTCCAATATTATCTCCTAATAAAATCGGTAATGCACCATGTAATGATACTAAATCATTTGCATAGAATCCTTGTAAAATACCTATTGTTGCACTTGAACTTTGTATAATTAATGTTACAAACGTACCCGCTAATACGCCTAAAAATGGATTTGAAGACATATCCAACATAATTTGTTTAAATCCTTCTAGATCAGCTAATGGTTTCACTGCCCCACTCATTAATTCTAAACCATAGAATAATGAACCAAATCCAAAGAATACCATACCTATATTTTTAACTTTACGCTTTTGAACAAAGAATATTAAGAATGCACCTAATGCCAATATTGGTAAAGCATAATCACCAATATTAATACCGATTATAAAAGCTGTAACTGTTGTTCCGATGTTAGCACCCATAACAACACCAATAGCTTGTCTCATCGTCATAAATCCTGCACTAACTAGGCCTATAGTAATAACCGTTGTTCCCGAACTACTTTGTATGAGTATCGTAACAATCATACCTGCAAGCACACCCATTATTGGATTGCTCGTAAATCTATTTAATATACTTCTTAATCTATCTCCCGCTGCTGCTTGTAAGCCATCACCCATTTGCTTAATACC
>NZ_MWJM01000031.1:0-5907 GCF_002018435.1 Mammaliicoccus fleurettii | reverse complement strand
GTGTTACATTTTATAATATTTAAGGCTTGACTTTTCAAGTCTTTTTTGCTATTATATACTAAAGGAGAAATAAATGACTAACATATTTAATAAAGTACAGACAGCCAAGCACTTAAAAGAGCGTGAAGACTTAATAAATTTAAAAGATGACTGGCTTATTGATACTTTAATGCCAAGTTCGCAAGCTGGAATATTAGTAGCTCCGTTTAAGTCGTTTAAAAGCTCTCTAGCAATGCACATGGCTTTAATGGTATCGCAAGGACTACCTTTTTTTGGTTATGATACAAAGCGGAGCAAGACACTATACATAGACAATGAGGACACGGACAGAGAGTTAAACAAAAGGCTTAGAAATAAAGATACTGCACCAGAAGACTTGCATTTCTTAACAGGTGGCGAGTTTATGCTTGATGATTCCAACCACATGAATTTATTATATGAGTACATCAAAGATAATGATATAAAGTTCGTGATCTTGGATAACCTAATGACAATGTTGCGAAACGGAGATATTATCTACGGTAAAGACTTCGAGCCAATGCTTAGAAGAATTACACGCTTGAAGTTGCTCTTTCAAGATGTAACTTTCTTACTGGTAGCTCATGCAAACAAATCAGCTTATGCAAACTCAATGGACGATAAAGCCTATATGGTAAAGCCTAGCGATGCCTTAGGCGGTTCTACTCTTACAGCTTGGGCGGAGTTTATGCTGATGTTAAGCCCTAAACGTGGTAAATACAATGACTTCTCTAAGTTGTCAGTAAAAGCGCGTGGATATCAGTTTGACGATGATTTAAATTTTTCTTATGTTGATTCAGTATTTACTTGCGTTAATAAATCAAAAAAAGAACCTGATAGTGAACTAGTTGAAAAAGTAAAGGCTGAAACAGAAAACGAAGTTACAAAAAAAGAAAATGTTGCATTTTTAGAACTAGCAAAATTACAAGGAAAGGTTATTGAAATTGAATAAAAATTATAAAAAAATAGAAAATTTAATTGTTTTTGATGATGGAACTATTTACAGAGAATTCAAAAAGTTTTGTAGATTAGTAAAAGGTACAAGGCATCACAAAGGGTATTTAAATATAAGATGTCATGGAAAAATAATGAAAAAACATAGAGTTATAATGGAAGCATTCTACGGCAAAAGCGACCTAACAGTTGACCATATAGATGGGAATAAAGATAACAACTCATTGAAAAACCTTGAGTATGTAAGCAATGCAGAAAATATGCGTCGTTCTTTTAAAACAGGGTTACACAAAAATGGTATTAAGCAAATGACAGAAAAGCAAAAGAAAAAAGTATTATGGAACGGGAAAATATACGATAGTCAGCAAGAATTGAGCTTAAGTTTAGGTTTGTCTAAAGGAGCATGTACTATGGCTATAAAAAGAGGTTCAAAATTACGTGGGTTTATTCCTATACAACTTACGAAAGAATCAGCACATGCTTTCTTAGACTTAGCTAAAGAGCAAGGAAAAGTAATAGAAAATGATTAATTACGAGAACAAAGCTATTAATTTACACGCTGAAGTGTATGGCTGGTTATATCGTGCATTAGATGAAATGATAAAAGCAGAATGGCATAATGACGAGCTCTTCAAAGTATGGCTAAATCGTGCTGAATTTCTAGTAAAGCAGTCAAAGAAATTGCATACAGCTTGCGAAAATGATTATTCTAAACGTGCATTAGTTAGAGCCTTGCAATTAAAATCAGAAATAAATAAAAAAATAACATCTAATGCTTTACAATAGTAAATAATTTTGATATAATAGTATATATAGAAATAAAGGAGAACTAACAAATGGTAGTTAAATTAACACAAGAACAAGCTGATTTTCTTAAAACCTTTGTCTGTAATGATAGAGCTTTCCATTATATCAGTCGGTATGGTTGGAACCATTATCTTAAAGACGGTAATGGAAAATGTTATGAAAAAGGCGAAAAAGAACCATTTACTCTTGATGAAAAAGGAAAAATGTTAGACGCTGTTATTAATGGTTATGAAGTTATTGTTCCTAAATTTAAGTTTTATAACTTTTCTGATAAGACTAGGTTTGCACCTTTATATTATGCTGGAGAAGAAGAATTAACTAGTGATAAAGAATTTGCAAAAGAGGTTGAAGAAGATAGCGAAGAATATGTAGCTTTGAAACTTTTAGGCTTCATTAAAGAGGAAGTATGATAACATCTTTTGAATCACTAGCTGAAAGGCGATTGATAACTCTTAATTATCACAAAAAGGATAGTCAGCAGTACATAAACAGCTTAAATTATTTTGAATATGCTAGAATATACTTCGAGAAGAATGGCTTTCCAGAAGATAACAGACGAGTTTATCAAAGTGGCAAGCGAAAAGGTCAAAAGGTTGGCTGGTCTGATAAAGAGGAAAAACAGCAGAAAGACGATATTAGAAAGTTCATATATGAAAAGCAACTACAAAAGTTTAAAAGCAGAAGAAAAAGCAAGTAAACATTATGCCAGAGGCGTCAGAAAACTGTCTAAAGAGCTTAAAGAAATGAACGAAGTAAAGTATAGGGTAGAACCTAACGAGTGCTTATATGGCTTGATAAGCGAATTATGGAGCTATTGGGGTAAAGGTTATATTTTACCAATGCTTAAATATAATATCGAAATTACAAGACAAGGCGACGTCTTCATTGTAGAAAGAGGAGAAAATGAGCGTATTTGAAGCACTAAGTGTTATCAATGTAAATGACAAGAAAAGTAAAAAGAATAATTTAGATTATCTTAGTTGGGCATTTGCTTGGGCAGAAGTTAAAAAAGTTTATCCTGAAGCAAATAGTAAAGTTTATGAAAATGAGCAAGGTCTAAATTATCACACAGACGGTAGGACAGCTTGGGTTAAAGTTGGAATGACTATTGAGGGCTTAGAGCACATTGAATATCTACCTTGTATGGACTATCGCAATCAATCTATCCCAGTTGAAAAACTGACTTCTATGGACGTAAATAAAGCCATTCAGCGTGGACTAGTTAAGGCAATCGCTCGTCATGGTTTAGGGCTATACATTTACGCAAATGAAGACCTTCCTGACTTGACAGAAGAGCAGAAAGAACTTGAAGCAGAAAAACAACGACTTAGAGAGATCCAACCACTTATTAAACGAGCTGAACAACTAGGATATAAAAATATCGATAGCTTGAAAGATAAGACTAAAAAAGAAATTACCGACATCATGACGATTTGGTTAGCACAGCAAGAAGCAGAAAAAGGAGAATAATTAAATGGCAATTATCACAGTTACAACACAAGCAAACGAAAAAAATACACGTACAGTAAACACAGCAAAAGGCGATAAGAAAATTATTTCAGTTCCTTTGTTTGAAAAAGAAAAAGGTTCTAACGTAAAAGTTGCGTACGGTTCGGCTTTCTTGCCTGACTTCATTCAATTAGGCGACACCGTAACGGTAAGCGGTCGTGTACAAGCTAAAGAATCAGGCGAGTACGTAAATTATAACTTTGTTTTCCCTACGGTTGAAAAAGTGTTTATTCATGACGGAAATGGCGCACAAGCACAAGCTAAACAAGACTTATTTGGTGGTTCTGAACCGATTGAAGTTAACACGGAAGATTTACCTTTCTAGAAAGTCGGTTACATGTACACAGCAGAAGAGAGAGAGCAAATTATCGACATCGTGGATAAAATGAGCTTACTAAGACAAGACTTTGACGGAGCTTTCACTTGGATCAAGGAAAACGTATCAATGCCATTTGACTTTGATGGAGAACAGCAATTTATATCAGACTTGAAACAACTAGTTAAAATTAATGCTTTGAAGTTTGGTAAAATATATGAAGGAGTATTAAATTGACAACATTAAGAGAACTGCACAAAAAACTTAAAATCAAACAAACGCTTGACAACTACGTACGAAACACAAATAAAAAATATAAGCATAATCTTGTAGCTGATGAAATTCTTGGCGAGGGTTTAGCTAAACTGATTGAGCTTAACACTCAAGGCAAACTTGGACGACATGCACAGCAAATTGCTTACATCAATCATAACTTGAGCTTACAGCGACAAAAGGAGCAACTGGAACAAGCTAACGAACGACTTGCTAAACGTGCTGAGAAGGCCCAAAAATTGCTTGACACGGAACTTTTGAAAGATAGCTACATCGAAACGCTGGAAATGTTTAGTAAATTCAATTCAGCAAAACAATATACTATGTGGGACGACCTAGAAACTCCAACTAAAGTGATTGAGTTCATGGAAAAAAACGGTGTGAAGCAAGGGAAATGGCTACGTCCTGAAGGGGTTGACGCTTGGTTCAAAGAACGAATCATCTGGTTCAAGAATAAATTGAAAGAAAAATAATATTAAGATTGAAACTTTAGGCTTTACAGCTTAGAGTTTTTTTGATATACTTAGTACATCGAGTTAAGGAAAGAGAGTTATAACAATGGAATTAAAACAATGTGTAACCTGTGGGGCTTCAAGCTTTACTAATGGTAAATGTGATTATTGTAGAAATCAATACGAAGTAAATGAAGACAAAATATTTTACGGTAATTCAACAGAATATGATTCATCATTAGATGAGGATATAACTTTTCAAGAAACTCCTGCTGGTAAACTAATACTTAAAATCATGATTTATACTTTAGTTTCTATTGTTTGGTTTGCTGTAACTGTATTTATTCCGCCATTATTTATAATAACAATTATTTTATTAGTGGTTTATGTGAGTTTTCGCTTGATAATTAAAAAGAAATAGCTTATAATAGTATATATAAGTAAAGGAGAAACACAAATGGATATTGTAAACAAAACGGTTGAAAAACTCCAAGAAGAACTAGAGAGTTGTATTCAAACGTTGATTGAAGCGAGCGTAGCAGCAAATATCACTCAAGATATCGTTGTTGGAAACCTTGTAGACAGAAAGCTTGTGGACCTAGCTAAAACCAATAAACTTGCAGTTGATTATATCGAAAAAGTGACTGGAAAGGATATTGATGTTGTAATGGCCGAGAATGTAGCACTTGAAGAAGAGGAATAATGAAAAGAAAATATTTTAATGACAAAAGATATTGCCACTGCTTCGATGTACCAACGAGTGACGGCTTAGGAGTTTGCAAAGATTGCAGGGGGTATACAAACATCTGTTATAGTTGCGATCGCTGTTTACATTGCTGGTGTACATCGCAGATTGAACTGTTTACCGAATATAATGAACCTAAGTTGCTAGAACTTATAGAAAACTGGAATAAATTTTACCAAATTAGAAAGACAAAGAACAGTTAATGTTTGACAAAGTAAAAGTAATTTGATAGAATGTAATTATAAATAGAGGAGAACAAAATGAAAGATACAGTAAAAACTTTAATGATAGCTGCAGGTGTCGGCTTTACACTTATCGCTATCACTTGGATAGGTATGCTTGCGACGTTGCTTATTACATGGCTTGGAGGTAACATCTAATGAATTTTAAAGAAAATAAGCATTATGCCAATGAGCATGGTGTAGAACTTAACGAATACTTGAAACATAATTTTAACTACGAAGAGCTTGTAGGGTGGTATACAATGCAGGTATTGAAGTATCTAGTAAGAGCTGGCAAGAAAGAGGGTGAAAGCTACGACAAAGACCGTAACAAGGCTCTAGACTATGCCAAAGAACTAGCTAACTTAAGTAACGAGAATGAGCTTACAGAGTACACTACTGAAGATATTATGGGCTTTACACAAGATATGGCCGATGATTTCAAAAACTGGAAAGGCGAATAAAATGACAGAAAAAATTATTATCTCTAAAGAGTTGAACGAATGGCTAGAAGAACATCAAACGTTAGATACTGATAATACACTATATGATATACGCTTCAGCAAAGAAATTTTTGATGAATTATTTGAAGACTGTCTCTTATACACATCT
>NZ_MWJM01000030.1:0-8945 GCF_002018435.1 Mammaliicoccus fleurettii | reverse complement strand
CTATTTATCATGTTGGACCTGTCTTGATAAATTCACGGACTCTATTTATCAAGTCATCTGTCATTTCTATCAAAAAAACCCCCAGTCTTCACTCAAGACTGGGGGCTCCTTTATTATATTTCTATTTCTTCTATTTCCAATTGAATATTCAACATTCCAAGCATTGTTTCAAAGTCTTCCATTGTATAATCTTCATTCGTTGTTACTAAGGATTTTATCTGACCATTTCCTTTTGAAGTGTTCTGTTGAACTTTTTCTACAATAGTATGAGCAGGATTTATAAACATAATATGAGGATATAATTCTTTAAAATAACTATATAACCATGGTAAATGTGTTGATGATAACGTAAATACATCCATTTCTTCATGATTTTCTAAAATATTATCGATAAATTGTTTAACAGTCATTAAAGTACGATACTTATCTGAAATGAACTTACCCGACTCGACAAGTTCAATTAATGGAGAAGCATTAAATTTATAGACGTTACTTTCAGATGATTCACCTTGAATATATTCATCTATTTCTTCGCTTTCAACTAATGATTGTGCCCCTAGTATACCTATTTGTTTAGAACTAGATTTCTCAATTGCTTCTTTTACTGGTGGATACACACCAATTACTTTAGTTTCAAATTCATGTTTAATTTCATCTAACACTGTAATTGTCGGGGCATTTGAAGCAATAATAATTGCACTTGGTTTCCACTTTTCTAAATAATGAATAGTAGTCTTTATAACCTCTTTTAATTCACTTTTAGATTTGCTTCCATATGGGAATTGATTTCGATCAGCTAAATAAATTAAATCTTGAGCAGGAAATTCTTTTCTTAATAATTCAACGATTGAATAACTTCCAAGGCCAGCATCAAAAACAGCGATAGGTTTAATTAAATCATTTTGTAGTTTAGACATATTTTATCCCCTTACTTAAATTTCTAAAAATACTTTTGGTGTATGTGCTATTTTTTTATCAACTACATCATAAAATCCACCTTTTTGATAACCGATACAATGAACGTTATCTTGTGTAACAATATCAAATTCAAGTTCCCATTTTAACTTGCTTACTTTGACTAACCAACATCTTCCTATTGGCTTATCATGTATAGTTAGTGGTACTTTATAGTCCGCTTCTGTTCTCATCAATATAGGTGATATATTATTTTTCATCATTTCTGAGTGAGTCATATACTGATTTATAAATGCAGTTCTTAAATCTTCAAACCACTTCACATAAACTATATTACTTACAATACCCATGGCATCTATGTCGTATATATTGATTTCAATTTCTTTTTCCGCGACTAGTTTTCTCTCTTGCATTAAAAAGACTCCTTCAAACATTCATTTCATTATTTTACGATAATTTTATTTCTATGCACTTACTATTATTACTTAAAATACGTCGCTAAATCAACCTTTGATATAATGACAAGAGGCTGAGACAAATTAATTTGCCCCAGCCCCAATGTTCTTATTTCAGTTCTTCACCGTTTGTATTGATTACATTTTTATACCAATAGAATGATTGTTTCTTAGTACGTTTCAGTGTTCCTTTGCCTTCATTGTCACGATCTACATGAATAAGACCGTATCTTTTTTTCATTTCACCAGTAGTGAATGATACGATATCAATTATGCCCCATGGTGTGTAACCCATTAGCTCGACTCCATCTTCGTCTACCGCTTCGATTGATGCATTAATATGTTCTCTTAAATAATCAATGCGTTCTTGATCATCAATTGTTCCATCTTCTTTAAACTCATCAGTCGTTCCGAAACCATTTTCTACTATAAATAATGGCAATTGGTAACGATTATACAGCGCGTTTAATGTATATCTGAGTCCAACTGGATCAATTGCCCATCCCCACTGGCTGACTTTAATATATGGATTTTCAACTGAATTTGGTAATCCTCCATTAACAACATTATCTTCAACACTTTGTTGTGCATCATGTTTAACGACAGTAGACATATAATAACTAAATCCAATATAATCTACAGTACCGTTTTTCAAGATTTCGTCATCGCCTTCTTGCCACCTAATGTCGTAACCTTTTTTCTCAAACATCTTCAATGCATAACCAGGGTAATAACCTCTTACTTGAACATCAGGGAAGAAGTATCTTAAACGACTTGCAATTTCTGCTTCTAAAATATCTTTTGGATTACATGAATAAGGATAAATCGGTACATGTGAAATCATATTCCCAATGACAAAGTTAGGATTGATCTCTTTACCTTTTGTAACAGCAAGTGCACTAGCAATTAATTCATTATGTGCAACTTGATATAATACCTCTTCTGCATCTTCATCTTCTGACAAAGTTACTCCAGAGTTTGTCCATAAGAATATTTGATTACTCGTATCCATTTGATTATTAATTTCATTAAAAGTCATCCAATACTTAACTTTATCTTTGTAACGATTAAATACCGTTTCTGCAAAATGCACAAAGAAATCTACAACTTTACGATTTCTAAAACCACCATATTCACGAGCTAAATGTAATGGCATTTCAAAGTGTGACAATGTTAGTACAGGTTCAATATTATATTTTAACAATTCATCAATCACATCATCATAAAATTTCAAACCTTCTTCATTAGGCTCTGTTTCATCACCATTAGGGAAAATACGTGTCCAAGCGATTGAAGTACGTAAACATTTTAATCCCATTTCATTGAATAAACCAATATCTTCTTTAAATCTATTATAAAAATCTATACCCTCATGATTTGGATAAAATTTATCCGCCTCAATCGTTTCTGTAATTTCTCTCGCTTTACCATGTTCACCCGCAGTCATAACATCATGAACACTTAGACCTTTACCACCTTGATCATATCCACCTTCAAATTGATTGGCAGCTAATGCGCCACCCCATAGAAAATCTTTATTTAATTTAGCCATTTTAAAAACTCCTTTATATTTTAATGATATTTAAAATTACTTCGCCTTTATTAGACTTCGCGTTGTTAACCGGTATAATCTCACTAAATTCTGCACTATTTGTGATGATAACCGGCGTAATTGTGTTATATCCTTTTTCTTCTAATGAATCTTTATCAAATTTAATTAAAGGCATACCCTGAGATATTTCATCGCCTTCTGATACCAATACTTCAAATCCTTCACCGTTAAGCTCAACAGTTTCAAGACCGATATGAATCAAAATTTCTGCCCCATCTAAAGTATTAATTCCGATAGCATGTTTAGAAGGTGCAATCATGCTTACTTTTCCTTCTACTGGACTATAAATTGTATTATCCTTTGGCTCTATTGCTATACCTTTACCCATTAAACCTTCTGAAAATACTGGATCTGGTACTTTTTCAAGTTGAACAATATTTCCTGATACTGGTGAATAAACTTCAATTTCTAATTTTTCATTTGGAACGACTGCGTTCGATTGATTTGCATCAGCAGTTTCAACTTGTTCAGTTGTATCTTCACCATAACCAAAAATTTGAATGAGTATAATAGGTAACACAATCGCAATAGCAGTACCAATTAAAATCCCCCAAATTGACGATACATTATCTGCATTATAACCATTTACTATTGTTAATGGTCCTGGCAACCCTGCATAAGCATAATATTTTGGATTGAAGAAACTGGCCACAAATGCACCAATTGCACCACTAATACAGGCAATGATAAATGGCTTTTTAAATCTTAAGTTCACACCATATATTGCGGGTTCTGTTATTCCAAAAATACCTGTGATACCAGCAGATGATGATACCCTCTTAACTTCTTGACTTTTCGCTTTAATAAATACACCTACAACCGCACCAACTTGCGCTATAACAGCGATTGTTTGATAAGCTTGGAATGAATCACTTCCGTGTTGTTCAAAGTTTGCAAGAACAACTGGTGTAATTCCCCAATGTACACCAAATATTACAAACACTTGCCATACTCCACCAATAATTGCCCCTGCTAACCAAGGTGCAACTTCAACAAGTGAATTGTATCCATTCGCAATACCATGTGCTGCCAATGTTGAAATTGGACCAATTACTAACAATGTCACTGGCACCATAATAATAATAGATAAGAATGGTACAAATAGCGGTCTTACAACTTCATGAATTGTTTTATTTAGGAATTTTTCTAAATAAGATAAAATCCAAACAAGCAATAATGGTGGTAAAACAGAAGATGTATATGCAGTTTCAGTTAACGGCATACCGAATAATCTAACTGTTTCTCCATCACCAATTCTGTCGAGTATCGCAGTAAAATCTGGACTCACTAATGCCGCAGAACATGCAATAGCTATGTACATATTCACATTAAAATGTTTGGCTGCTGTAATCGCAATAAAAATTGGTAAGAATGTAAATGGTGCCCAAGATATGAAATTGAATACTTCATATGTTCCTGTTTTAGAAAATGATGGTGCAATTAAATTAATTAATATCAATAAACCTTGCAAAATACCTGCAGCAGCTAATATATAAATAAATGGTGCAAATACAGCTGACATTGTAGCAATAACTCTATTTAATATACTTCCTTTATTTTCTGTTTCATTTTGTTGTTGATTCTTATTAGAACCACCTATCATTTCATCAAAAGCTTTATGAACATCTCCAACATTATTCCCAATAACTACTTGAAATTGTCCATTATTTTCAACAACTGTAACGACACCTTCTATTTTTTTTACTTTTTCATTCGCAGTTGGATCTGACCTTTTTAGTACAAGTCTTAACCGTGTTGCACAATGTGTGCTTTTAACAATATTTTCTTCCCCGCCAATTACCTCAAGAATCTCTTTAGCAATTCTTTCGTTTTTGTTCGCCATAATTCCACCCCAATTATCTCGTTTTCTATTTGTATACTCTTACATTATAATTATACCGGTACAATTTGTAAAGATAGATACAAAATTAAATAGCACTATTAATTTAACAAATGCTATAATGTAAGTATTATCAACGAAAAGTGGGGTTTAATATGCTGAAGTACGAATTAATTGCTGAACGTATTGAAGAGCTAATAGAGAATGGACAATATGAAGCTGGAGACAAATTACCAAGCGTAGAAATATTAAGATCTGAATTTAATGTAAGTAAGAGTACAATTATTAACGCTTTAAAAAGTCTCGAAAAAGAAGGATTAATTTACCAAGCAAGAGGAAGCGGTATTTATGTAAGAAATCCAAAAAGAGATGGCTACTTAAACTTATTTACTGCAGATGGATTTTCAGATGATTTGAAAGGTCACGAAGTAACAAGCAAAGTCTTAAAAATAGCTGAAATTAAACCTGAAGAACACATTAAAACTCAATTAAAATTACAAGATAATGAAACTGTATATTATGTAGAGCGAATTAGATACGTTGATGGCAAAGTATTCTGTATAGAAACTTCGTATTTCAGTAAAAATGTTGTACTATATATGAACGAAGAAATAGCAAACGGTTCTATATTCGATTACGTAGAAAACAATTTAAAAGTAAAAGTCGGTTTCACAGATATTTATTTTAAAATAGATAAACTATCTGCCGGTAATGCTGAACATTTACAATTAAACGAAGGCGATCCATCATTAGAATATGAACAAATATTTTATACAAGTACAGGCATACCATTCGACTATTCTAAAATTATTTTCCATTACGAAAACTCACGATTCTATATACCTTCTGTAAAATAATTTTATGTGTATGGTTATATGGGTGAATCGCACGATATCTTCTGAGTCTTCGTGCGTTTTAACCCGATTTGAGCCGAATCGCACGATATCTCTACAGTCTTCGTGCGTTTCTATCGAATTACATTACAAAATGAGGCAGGGACAAATTGATTGTCACTGCCTCTTATCATTTTATTGAAATAGATGTCTGTCTCACACTATATATTTTTTAAATTTCACTTTACTTATCTTCTGTTGGATTGATAGCTTGTATGAATTTGAATTTAGCATCTTCATATTCAAATTCTAATATACAACAATTCGTAAATTTAACTTCTTTCACTTGCTCAAATGGTAACCACAACTGTAAGAACATAAATATAGCTCCACCGTGACTAACTGCTAACATCGTATCTGCTTCGTCATTTTTCATGATTTCTGTTAATGTTTCATTCATTCTATTTTGAACATCTACACTTGATTCTCCACCATAATCAACGAAGTAGTCTCCATATGATGTTTCACCAGGTTTATGTGGTGGATTCAATAATTCACTCTCCGCTTCAAACAAGCCAAAGTTCCATTCTTTTAGTCCTTTTAATCTAACATATGATTTCTCAGGGCATATTAATTCTAATGTATCACAAGCTCTTTCTTGTGTAGATGAATATAATGATTGAAACTGAACATTGGCTTCATCAAAATATGCTTTTGCCATTAGTGCCTGTTCTATTCCAAGCTTTGTCAAAGGTGAATCTGATGCCCCTTGTATCTTTTTCTTTTCATTAAATAATGTTTGTCCATGTCGCATAAGATATAACTTCTTACTCAAGTGCCATCATCCTTTCATAATATGTATTATTCTAAATATATCCTACCACTAAAAATATCATCTTATAATTATCATGCACTGTATTCTGTATTTTTATACTTTTATCTCTAAAAATGTAACATCCTCTGTAAAGTGTAAAAGTCGCTAATTTAAAAAGAGTATTTCTATTGATTTATAAAACAATATAAGTATAATAATTATAGTTAGTTTAATTTTTATAAATAGAAGGGAAATATATTATGTCACAAGTATTATTCATTACAGCTCATCCACATGATGAAACTGTTTCTTTTTCAATGGCAACAGCTAAAGCTTTTATCGAAAGTTATAAAACTACAAATCCTAACGATGAAGTAGTTCATATTGATTTATACAATTCATATATTCCACAAATTGATGCAGATGTATTTGCTGGTTGGGGTAAACTACAATCCGGAGCAGGCTTTGATGCACTTTCTGAAGGCGAACAAGGTAAAGTACGTCGCCTTAATGAATTAAGTGAGCAATTTGTAAATGCAGATAAATATGTATTCGTTACACCATTCTGGAACTTCTCATTCCCACCAGTAATGAAAGCATATTTAGACTCAGTATCAGTAGCAGGTAAAACATTCAAATATACTGCTGAAGGTCCAGTTGGTTTATTACCAGATAAAAAAGCGCTACATATCCAAGCACGTGGCGGATATTATAGCGAAGGACCAGCAGCTGAATTAGAAATGGGTCACCGTTACATCGGACAAATGATGAGTTTCTATGGCATAACTGACTTCGATGGATTAATCGTTGAAGGACATAATGCTAACCCAGAAAAAGCAGAAGAAATTAAAGCTGACAGTATCGAACGCGCTAAAGCTTTAGGAAAAACTTTCTAATAAAACGACTATAAATAATTCTGTCGACAAAGCTTAAACTTTGTTGGCAGTTTTTTTGTATACACTTTTAATGAGGAAATGAGAGACTTCCAAACTCCACTCCCTACATCACTTTCAAAATATTCATCAACATTTTCTTTGTTACTTTGCTTATGAAAGTATACAATTATATTTAAAGAACTATTCATTATTTTTAAGGGGATGAAACATATGGATACTGCATTTAATACAACAAAAGAGTTTGCTCATGCTTTAGATAAAGCAGATGTTCTGCATCATGTTCGTGATCGTTTTTACATACAGCCTAATGAAATTTATATGGATGGTAATTCGTTAGGTCTTGCTTCTAAAGATGCTGAGGCAGCGCTACTGAATACGCTTGAAGTTTGGAAAAAGGAAGGTATTAAAATTTGGAACGTTGAAGATAGTAAATACTATCATTATTCTAAACAAATCGCTTCAAAAATGGCACCTCTAATCGGGGCTAATCCAGAAGAAGTCGTTATTGTTGGTAGTACAACTTCTAATATTCACCAAGCTTTAAGTACATTTTACGAACCAACTGACAAGAAATATAAAATATTAGTAGATGATTTAAACTTCCCTACTGACCGTTATGCTGTTGATAGTCAAGTTCGTCAAAAAGGATTAGATCCTGAAGATACTGTTAAAGTCGTGACAAGCTCTGATGGTATGTTTATTGATGAAGATGCAATTATCGATGCTATGACAGATGATGTTGCACTCATTCTATTACCTACCGTGCTTTATCGTTCTGCACAAGTACTAGATATGGAAAAATTAACGATGGCTGCTAAAGAACGTGACATTATAATCGGATGGGATTTATGTCATGCTATTGGCGCAATTGAAATGGACTTAACTCTAATAGATGCTGACTTTGCAGTATGGTGTACTTATAAATATTTATCAGGAGGTCCAGGTTCAACTGCTGGTTTATATATTAATAAAAAACACTTCAATAAAAATCCTGGTACTGCTGGATGGTTTGGAAACAAAGATGAAACACAATTCCAACTAAATCATACGTTTGAACATCAACCAGATGCATCAGGCTGGCAAGTAGGAACACCTAATATTCTTTCAATGGCACCACTTGAAGGCGTGCTCAATATTTTTAATGAAATAGGTATGTATGCAATAAGAAATAAATCAGTACATATCACAGCATATTTGATGTATCTTATTGATGAAGCATTATCAGATTACGGCTATTCTGTTGGTAATTTACGTGATGATTTTAAACGTGGTGGTCATGTTTGTTTAGTTCATGATGAAGCCTATCGTATCAGTTTGGCACTTAAAGATAAAGGCGTTATACCTGACTTTAGAGAACCAAATGTTATACGCTTAGCACCTATTGCTTTATACACATCATATGAAGAAGTTTATAAAGTCGTTGAAATCTTAAAAGAAATTGCACAAGAGCATTTATACGAACAATATAGTAACAAGCGTGGACTTGTCGTATAATGAATCAAGGTTTTATAAAGGAGCAACATCATGTACAAGAAATATGGAGAAATCTTTCGTTTCATTATCGTAGGCGGTATTAACAC
>NZ_MWJM01000002.1:298500-300283 GCF_002018435.1 Mammaliicoccus fleurettii | reverse complement strand
CATCTTTATCGAAGATTTCAACTTTAGATCCAGGGTCAGTAGTCACTGTAATTGGATTTTTTGTACCACCTTTATCATTTAAATCTGTTTGAATAACAGGTTTAGTAGGCGGCGTTGTATCTTTCGATTTGACTGGTTCAGAAGTGTCAGACGTATTCGGCGTTTCGGCATTATCCGTCGCTTTGGCCGTAATATTACCTTCAGGTAATGGTCTAGTTGGCGTAATTTCAGCGACACCTTGATCATTTGCGACCCCTTCACCAATTTTGTTTCCATCTTTATCAAAGATTTCAACTTTAGATTTAGGTTCAGCATTCACAGAAATCGTTGGCGTCATATGAGCTTGTCCTGTTAAATCAGTAGTGATAACTGGTTTAACTGGAGCTGTTGTATCTGTCGCTTTGATTGGATCAGAAGCGTCAGACGTATTCGGTGATTCTGCATTATCTGTTGCTTTGGCCGTAATATTACCTTCAGGTAATGGCGTTGTTGGCGTGATTTCAGCCACACCTTGATCATTGGCCATTGCTTCACCAATTTTGTTGCCGTCTTTATCGAATAATTCAACATTAGAACCTGGTTCAGCGTTTACAGAAATCGTTGGCGTCATATGAGCTTGGCCTGTTAAGTCTGTAGTGATGATAGGTTTAACTGGCGCTGTTGTATCAGTTGATTTGATTGGATCAGAAGTGTCAGATGTATTCGGTGTTTCGGCATTATCCGTTGCTTTGGCTGTGATATTACCTTCAGGTAATGGTCTAGTTGGCGTAATTTCAGCGATACCTTGATCATTTGCGACCCCTTCACCAATTTTGTTTCCATCTTTATCAAAGATTTCAACTTTAGATTTAGGTTCAGCGTTTACAGAAATGATTGGTGTCATATGAGCTTGGCCTGTTAAATCAGTTGTGATGACAGGTTTAACTGGCGCTGTTGTATCAGTTGCCTTGACTGGATCAGAAGCATCAGATGTATTTGGTGATTCCGCATTATCCGTTGCTTTCGCTGTAATATCACCTTCAGGTAATGGTTTTGTTGGCGTGATTTCAGCCACACCTTGATCATTTGTGACACCCTTACCAATCTTATTGCCATCTTTATCGAATAATTCAACATTAGAACCTGGCTCAGCATTCACAGAAATCGTTGGCGTCATATGAGCTTGGCCTGTTAAGTCTGTAGTGATAACAGGTTTAACCGGAGCCGTTGTATCTGTCGCTTTGATTGGGTCAGAAGCATCAGATGTATTTGGTGATTCCGCATTATCCGTCGATTTCGCCGTAATATTACCTTCAGGTAATGGTCTAGTTGGCGTAATTTCAGCGACACCTTGATCATTTGTGACACCCTCACCGATTTTATTGCCATCCTTATCGAATAATTCAACATTAGAACCTCGTTCAGCGTTTATAGAAATCGTTGGTGTCATATGAGCTTTACCAGTTAAATCAGTTGTGATGACAGGTTTAACCGGAGCCGTTGTATCAGTTGCCTTAACTGGATCAGAAGCGTCAGATGTATTAGGTGCTTCTGCATTATCCGTTGCTTTCGCTGTGATATTACCTTCAGGTAATGGTGTTGTTGGCATAATTTCAGCCACACCTTGATTATTCGCCACAGCCTCACCAATCTTATTGCCATTTTTATCAAAGATTTCAACCTTTGAATTAGGTTCAGCATTTACAACAATCGAATTTGTCGTCCATGCTTTGCTTGTTAAATCTGTTATGATGACAGGTTTAACTGGAGCCGTTGTATCTGTTGCCTTGATTGGATTAGAAGC
>NZ_MWJM01000002.1:0-298404 GCF_002018435.1 Mammaliicoccus fleurettii | reverse complement strand
CCATGCTTTGCTTGTTAAATCTGTTATGATGACAGGTTTAACTGGAGCCGTTGTATCTGTTGCCTTGATTGGATTAGAAGCATCAGACGAATTCGGTGTTTCTGCATTATCTGTCGCTTTCGCTGTGATATTACCTTCAGGTAATGGTCTAGTTGGCGTAATTTCAGCCACACCTTGGTCATTTACGATACCCTCACCAATTTTGTTGCCATCCTTATCAAATAATTCTACATTTGACCCAGGGTCAGTAGTGACTGTAATTGGTTCTGTAGTACCTGCTTTACCCGTTAAGTCAGTTGTTATAACTGGTTTAGCCGGAGCTGTTGTGTCTGTTGCTTTGACTGGATCAGAAGCATCAGACGTATTCGGCGTTTCAGCATTATCAGTCGCTTTCGCAGTAATATTACCTTCAGGTAATGGTGTAGTCGGCGTAATTTGAGCGATACCTTGATTATTTGCGACAGCCTCACCAATTTTGTTTCCACCTTTATCAAAGATTTCAACTTTTGAATTAGGTTCTGTATTCACAGAAATAGTTGGCGTCATATAAGCTTGTCCAGTTAAGTCTGTAGTAATAACAGGTTTAGCCGGAGCAGTCGTATCAGTTGCCTTGATTGGATCAGAAGCATCAGAAGTATTAGGTGTTTCTGCGTTATCCGTTGCTTTGGCCGTAATATTACCTTCAGGTAATGGCGTAGTCGGCGTGATTTGAGCGACACCTTGATCATTCGCCTTAGCTTCACCAATTTTGTTTCCACTTTTATCAAAGATTTCAACTTTTGAATTAGGTTCAGCATTTACAGAAATAGTTGGCGTAGTTCCTGCTTTGCTTGTTAAATCTGTTATGATGACAGGTTTAACTGGAGCCGTTGTATCTGTTGCCTTGATTGGATTAGAAGCATCAGACGAATTCGGTGTTTCTGCATTATCTGTCGCTTTCGCTGTGATATTACCTTCAGGTAATGGTCTAGTTGGCGTAATTTCAGCCACACCTTGGTCATTTACGATACCCTCACCAATTTTGTTTCCATCCTTATCAAATAATTCTACATTTGACCCAGGGTCAGTAGTGACTGTAATTGGTTCTGTAGTACCTGCTTTACCCGTTAAGTCAGTTGTTATAACTGGTTTAGCCGGAGCTGTTGTGTCTGTTGCTTTGACTGGATCAGAAGCGTCAGACGTATTCGGCGTTTCAGCATTATCAGTCGCTTTCGCAGTAATATTACCTTCAGGTAATGGTGTAGTCGGCGTAATTTGAGCGATACCTTGATTATTTGCGACAGCCTCACCAATTTTGTTTCCACCTTTATCAAAGATTTCAACTTTTGAATTAGGTTCTGCATTCACAGAAATAGTTGGCGTCATATAAGCTTGTCCAGTTAAGTCTGTAGTAATAACAGGTTTAGCCGGAGCAGTCGTATCAGTTGCCTTGACTGGATCAGAAGCATCAGAAGTATTCGGTGTTTCTGCGTTATCCGTTGCTTTGGCCGTAATATTACCTTCAGGTAATGGCGTAGTCGGCGTGATTTGAGCGACACCTTGATCATTCGCCTTAGCTTCACCAATTTTGTTTCCACTTTTATCAAAGATTTCAACTTTTGAATTAGGTTCAGCATTTACAGAAATAGTTGGCGTAGTTCCTGCTTTGCTTGTTAAATCTGTTATGATAACAGGTTTAACTGGAGGTATTGTATCTGTTGCCTTGACTGGATCAGAAGCGTCAGAAGTATTCGGTGATTCAGCATTATCTGTCGCTTTAGCAGTAATATTACCTTCAGGTAATGGCATTGTAGATGTTATTTGAGCGATACCTTGGTTGTTAGCCTTACTTTCACCAATTTTATTTCCGTCTTTATCAAAGATTTCAACTTTTGAATTAGGTTCAGCATTTACAGAAATAGTTGGAGTTGTACCAGCTTTATTCGTTAAGTCTGTAGTAATGACAGGTTTAGCCGGTGCTGTTGTATCTGTTGCTTTCATTGAGTCAGAAGCGACAGAAGTATTCGGCGTTTCCGCATTATCCGTTGCTTTGGCTGTGATATTACCTTCAGGCAGTGGCGTAGTCGGCGTAATTTGAGCGACACCTTGGTCATTCGCCTTAGCTTCACCAATTTTATTTCCGTCTTTATCGAATAATTCAACATTAGATCCTGCTTCTGCATTCACAGAAATAGTTGGCGTCATATGAGCTTGGCCTGTTAAATCTGTAGTAATGACAGGTTTAGCCGGAGCCGTCGTATCTGTTGCCTTGACTGGATCTGAAACATCAGACGTATTCGGTATTTCCGCATTATCTGTTGCTTTCGCTGTAATATTACCTTCAGACAGTGGTGTAGTCGGCGTAATTTGAGCGATACCTTGATTATTCGCTTTAGCTTCACCAATTTTGTTTCCGTCTTTATTAAAGATTTCAACATTAGAACCTGGTTCTGCATTTACAGAAATAGTTGGCGTAGTTCCTGCTTTGCCTGCTAAATCTGTTATGATAACTGGTTTAGCAGGTGGCGTTGTATCTGTAGCCTTGATTGGGTCAGATGCGACAGAAGTGTTTGGTGATTCTGCGTTATCGGTTGCTCTCGCTGTGACATTACCTTCAGTTAAAGGTGTTGTTGGTGTAATTTCTGCCACACCTTGATTATTCGCCACACCTTGACCAATTTTATTTCCATCTTTATCGAATAATTCAACATTAGATCCTGCTTCTGCATTAACTGAAATAGTTGGTGTTGTACCAGCTTTACCAGTTAAGTCTGTTGTGATGACAGGTTTAGCTGGTGGCGTTGTATCTGTCGCTTTGATTGGATCAGAAGCAACAGAGGTATTTGGTGTAGCTGCATTATCGGTCGCTTTCGCTGTGATATTACCTTCAGTTAAAGGAGTTGTCGGTGTTATTTGAGCAACACCTTGATCATTTGCGACCCCTTCACCAATCTTATTGCCATCTTTATCGTATAATTTTACATTAGATCTTGGTTCAGCGTTAACAGCAATAGTTGGAGTCGTACCAGCTTTACCAGTTAAATCTGTTTGAATGACAGGTTTATTTGGTGGTGTTGTATCTACAACTGTGAATTTGAAATTTTTACCTATACTATTGCCACTTGGATCTACATATTTAACAGATATTCTACTTGTACCTTCTGTTGTTGGTGTACCGGTAATTTGCTTAGTTTGACTGTTATAAGTTAGTCCTGGAGGTAAACCTGTTACGCTACTTGGTTCTACATCACCGCTATTATCTGTCGCATTAGGAATTGTTATTGGTTGTATAGCTACATTTCTTTCATTAGTTTTATTTTGTAGAGTTGGAGCTACTGGTGGTGTCGTGTCTATAACTTCAATTACTACTGGCACATCATCGTAACTGTTATCTGGGTATGTTACTCGTACTGTAGCGTTTTTATCACCTACAGTTTGCGTATCTATTTGTGTTATATACTCATATCTTGTACCATTTGGTGTTCCAGAAGGTAAACTGATTGATTGATCGACAGATGGTGTTTCATTTATCTCTACTGTTTGGTTAATAGCAGTTGGATTATGTCTATCTGCATCTGTTTCTTTACGAGTAGCGACTTTTGGAGCACTCGGAAACAATTCTCTTCCTTTAGTTACTATTCTTGCTGTAACATCTCCGGCAGGAATATCTACTGTCGGTGTTATAGGTGCTTTACCATTTGATTGGACAATACCTTCACCAATTACATTATTACTTTTATCGTATAATTTAATTGCTAATCCTGGTAATGAATATACAACAACAGGAGTTTTGGTATTAGCTTTTTCAGTTAGATCTGTATGAATAGTAGGACTAATAGTGGTGTTATAAACACCTCTAACTCTAAATGTATTTTGTTTGTTTCTAATAGCAGTATTCAATCCACCAGCACCAATAACAAATGATTTGAATTTATGATCACCAGTTGATGTATCTGTTGGGTCTTCATATTTTGAAAGTAAAGTTGTTAATGGTACTCTTACTTCAAATTCCACAATAATTTTATCAGAACGTTTTCCATAAACTACTTTAACTTGTGATGTAAGAGGATGGATGAAATCTCTTGTTATATCATTATATATTTGAGGTCTCTTTAATTTAAATGTCTTATTTAAATCCTCGGTATAAACATTGTTTGTATTTATACTTTGTCCATTTTTTTCTAAACGAAGAATTTTAATATTTCCTTCACTTGCAGCAAAATAATATTTCATACTTCCTCTATTGGCACTGTTGTCATTGAATCTAATTTTATATCTTATAACCGCATTATCACCTTCACGTGCTACGTTTTCTAATTGCATAGCAGCAAGTAAGTGGAATTGGTCTCCTTGGTTATGACCACCAAAGTCTCTATCACCCAGAGGACCAAAGTCATATTCTTGAGCAATACCTGTTGGATATGGTCCTTGAGCAGCTCTAAACACTGATAAACTAGGAGCAGTATAAATATTTCCGTAATTTGATTGGAAAGATTTATTTAAAGCTAATGCTTTTTGTTGTGCTCTTGTTAAATCAGAATAGAAAGCTTGAATATTTAAGTTCTTAAGTTCTTCAAAATCAATTGAAAAAATCTCTCTTGGACTTAATTTCTTAAATTCTTCAACAGTCATCTTATTAGAGCGTACTTCAGTTACTTTGACTGTTTTAGGTGTCACGTTATTCTCATTATTATTTGTGTTATTTATCTCATTATTATTTCTATTTTGAATTGCTTCATTTGAATTGTTTTTCTCTATAATTGTCTTTTTATTATTTTCGGGTTCAGTTAAATTTGTTTTTATTTCTGAATGTGGCGTTTGTTGAGGTGATGAATTATGTTGATCTACTGTATTTGTCGTAGTTGACGCCTTGATAGATTGGTTTACATTATTTTCAGGTTTATCTAATTCTTTGTTATTTTCTTTAGTAACAATCGTATCTTTGTTTAATGTGTTTTCCTCTTTATAAGTTGAATTTTCTGTATTTTTTTCTTCTTGTGTTGTTTCATTCTCCATTTTTGATCTTTGATTATCTATTTCTTCAACTATAGATTGTTCTTCTATTTGTTCATTTGTTTTTACATTATTAGTTGGTGCTTCATTATTCTGTTCTACATTTTCGTTTGTGTTTTGATTTGATAGTTCATTACTTGTATCATTTGTTGTTTCTGTAGGTTTTACTGATTCTTCTTGATTGGTAACATCTATATTTTTTGCTGATGCAAAAGCTTTATCTGATGGATTACCAAGAAATAAAAGTGTGCCGATTAATATTGAACATGTACCAATAGTATACTTTCGAATACTAAACTTTTGTAATCGCCGTTGATTGTCCATTAGCAATCTCCTTTTCATAGATAATAATTTAAATTGGAGTGCTACTTTACTCATACGATGATTCTTATGTAACTATTTTATTTTTATCTCACTAGTAATGTGTTCAAAAAATCTCTAAATGAATCTAAGATATATGAGCTAAGTTTCACACTAGCAATATGTGAATGGTGATATTAAATTACTCTCCTTCCATATAAACTATTCACATATTTGATATGGAACAAAATTAAATTTTGTTCCAAAATATTATATCATCTTTATTGTGCGAATAAAATACTATATTTTTAAATCTCTATAAAATATTTATATAAATTTTAAGAGCTATAATATTTCTTTATAGTATGTCGTATTCAAATATTATTCCTGTATGCTCACTTGTATTTAATTGAACTATGCTAGATGTTCATGTAAATTAGATATAATGATGAATTTAATTGAAAGAGATGATATTAGTGTCACAAATTTATTTTGATGCAGCGACTAAAGGTAATCCTGGAGAAAGTACATGTGGAATTGTAATTATAGTAGATAATGAGAGGCATTATTTTACGGAAAGTTTAGGATTGATGGATAACCATCGTGCTGAGTGGGAAGCATTTATCTTATCACTTAAGCATGCTGCTGAATTAAATGTTAATAATGCTCTAGTGTATACAGATTCAAAATTGATTGGTGATAGTATAGAGAAAAATTTTGTGAAGAATGAAATGTTTAAATCGTATTTTAATGAATATAAACAATTGCAACAGAAATTTGATTTAGTATTTGTTAAATGGATACCAAGAGTACAAAATAAAGAAGCTAACCAATTAGCACAAACTGCATTAAGAAAGCATTTGAAAAAACGAAATAAAAAATAATAACCGCCAACTACATTGTTGGCGGTTATTATTATGAAAAGTTATTCATTAAATATTTACTTGAAACAAACAGTTCATGTTCATTACAAATATTAATAGAATTTTCTATATGATGGTTGTATGTCATTTTATTTAATAAGTCTTCTGTTTCAAGTGGTACATCTGTATGAATTTGAGCTAGTCGTTTGGACATGGCTAAATCATCTCTATATGTGATGATTTTATTTTGTTGTCCTGCAGTTAATTCATCAATATTTTCTATAACATTTTCAACTGATTGATATTGTTGAATAAGTTTTATTGCAGTCTTCTCACCTATTCCTTTAACACCTGGATATCCGTCAGCAGTGTCACCCATAAATGCTTTTACATCTACTAATTGATGTGGCTCAAGACCATATTCTTCTCTAAATTTATGGATATCATATTTATTATATATATTGAATCCTTTTTTTGTTAGCCAGATGTTAACGTTTGTATCAATACATTGCAATAAATCACGGTCACCACTTACTACGTATGTTTCGTACCCTTTTTCCTGTGCCTTTTTACTAATCGTACCGATAACATCATCCGCTTCATAATTTGTTATACCTAAGTTAAACATTCCTAATTTTTCAGCAATCTCTTTCGCTCTATCAAATTGAGGTATCATCTCTTCTGGTGGTGCAACTCGGTTAGACTTATAAGCTTCAAACATGTCGTTACGAAATGTTTTTGAACCCATATCCCAACATACTGCAACATGTGAAGGTTGTATATCGTTAATAACTGTATACGTATGTCTAACGAAACCTTGTACCGCGTTTGTGGGAATCCCTTTTGAATCTCTCATAAATTGCTTATGGATACTTGTAGCATAAAAATGTCTAAATAATAAAGCCATTCCATCTATTAATAATATTTTATTTCCCATTTTGTTCTCCTCTATATCTCTTTTAAGACTTTTTCGATTTGTTCTATGACATTATTATCTATGTTAACAGATAAATATGATTCTATCAGTTTAATCGTTTCTTTGTTGTAATCTACTATATAATGTTCAGCTAAGTTATCATAGCCTTCAAGATTTTTAGTTAAAGCATTGTTAAAGTAGACGATTGGTTGATCTAATAACGACATTGTATCATTTAATATTGATGTTTGTACGTCCTTAGCTTTAGATGTTTTTAACAAATCTTTTTTCGAAATGGAGCTAATTGTTTGGTTAGAGATGTCTTGAATATTGATGTTTATCGGTTCTGGATTTATTTCATTGATAAAATCATGTTTGAACTTTGATACTAATATTGACGCTTCGTTTAATTCAACGATTGTTGGTGTAAGCAAATCATCAAATGTTCTTGAATAAAAGTTCTTTAATCTTTCAACTATGAGTGAACTTTCTAAACTTAATTTTTGATTTAAATCATCGACATATTGTTTTGTACTTGTTTGAAGTGATTGTTTAAAATCATCTGTAACAGTAGAAGTATTAAAATGTTTTTTCACAATATCGTTTAGTTGTATATTTAATCGGTCTTTCAAATAATAAAGTTGATCATGAATTTCTTTTTCTAGTTGATGATGCGATTTTACAACTATTTGATTAGTGAAGTTTTGTTTTTCTTTATATTTAAGTAATGTAGTATTTCTTTTTTCTAGTTGTGCTTTATCTTGTCTATACGTATGGACCATTCTTTCAAGTTCACTAATCAATTGATTAATTCTTGATTCTACTTGAGATTGTAGAACAGTTTTACTTTCAACTTTAACAAAATGATCTATTGCGTTCATGAAATTATTGAAATAGTCGTCATAATTTTTAATAGCGAGTTTACTAGATACAGGATAACATTCAGGTTTAATGTTTAATGCATCTAATGAGGACTCGACATATGAAATAACTGCATTTTTATCTTCTTCGGATTCAGCTAAGTCAATTGCATTAATAACGAATTTTAATCCTTGTGTTTGTTGCAAATTATTCATATCTCTCATATAAGTTAAAAATTCGCCATCTTTATCTGTAAAGGCATGGTTGTAATAGCTAACATATATTATAAGATCACTTGAAGCTATTATTTGTTCAGTTTCTCTCGTGTGTCTTTGGTTATTAGAATTTAATCCAGGTGAATCGATAATAATTTTATCTTTTAACCATTCTTCTTCAAGTCTTAAATTAATTTTATGCACAAATGCTGCGTGCGTATCATCTGCAGTTAGTTTTTCTAATTCTTCAAGTTTAAACTCAGTGGCTTTCTCTTTTTTCAGTGTATCTTCATAATATTTGAAGTTTGTTTCAATAGCTTCAAAAAATGCTATATGATTACTCGATAAAGAAGGATGTTGTTTTATATTTTTATCTTCTATAAAAGACTCAATAGAATCATAATTTTTATTCGCAAATTCTGTTATATGATTAATTTCTTCGAGTAATTGAGAATAAGTTTTAAAAGTAACTTCTTGTTTTGTTCCATAACTAATTTCAGTAATACTTGCAGTAGTTGGGTTTGGTGAACTTAATAATATAGGATTTCTTAAAATAGCATTAATTAAACTACTTTTCCCTGCACTGAATGTACCAAATACCGCGATTTTTGTAATGTTATTTTCTATACGCTGAACTTGGTTATGAATGTTTTCTACTTCACCTTCAAATAATGGAAGATTTTTCAACTTTGTTAATTTTTCATTTATATTAACGAGATTACTTTCTTTTTGTTTTGAGCTTTCTACTTTATATTGATGTTTCTTCTCAATTTGATTTCCTAAATCTATTTCTTCAATACGTACAAAATGTCTATCAATTAACTTATCAATAGATTCATCCAGATGAATATAGTAGTGCTGGTAATTATTTGTTATAAGAGAAGATTTTAAATTTTTGAATTCAATATATTCTTCATATTCACTTAGCTGGTTTGCATCTTCATTAGTTTCATTATGCACTTCACTTGAATTCACAATTTCTTCTATAAGTTGATTTGTATCATTACGAACTTTTCTAGTGATGATATCTACTATACCTTTCGTATATATAATTACATAATCATTCGTAATAGACGTTTGCTCTTGGACATGTTCAGCAAGTTCTTCTTTAGAAATTGTATATTGTTGGTTGATAATTTTTTCGAAAAGATTGGAATCTTTAATGTATTTATTAAGATGTTCTAATGATTTAATCCATACTTTTGTTATTTCATCATGTATTTTTAAATCTAATTCTTCTTTTACCGTATTTAACTTTTCTTCTTGAATAAGTTCTTTTTTCTTATCTTTGTTGAATAACCCTTTTACTTTATAATCTTTAGCTGTCGTTTCTAAATAAACACGAATCGTTTCTCTCATTTCGTAAGGCATTAGATAAGCGTTATCTAATATTTCTTTTCGCTTTTCTTTTAAATTTGATGTGAATTGATCTTTATTTTGAATAAGAGACTGTTCATTTTGAACGTTGAATTTTTCTTTATATGTTTGATAATCTTCATCAAATGTTTCTTCAGTTGATTCAATGTCTGAAAGAATAGATTCCATATGACGATTTATATATTCTAATTGTTCTTGTTTAATATAATTTGTTACGCGTTCAATAAATACTTGATGTCCAGTTCTGTTTTGATCAAGTTGATGAATGTATTCATTGAATTCAACTTTTTCATTGTTTAGTGTTTCATACTTTGATACATAGAATATTTTCTCTAAATTAAGTTTCCAATCTGTTACTGCTTTATTAACTCTACGTTTATATATATCAAAAGGTATTTCATTTTCATCATGTTTATCTACTTGATTCACTAGCAAAATAACAGGTATATCTAATTTGTTAAGAGACTTAATGAAATTGAAATTCATATCTGATTGTACGTGGTTATAGTCTACTGTATAAAAAACATAATTCGAAGTCAGTAAATATTGAAATGCACTTTCTCTATGGTTGTCACTCATAGAATCTACACCTGGCGTATCTTGAAAAGTGAAACCTTTATTAAATTTATCAGAAGTAAACTCTATCTCGATTGATTCTACTTTACGATCTTCAGTATTTAATCTTTTGACATCTTCTTGGTTATTCACCACTGTATATTGGTTATCACTTAAATTGACGGAAATACTATTTTTATTTGATGAAATTAATTGTGCGGTATTACTCGTTGTCGGCACTGGTGAACTCGGTAATATGCTTTGGCCGATAACATTATTTATTAATGTAGATTTTCCAGCTGAAAAATGACCTACAAAGCTAACAGTATATTGTTCATTATATACTTTCTTAATCATTTCATTGATTTGTTTAATCAATTGTTGATTTGATGATTTTTCAATTTCTTTTTTTAGTTTATAGAGTAAATCTAATGATTCTTGATTACTTTCCATTTTAATTCCCCTTCATTTATGCACAAATAATTTAAATAATGTGATTTACATCACATTATTTTTTCTATCTCTATTCTATTATAAATAATGAAGAGAATATAAGAAAGGATGAATCATATGACAGTCCAAAAAAATGACCTTAGTAATAAAACTGATGACCATTCACATGATGATCTCGACCTAAGAGGCACGCTCTACTCAGTTTTTACATTGGGAGGAATTTTTGCAGTATTATGGGTGATTTGTTTTATTTTATTTTTGATAAGAATGTAAGGGGTGAAATTTGTGCATAAATATGAAAAGTTATGGTTAACCATAGGAACAGCTTCTTTAGTATTGTTTCTTGCAATTTTAATAATCACTGGATTACATAATGGACATAAGCCAGCCGCTTCTGGTAGAGAGTATGTAAATCCAGATAAAGTCGATCAAATTGAACCTTTTAATAAGCCGGGTCTCAATAAAGTGGATGGTAAAGATTATGACTATGAACTAGTAATAGTCGCTTCAGCTTTTAATTATCAACCTGGGAAAGTAGAAATACCTAAAGGTTCGAAAGTAAAAATCATTGCAACAAGTAAAGATACTTTGCATGGCTTCAGTTTACCTGGAACAAACGTTAACATGATGCTTGAACCAGGACACATTAGTGAATATACAAAGACATTTAATGATAAAGGCGAATATTTGATCATCTGCAATGAATATTGTGGTGTCGGTCATGCAGATATGAAGTCGATGATAAAGGTTGTGGATAAAAAATGATAACACGTTTAAATAAGTCAGACAGTAAACTCGTTATGGCACATATGTATGTGGCAATTGGTTGTTTAATTCTAGGGGGACTCGCAGGTTTATTACAAACTTTCGTAAGATCAGGTTTATTACAATTACCTAAGAATATTTCTTATTATCAAATTTTGACTGTACACGGTATTGTTTTAGCACTTGTACTTACAACTTTCTTTATTTTAGGGTTTCAATATTCAGCAGTAGCCAAAACATGTGGACATTTAACATCCGTACAAAGAAAATTAGGATGGATTGGCTTTTTTGTTATGATTGTTGGAACGCTTATGGCTGCTACAATGGTGTTACTTAATAAGGCAACAGTTTTATATACTTTTTATGCACCATTACAAGCACACGTCATATTCTATGTAGGTATGGCTTTAGTAGTTGTAGGTAGTTGGATTTCTGTAATTGGCCAAATTTTGAAATATAGAGAATTTAAGAAAACTTATCCAGGTAAGAAATCTCCCTTACTTAGTTATATGGTAGCAATAAATGGAGTAATGTGGATTGTATGTTCGTTAGGGGTTGCAGCAACAGTGCTTTTTCAATTAATACCATGGTCTTTAGGTTTAGTTGAAAGAGTTGATGTGTCTTTAAGTAGAACATTATTTTGGTATTTTGGACATGCATTAGTTTATTTCTGGTTATTGCCAGCTTATATGTGTTGGTATGCAATTGTACCGAAAATAATAAACGGCAAAGCATTCTCAGATAACTTAGCAAGAATGTCATTTATGCTTTTCTTATTCTTCAGTATTCCTGTTGGGATACACCACCAATTAGTTGAACCTGGAATTGATGATATATGGAAGTATTTACAAGTAGTTCTAACATTTATGGTAGTAGTACCTTCATTTATGACAGCATTTAGTTTATTTGCAACTTTCGAGCATCATGGGCGTTCTTTAGGATATAAAGGATTATTTACATGGTTTAAATCTTTACCTTGGAACGATGCAAGATTTGTATTACCTTTCTTAGGTATGTTGGCATTTATACCTGGTGGTGCTGGAGGCTTAGTAAATGCTTCAGCACAAATGAATGGTCTTATACACAATACGATTTGGGTAACTGGACATTTTCATTTAACAATCGCATCAGCTGTTATATTAACTTTCTTCGGCATAATGTACTGGTTGATACCTCATTGTACAGGTAGAAAATTGACTAAATTTACTAATAAATTAGCAATTATACAAGGTTATACTTGGGCTATCGGAATGACAATTATGAGTGGTGCAATGCACTATGTAGGTTTATTTAAAGGTGCTCCAAGAAGATCGACTTTTTCTGAATATGGTGGCGCTAAACAAGCGGCAGAGTGGATCCCATATCAAGTTTTACAAGCCGTTGGGGGAACAATTCTATTTATTTCAATTATATTAGTTGTAATGATATTTATACACTTAACTTTCTTATCACCAAAAGGAGAAGAAGAATATCCAATTGCGGAAGCATTAGATGAGCAACAACCAGTAACTAAACTTGTCGAAAATTGGAGATTCCTAATCATCATTACTGTATTATTAATTCTAATAGCTTATACAGTTCCGATTGGTCAAATGTTTATAGATCCACCACCAGGCGCTAAAGGATTAGGTGAAGGTAAACTTTGGTAAGTAAATGAAAAGTTAATAAATACGCTTCATACAAAAAAGATGAAACACCCACAATTGGATGTTTCATCTGTTTATTTATGTTTTATTTACTTCGCTTACCCCAATATTGATAGTAAGTACATTCGATATAACCGTTAAATAATTTTCTTCTCTTAGTAGCTTTTGTACCTACTAAAGGTTCGAATTCTTTATAACTCGTTAACATATATAATGAAACTTGGTTATTCTTGTTTAATATTTCACCTAAATGTTTGTACATTGCTTCTACTTCGCTTCGTTCACCTATACGTTCTCCGTATGGTGGATTCCCTATTATTGAAACAGGTCCTTCTGGTACTACTAAATCATGTACATCTTGAACAGTAAATTTAATTATATCGCCTAGTCCAACTTCTACAGCATTTGCTTTCGCTATTTCTACCATTCTAGGGTCTATATCGCTAGCCACAATATCAATCTCTTTATCATATAAAGCTGCTTCATCTGCTTCTTGTCTTAATTGATCATATAAGCCTTCTGGAATGATATCCCATTCTTCACTTGCAAAGCTACGATTGAAACCTGGTGCAATGTTCTGAGCTATTAGAGCTGCTTCAATTGCAAGAGTACCTGAACCACAGAATGGATCTATAAATGGTGTTTCTCCACTCCAGTTTGTTAATCTTACGAGTGCAGCTGCTAACGTTTCTTTCATTGGAGCTTCACCTTGTGCTAAGCGATAACCTCTTTTATGAAGTCCTGAACCTGATGTATCAATTGTTAATAACGCTTCGTCTTTTAACAATGATACTTCTACTTGATATTTACTACCAGATTCATCAATCCAACCTTTAATGCTATATACATGTTTAAGTCTTTCAACTATCGCTTTTTTAACGATTGCTTGGCAGTCAGATACACTAAATAATTTAGATTTAACGCTTTTGCCTTGTACTGGAAACATGCCTTGAGCTCCAATAACATTTTCCCATGGTAGTGACTTTGTCTTTTCGAATAGTTCATCAAAAGTTGTTGCATTAAATCTTCCGACTACTATTTTGACTCTATCAGCAGTTCTTAACCATAAATTTGCTTTAACAATTGCTTTTTCGTCACCTTCGAATAATACGCGACCATTTTCTACAGTCGTCTCATACCCTAATTCTTGAACTTCTTTAGCAACAATTGATTCTAATCCCATGGGACTAGTAGCGAGTAATTGATACATGTATATACTCCTTTATATTTAAATTATTATTTACAAATAAAAAGCTCTCCTACTTGGGAGAGCGACACTAGTAAGTGATAAATCTGTAAGCCATGTTTTGTCCTTTAGTACTGCTAACGTGTACTAGTTACACTCGTACGCCAGTGATAATCATCTGTCTGTATGATTACATACCTTCTCATTCCGTTCATTTCCGTCAAAGAAGTGCTCCTACCAATTTTGGATTGCTCACTCGAGGGGTTTACCGCGTTCCACCTTCTACATTTCTGTAGAAGCTACGTCACTGTGGCACTTTCAAACTACTTTAACCATATTATAAATAACTTAGGTTATTTCGTTGCCGTCAATTAATTGCCTTGGCTTATTGTTTCGCCAAGCACGAACACTACATTCATCTCAGAATGTGTGAGCATGGACTTTCCTCTACATAATGTAGCGATTATCCGAAATACCACTCGACTTAGAATTATAGCATAAACTGAGAAAAATAACTATAATTTATTCACCAAATACAGCTTTTTCAAGATTAGAGATTCTCTTTAATATATCTACATTATTAGAATTATATTGTTGTGAACCTTGTGGTCTTCCTGAAGCAACACGCAATCTTAACTCTTCGATTTCTTTTTTTAGTTTAGAATTTTCTTCTGTTAACTTTAGTACTTCATTATTTAAGTCAGCCATCTTTTGATAGTCTGAAATAATGTCATCTAAAAAAGCGTCTACTTCTTCAGTTTTAAAGCCTCTTAAACTTTTTTCGAATTCCTTTTCATAAATATCTTTAGCAGATAGTTTTAATGTTACATCAGCCATATTTACACCTCATTTAATAAGATTCATTTTCATTATTATAATTAAATTCCATAAAGTCTTGTAAATCGATGAACGTAATAACATTATAAGTATAATTTGTCTTTTCAGCAAAATCAACTAACTTACTTTTGAAGTACTTTGGTGAAGCTTCTTGTTCGTCATCATAGAATAAAATGGTTTTGTCGGTATTATCCAAAATAAAATCATTTGCTTGTTGGAATTGAAATGCTCCTTGGTATTCATTTTGATGAATAGCATTTACGTAATCAGCTTGAGCAACAATACTTTGATATTTATGTTGGTTTGTTTCATTCCATTTATTAAAATGATTCAAGAATGGTGTTAAAATTGCAAGTTTCAATTGAGGATATTTACTTTTCATTTCTATTGTAACTTCAGCTGCCCACAATTCAAAGCCAAGCTGACCAGATATTATTGCCCATTCCATACCTTCCTCAATTTCTTGTTCAATGATTTCCTTAATATATGCTTTGATCACTTTAACTTCAGGCTGATCATCTTTAAATATATTGAGTTCAAAAGGTTTATAGCCAGTAAAGTATATGGATGTCATGACAAATCACCTAAATGTGTATGAATATAATTCAAATCGTGTTGTACTGCTTTATGTTTCTCTAGAAACATTTTTTTACTCGTTCTTTTATAATGACATTCAACTGATAATTCTTTATAGTTATCAATTAGTAAATAAAACTTTTGTTCGTTCATATACTGTAATTTTAGAATTTCTTGTTGTTGCGAAGAAAGTTTATCTAGTAACTCGTCAACCACTTCAACAAATGGGACGACATCATTATAAAAATCATATTCATGATCATCTTTAGCATTTTTAAATATTTGCTGCATATCATTCAATTTATTTATAAGATTTAATAACATAATTATCCCTACTATCAATGAAGTTTGTGTTTTAAAAATCCCCACGATAAAATGATAACATAACTAGAAAAGTTCTAGAATATATTTGTATCATAAAAAACTTTTGTAACTTATAATGAAATAAGGTATAATATTTAGAGTTTTATGATATGAAGATAGGTGATGAATTTGAACTACCCAAATGGTAAAAAAGTATCAAAAGATACTTCTAAAGTCTTAAGTCAAGACTCCACAAAGTATAGTAAAATAAAATATGGTAAACGGGGTATGAATTTAGAAGAGGAAATTGATAAATCAAATCAATATTTCAGATTAGAAAATATTGCTGTTATCCATAAGAAACCGACACCTATTCAAATTGTTGATGTAGATTATCCTAAAAGACAAAAAGCTGTCATTAAAGAAGCATATTTTAGAAAACCTTCAACAACAGATTACAATGGTGTTTATAATGGATACTATATTGATTTTGAAGCTAAAGAAACCAAAAATAAAACAAGTTTCCCATTAAATAATATTCACGACCATCAAGTATCACATATGGAACAAGTTTCAAACCAAAAAGGTATATGTTTTTTATTGATAAAATTCAGCTATCATGATAGCGTATTTTTATTGCCTTTTAGGGAATTTATGGTATATTGGGACAGATATAAATCTGGTGGGAAAAAGTCCATTACACTTAAAGAAATTGAAAATGATGGATATTTAATTCCAATCCAATTTAGACCAAGAATTAACTACATAAAAATAGTTGATCAATTGATAAAAATAGAAAGTGAGGCGCTCAAATGAGTCAATCAAAAGCTTCTAATAGTAAAAATAACAAAGAACAACCTAAGAAAAAGAGGAATATTAAAAGAACAATAATTAAGGTGTTTGGTATTCTCGCACTTGCATTCTTGGCAATGGTAATAGTAGGTGTTCTCTTATTTGCATATTATGCTTGGAAAGCTCCTGCTTTCAATGAAAGTGCACTTAAAGACCAGTTGCCAACTAAAATTTACGATAAAAACAATGAACTCGTAACAACCCTTTATATGGGACAAAAAAGAGAACATGTTAAATTTGACGAAGTTCCAGACCAATTAAAAGATGCTGTTCTAGCAACTGAAGATAATCGGTTTTATGATCATGGTGCATTAGATTATAAACGTTTATCTGGCGCAGTATTGAAAAACTTTACAGGTGGATTTGGATCTCAAGGTGCCTCAACACTTACACAACAAGTTGTAAAACGTTCATTCTTAACAGATAAGAAATCAATTGAAAGAAAAGCTCAAGAGGCATACCTTTCATATAGACTTGAACAAGAATATTCAAAAGATGAAATTTTTGAAATGTATTTAAACAAAATCTATTACTCAGATGGTATTTATGGTTCACAAACTGCAGCTAAGTATTATTTTGACAAAAAACTAAAAGATTTAAACTTAGCAGAAACAGCATATTTAGCTGGTTTACCACAAGTTCCAAACCAATATAATATTTATGACAATCCTGAGGGTGCTGAAAAACGTAAAGACACAGTACTTTATTTAATGGAAAGACATGGTAGAATTTCTAAGGAAGAAATGAAAGAAGCACAAGATACACCTATCGATAAGAACTTAGTTCAAAGAACGGTAGAAGAAAGAAATGAAGCTATGACAGAAACACCAGATAACGAGTACGCTTCATATATTAATTTTGTTAAACAAGAAATTACTGAGAATAAAGCATTTAAAGGACAATCTTTAAACGATATTATGACAAACGGAAATAAAATCTACACAAACATGGATAAAGATGTTCAAAAGAAATTACAAGATGCTGTAGATAACGGTACTTTCTATAAAAACAAAGACCAAATTACTGGTTCATCCATTATAGATACTAAAACTGGTAAACTCGTTGGTATTAGCGGTGGTAAAGATTATAAAGATGTTGTAGATAGAAACCAAGCAACAGACCTACATCCAACTGGTTCGTCATTAAAACCAATTTTATCTTATGGTCCAGCAATAGAAAATATGCAATATGCTACAAATCATAAGTTCCAAGATGAAAAAGAATACAGCATTAATGGTAGTGTATTTAAGAACTATGATGGCAATGGCCACGGATCAGTGACAATGGCAGATGCATTAGCAAGATCATATAACATACCAGCACTGAAAGCTTGGCAAGAAACAAATCAAAATGCTGGTGAAAAAGCAGTTAAAGATTTTGCATCTAAAGTTAATTTAAATTATAAAGAAGAAATAGGACCTTCAGAAGTACTAGGTGGTTCACAATCTGAATTCTCCCCTACTCAACTCGCTTCAGCATTTGCAAGTATGGGTAATGGCGGAACATATAACGAAGCTAAATCAATTAGAAAAGTTGTAACACAAGATGATGAAACAATTAAATTCTCAAGTGATAGTCATAAAGCAATGGAAGATTACACAGCATATATGTTAACTGAAATGCTTAAAGGTACTTTCGATGCATATGGTTCTGCTTATGGTTATGGCGTTGACGGAGTAAATGTAGCAGCTAAAACTGGTACAGGTACTTATGGTGATGAAGTATATAATGAATATCAATTACCTGAAAATGCAGCCAAAGATGTTTGGATTACAGGTTATTCACCTCAGTACACAATGTCCGTTTGGATGGGCTTCAATAAAGTTAAAGATTACGGTGAAAATTCATTCTTAGGACACGATGAACAAATTAAACCACAAATGTTATTTAAAGATGTAATGTCACAAATATCAAGTTATGATGGTGCAGACTTCGAAAAACCTGATTCAGTAACAGGTAGTGGTAAGAGCCTAAGTGTTGCAGGTAATGAAGATAATCAAACAACAAGTAGCTCAGCACCAAGTACTGACAATAGTAATGATAGTAACAATAACAATCAAAATAACTATAATTTCTCAAACAATAATAATAATGTAACAACAAATGAACCACAAACAAACTCAAATACTTCAAGATCATCTAACACACAAAGTACAACTCAACAACAATCAACTAATACTGAAGAAGTAACAACAGAAGAACAAACAACTGAAGCACCTACTTCCGAAGATTCTAGTGATAATAGTTCAAGTAGTTCCAGTTCGAGCGCAGCTAAAGAAGCCGCCAAAGAAGCTGAAAATGATTAACGACTACTAAAAAATAAGAGCAGAAATTCATTATTAAAATGAATTTCTGCTCTTATTTTTTATAAAAATTGTTTTGGCACCTCTTAGAACTACCATCAGATTGCCCGCAAAGTCATAGACATTGTGGGCAATCTTTTATGCGCATGCTTACACTTCTACTGACTTGTGTTAACATAGGCATCTTTATTTACACTTCTCTCCACTTATGTGAATACAGACATCCTTGCTTACACTTCTTTCGACTTGTGTTAACATAGTTATCCTTAGTTACACTTCTACTGACTTGTGTTAACATAGGCATCCATAGTTACACTTCTACTGACTTGTGTAAATATAGATACCCTTGCTTACACTTCTTTCCACTTATGTAAATATAGACACTTAATATTAATTGCCTTTGACATAAATGTCCTAGTATTTTAATGATAATCATTTAGCTAACTCTTAGAACTAACATTTTTCTATATAAATATGGTTATTACGACGATTTTGTAAGTGCTGACGCCTGAGGGAATAGTATGTGTGAGAGACTACAGGCTCGAGCCATACCCTAGGCAAGCACGCACGTACAAAATCGTAAGATTTTATAAAAATAGTTATTAGTAATGATTTTGTAAAGTGCTGACGCCTGAGGGAAAAGTATGCGTGAGAGACTACAGACTCGAGCCATACCCCTAGGCAAGCATGCACTTTACAAAATCGAAAGATTTTATAAAAATAGTTATTAGTAATGATTTTGTAAGTGCTGACGCCTGAGGGAAAAGTATGCGTGAGAGACTACAGGCTCGAGCCATACCCCTAGGCAAGCATGCACGAACAAAATCAAAAGATATAAAAAAATTAGCATATCACTGTAAACTTTAAAAAATCAGTTACGTGATATGCTAAAATAATAATCCACATGATCAAATACTTTTATTTATCTTCTTTTAATCTTGCTTCTCTTTTAAGTTTAAGTTGATGTCTTGCATTCATCTTAATAAGTTCATCTTTAAGCGTTACCATCTGTCTATAACCCATAAAGTGATAAATTCTATCATTTATATATTGATATCTTTCTTCAAAGTTCATTGGTATAACTGGATAGTCATGAATACCTTTTATTTCAAATTTGTCTATTTGGTTGATTTGTTCTATATAAGCTATGATAAGTGCATAATATTGATCTAAGAGTTCGTGAGCTTCATTACTTTTTAATTGTTTGTTTTTTACAAGTGGTTCTATTTGTTCTTCTAATATTATAAAATCATTCTTTTCTATCATGCTTCATCAACCTTTACTAGTCCTGCTTTTAATCTTTTCTGACCTTCTCTACAATCAGCCAGCAATGGACATGCTTCACATTTAGGTTTGCGTGCAACACAGTGATATCTACCAAAGAAAATTAACTGATGATGGCTTTTAGTCCACCTTTCTCTTGGTATAATACTACATAAGCGATCTTCTACTTGTCGTACATTATCCTTTTGTCTACATATTGCTAGACGTTTTGAAACTCTTTCAACATGTGTATCAACCGCAAGAGAAGGTTCTCCAAATGCAACACTCATTACAACGTTTGCCGTCTTACGGCCAACACCTGCTAAAGATTCTAGCTCTAAATGTGTACTAGGTACAATGCCGTCATAATTATCCAACAGTGATTGACATAATTTTTGAATGTTTTTTGCTTTATTTCGAAATAGTCCGATTGATCTAATATCATCTTGTAATTCTTCTAAACTCACATTTAAGTAGTCTTCAGGTGTTTTATATTTTTGAAAAAGCGACTTAGTGACTTTATTAACTAAAACATCTGTACATTGTGCAGATAGCAATACAGCAATTGTTAGTTCAAAAGGATTGTCGTGTACAAGCTCACATTCAGCATCAGGAAACATTTCATCTATGACATCCATCATTTCTAATGCTCTTTTTTTACTTATCATAAGGATTCTCCCCGTTCACCCAATCAAAAATCGGTATTGAATTTACATTTTGTTTTAATTTTTTGTTGTGATTAAATTTCTCACTTTCTTCTTTTGAAGACTGAACAGTTGTAATGTTTTTCTTCTTCCAATTTAATAAAATTCTATCAATATATTTGAAGCTTAGCTTGTCTAAACTATGCGCTTCATTTAGTGCACTTTGTATAAGTTCATTAGAATGGTGATCAGTATCAATCCAATGATTTAATGTTTGAACTTCAAGTGGTGTTAAAGGACGTCCAAACGTAGATTCAAATTCATGGAATAATTTTTTGAATTGACTGTTTTGATCTTCAACAGTATCTTCTTGCTTTACTTCATTCATTATTAAAGCTAATTGTTCAAATAATGGTTCAAACGATATGAATTCATTATATTTATGCTGCTCATCTTTTTCAATTTTAATGTCAATACATTTAAGCTGTGAAAGTTGATTAATGACATGACTTACTTCTTGAATAGACAAACTTGTTCCTTGTTGAATATTTTCTAATGGTGGTTGCAAATTTCGCTCATTTTCTTGATCTAATAATTTTACTAATATAACAAATTGTTTTTCATTTAATCCTAACTTTACGTAATGATTAAATAAAGCGCGTTGAATAATGACCGGTTTTTCTTTTAACATTTCGCTGGAATACATCTTTTCACCTACTTTGTGATTGAAATAATGCCAAATGATTAGAGGCTGAGACAATTAATATGTCCCAGCCTGATTATTATGGATATAAACGATTTAATAAGCGTGGGAACGGTGAAGTTTCTCTAACATGTTCAACTCCACTTAACCATGCTACTGTTCTTTCTAGACCTAATCCAAAGCCACTATGAGGTACACTTCCATATTTTCTTAAGTCCGTGTAATAGCTATATGATTCTGGATCTAATCCATGTTCTTTAATTCTTTGATTAATTAAATCTAAGTCACTAATTCTTTCTGAACCACCAATAATTTCACCGTAACCTTCAGGTGCAATTAAGTCAGCACATAGTACTGTTTCTGGATTTTCAGGATTTGGTTCCATGTAAAATGGTTTAATTTTAGTTGGATAATTGATAATAAATACTGGTTTATCATAATGATTTGCAATTGCTGTTTCATGAGGTGCGCCAAAATCATCGCCCCATTCAATATCATCAAAGCCTTCTTTATGCAAGAATTCAACAGCATCATCATAAGTGATTCTTGGGAATGGTGTTGAAACGGCTTCTAATTTAGAAGTATCTCTTTCAAGTAAATCTAATTCTAAAGTACAATTTTCTAATACTGATTTCACAATATGATGTACATAATTTTCTTGAACTTCTAAACTTTGATCATGTTTCATAAATGCCATTTCTGGTTCAATCATCCAGAACTCAATTAAGTGACGTCTTGTTTTAGATTTTTCAGCTCTAAATGTTGGACCGAAACTGAAAACTCGACCATGTGCCATAGCAGCAGCTTCCATGTATAATTGACCACTTTGTGATAAGAATGCATCTTCTTCGAAATATTTTGTATGGAATAGTTCACTCGTACCCTCAGGTGCACTACCAGTCAAAATTGGTGGGTCTATTTTAGTGAATCCATTGTCATTAAAGAATTCATAAGTAGCACGAATAATTTCATTTCTAATTTTCATAACAGCATGTTGACGTTTAGAACGTAACCACAAATGTCTATGGTCCATTAAGAATTCTGTTCCGTGGTTTTTAGGCGTTATAGGATAATCGTGTGATTCTGAAATGACTTCTACTGAGCTTACTTGCATTTCATATCCAAATTTAGAACGCTCATCTTCTGTAATTGTTCCCGTTACAAATACTGATGTTTCTTGAGTTAATGATTTAGCAAGTTTGAAAATATCTTCTGATACTTCTGCTTTTACTACAACACCTTGCATAAATCCTGTACCATCTCTTAATTGTAAGAATGCTATTTTCCCACTAGATCGCTTATTTGCAATCCAAGCACCGATTGTCACTTCTTGATTGACATAATCTTTTGCTTGTTTAATCGTAATATTCATTTATATTTCTCCTATTCAAATAAATTACCTATAGTCATTTTATCAAATTATCTATATAACTGCTATCTGTTTGGATATTTTCTTAATTTATCTTGGAAATTATTTATATCGCCTTCTATAACTGGTATTTCGCCTAAAGCATTTATGAAAAATTTACTATAATTACTATCTAAAATTCTTCTATCAAAACATACTAACAATCCTTGATCATTTTTATTTCTAATTAATCTACCGATACCTTGTCTAAATTTAGTAACGGCATCAGGTAATACAAAGTCTTTAAAAGGATTTTCAAATTCATCTTTCATCAAATGGTATCTAGGGTCATCTTGATGAATGAACGGTAATTTAGTCATCATGACACATTTAATTCCTGAAGATTGATAATCAAAACCTTCAAAGAAAGATAATGTCCCAAGTAAAATTGTTTTATCAAATTGATTAAATTGTTGAACAATTTTATAAACATGTGAATGTTGTTGTTGCATTAATAATACATAGTCATCAAATATTTCAAGTTCTTCCATATAACGGTATGCTTGATAAAGCATTGAATAGTTCGTGAATAATACTAAACATTTTTGATTTGTTTCACTTACAAATGTAGATAAGTAATGAACAATTGTTTCAATATAGTCATCTTGATTATGGAACTGATAACTTGGCATATTTTTAGGAACAAAACATGCTGCTTGATTTTTCAAATCATAAATATCATTCAAATAGTATGTATTGAATTCAATATTTTTAGGAAACATAGATTTAAACGATGTAAACGACTCATTTACAGTTAATGTTCCTGAAATGAAAATATTACTATTAAATTGCTCAATAAATACTTGATTAAGTAAATCTTTAACTTCTTCTTTTTTAACAAAAAGAGAAAGTGTAGATTTTTGAGTTAACTTTTTAATTGATACGTATGGTACTTGCCCCGATTTAATAACGTTATATATCTTAGTATACTGATGATATATATAAATCAATTCTTTTTTGAATGCTTTCACATGAGCATGTGTAAAAGATTTGAATCTAGATAAAATTTGATTAATCGTACCGATTTGTAGTTTGAATATTTCAGATAGCTTCGTAACATCGATATCATAGATATAATGAATTTGTTGTTCGTCATCATTTTGAGATTTATGCTTTTGATTGATTTGATCCATTAATTCATCGAATAAATTTTCATTTTGTTCATGTAATAATTCGATATCTTTTTTTAATTGATAAATATCAATGGGATCTATTGGGTATTGCTCTATAATTCTTCTGTTTTCTAATTTATCTAATCTTCTAAATAATTTTTCTTGTTCATTTTTACCTAATAAACCAAGGTGATATTTAATATGTTGATAACTTAAATTATCAGTAACTTGGTTAAGTGCATAGTCTTGTATACGGTGTGCTTCGTCTACAATTATATGTTTAAACAATTGATAAACAGTGTCTTCAGTACTATGTTGCAATAAATGCGCATGATTCGTAATACCTATCTCAACACTTTGAGCACTCTCTTTAATAAATTGATAATAATGAATGTCATTTTTAAATGGAACATAAGTTGTTCTTTTTTGGTCAAAGAATACTTTTTGTCCTCCTTTTAGATGTAACTCTTCAATATCTCCAGTTTCAGTCTCTAAAATCCAAACTAATAACTGCATTTTTAAAATCGTTGCTTCATAATTATCAGTATCATCTTGAAGAATGTTTAAAATTAAGCCTAGTGAAATGTAATGATCTTTACTTTTTATAATCATCGCCTTTAAATCAAGATCTAATGCATTCAGCACTTTGTTGAACTCTTGCTCTAGTAGTTGATTTTGTAATAATTTTGTATGAGTTGAAACAAGTATATGTTCTCCTGTTTCTAAATAGTAAAGCAGTGAAGCAAGTACAAAACTCATCGATTTTCCACTTCCAAGAGGTGCTTCGATAAGCGCATTTTCATTATGCATTAAAGAATCAAATAATTGTTGAACTAATTGATATTGTTCTTTACGATAATCAAAATTAAATGTTTTAAGAATTCTATCATAGGCTTCATCAATTGTTATAATTTCACTATTTTTCGATTTACGTATAGGTGTTTGCTTTAAGTAGTTGATATTTTGATATTTTTTTATTTTGCTTGAATTTGTCACTGTATTTTGACTAGTTCTAACAATTTCAAATAAAATATCTTTCAAGTCATATTTCAGTGACTTTGATAAATAGTAAAGTTGTTTAACAGTATCTATAGGTAAATCTTTTATTTTTTGAATAGCTTTTATAAACAATAAAGCTGTTGCTTTAGCATCTTCATCTGCACTATGTGCTTGATTCAAATCGACTTTTAAAGATTGGCTTAATTCACTTAACTGATAGCTTTCTTCAGTTGGAAAAGCAATTTTAAAGAGTTCCATCGTATCTATTATTAATTTTGGTTCAAATTCTATTTGATATTTTTCAAAATGAGCCTTTAAAAAGTTCAAATCAAATAAAACGTTATGCGCTACAAACACACAGTCTTTTAACATTACAAATAAAGATTTACTAATCTCGTCAAAATATGGCGCATCTTGTAAATCTAACTCATTTATATTTGTTAATGCCTGGATGAAAGATGGAATTTCCAAATCAGTTTTAACATATGTATGGTAAGTATCTACAATTTGTTGGTCTTCTATAAATGTAATACCAATTTGTATAATTTCATCATATTGTATTTGGTTTCCAGTTGTCTCTAAATCTACGACAGCGTATCTTTGCGCCATATTATCTCTCCTATATTTCGATATCTGCGCTCATAAATTGATGTAAATTGCCATCCTCAGATATCACAGTTAAGAACCCATTATCTTGTATATCTATTGCTCGCCCAACGATTTGTTTTTTACCTTCAGTATAAGTTAAAGTTTTATTCCAGATCATGCTTTTTTCTTTATATAATGCTTTAATTTCACTAAATGGTAAATTCAAGAATTGGTCATATCTCTGTTCAATTGCTTTAATTAGTAATGTTAGAAATTGATAAGGACCTATAGGCTTACCATTCTCTAAATTTAAACTCGTTGCACGTGATTGATTTACTTTATCAAATTCTAATTGAGTCTGATTTAAATTTATACCTATTCCACAAATGATTGCATGAACACCATCCGTATCGGCAATCATTTCTGTCAAAAATCCACATACTTTTTTATTACCAATATAAATATCATTTGGCCATTTTATTTTACATTGTATATTATAATGTTGTTCAATCACTTCTTGAATTGCAAGACTAATAAATAAATTGAATGTCGACATTTTTTGAATAGCTATGTCAGGTTTTAATACGATTGACATCCACAGGCCTTTGCTTTTTAGAGAGGACCATTCACGATTAAATCTCCCTCTTCCTTTAGTCTGTTCATCGCTTAATACTACAAAATGATTATTTATCTCATTAATATAAGATTTAGCAAGTATTTGAGTAGAATCAACTTGAGTTTGAACGATTGCTTGATTCAACAATGCGTTGTCTTTAAGTTCAATATTAACAATGTCTTCTTGCCAAATGGAAGGAATACTCGCAATTTTATAACCTTTATTTGAAATGGATTCAATTTGAAATCCTTCTTTTCTAAGTTGATCAATTACTTTTTTTACAGTAACACGTGAACAATTTAAAGTCTCAGCAATTTGTTGACCTGATAAATATTCATCATTTTGATATAAATAACTAACAATTTCACGTTTATATTTCGACATTCTCTCGCACCCATTCTATTAACTCATTTTGTGTATTATTCACTTTATTTAAAATTACTGCTTGCTCTACTTTATTTAATATATCTTTTATCCATGGCCCACCATTTTTATTAAATTCATTCATGATGATTTGACCATTAATACTTAAATCTGACTTATCATATATAGGTAGTTTATCATAAATTTCATTTACTAAAATAGTATTCATTATTGTAGGATGAAATTGTATATTAAGTGATTGATTATTTTCATATATAAATTGTATGACTTTGTTTACTTTATTGTTGCCATAATTATAAATCATACTAGTCATTTCCACTTTTGAAATGTTTCTATTTTCAAATTCATTAAATAGATTATAATAAGAAATTATTTCATGTTTCTCTTTATTACTTATTTTCAAATGATTTAAACTCGAAAGTTCTAAATGATATATATAGCATAATGAAGCAATCCATAGTTCGAAATTTGAATGTTGTGGTATAAAAATTGTTTCCAAATTGATAATTTTAAAAAATGGTATATATTTAAAAATTGCCATGTCTTTCATGGTTTGAATAATATGGTATACATAATTGCCTGAAATCATCTTTTTTAATTCAACGACAATTCTTTCGATTGCAATTTTATCTAATAAATGTGCTGATTGGCTCATAGCTTCTTTTGTTTCATCATCAATATTAAATCCTGTTTGAGCTTGAAACCTTACACCTCTCATTATACGTAGAGCATCTTCTTCCATTCTATCAATAGGTGTACCTACAGCTTTTATTATTTTATTGTTAATATCTTTCAATCCATTAAAATAATCATGCAGTTGATATGATTTATCCATAGCAATTGCATTCATCGTAAAATCTCTTCTTGCAACATCTTCATATAAATCTGTTACAAATTGTACCGATGTAGGTCTTCTGTGATCAACATAATCTCCATCTTTTCTAAACGTGGTTACTTCGAATTGTTGACCACTTCCTAATACAATTATCGTACCGTGTTCTTTTCCAATTGGTAAAGTTTTATCAAAGATTGATTCCACTTCTTCTGGTAAAGCACTTGTTGTTATATCTACATCAGAAATATGTTTATCCATTAAGTAATCTCTTACAGATCCTCCGACAAAGTAAGCATGATGGCCTTGATTTTCAAGTGCTTCAATTATCCATTTGGCATCTTCAAAAACTTGATTAGCGCTCATATTAATCTCCTAACATATTGTTGTAACAAGATTCATATTGATCAGCAATCACTTTTGATGAGAAACGTTCCTTCACATCTGCTACCATAGCTTCTTGCATATTTTTATAAAGTGTATGATTAGTTAAAAGTTCAATTGCATGCTCACTTGCTTTATCAGTATCACCAACATCTACAGTGTATCCTGTTTCGCCATTTTTAATAACTTCTTTAATACCACCAGCATTAGTACCAATAGGAACGACACCAGTTAGCATAGCTTCTAACAGTACTAAGCCAAAGCTTTCTTTTTCACTCATTAACAAAGTTAAGTCTGACATCTGATAGAATATATTGACTTCATCTTGTTTTCCTAAAAATAGTACATGATTTTCTATATTGAGATGTTTGATTTGTTCTCTAGCAACTTGTAGTTCAGGTCCATCCCCTATTAAAAGCAATTTAGATTTAACCTTTTTGTTTATTTTATAAAAAGTATCTACTACGTCATGAACACGTTTAACTTTTCTAAAATTTGATACAAAAGTAATAACTTTCTCGTCTTCTTCAATTCCGTATCTACTTCTTAAATCTGTATTATAAACTTGAGGAAAGTTATCTTCTTGTACAAAGTTGTATATTGTTTTAATTGGTTTATCGGGTCCTATCACTTCGTATGTTTCTTCTTTTAAACTATCACTTACACTTGTAACGACATCACTTTTTTCAATTCCAAAGCGAATAGCACTTTGCAACGATGTATCATAACCTAATACAGTTATATCAGTGCCATGTAATGTAGTCATAATTTTTACGTCTTTTCCTGATATTTGTCTAGCTAAAATACCACATATTGCATGTGGTACGGCATAGTGCATATGTAAAATATCTAAATCGTAATCATTTATTACATCTGCAATTTTTGCGCTTAATGTTATATCGTATGGTGGATATTGGAATACAGAATATTGATTCACATCAACTTGATGAAAAGTAACATTTGGAACAGGTTCTCTCATTCTAAAAGGCATATTTGAAGTAATAAAATGAACTTCATGACCTCTTTTTGCCATTTCCAATCCTAGTTCAGTAGCTACTATACCTGAACCACCCATTGACGGATAACAAGTAATACCGATTTTCATATTATGCCTCCATAAAAACTTATTTTCGTTCAAATCTATCTTTATCTCTTACATTGAATTTATTCATAGTATCTTCAAAACTTTTATTTAAATCGATATTTAATGAATTTGCTAAACAAATTAATACAAATAAATTATCGCCTAATTCAGCTTCAATTGTATTTTCTTCTTCAGTAGATTTCTTTTTCTTTTCTCCATGAGTATGGTTGATTTCTCTAGCCAATTCTCCAACTTCTTCTGTTAATCTCGCTAAGTTAGCTAATGGTGAAAAATAGCCAGTTTTAAATTGAGAAATATAAGTATCTACTTCTTTTTGCATTTCTTGCATATCCATACAAATCCCCCTCACTTATCTTTTATATTAATTTATAAAAGTGCTCACATATTAAAATTATATATGATTAACGTACATAATGACAATGTTATAAACTGACTATAGATTTTGATGCATATAATTTTAAAATTTATAGTTCATTATGAAATTGAAAATAAAAAACTACCGATTTAAGTTTATAACTTAAATCGGTAGTTAGTAATACGAATTAACTGTTACGTGCCATTAGAATAAATCTTGCTAACTCGGCTACTGCTACTGCTGTTGCAGCGACATATGTCATCGCAGCGGCTGATAAAACTTTCTTAGCATGTCTATATTCTTGTTGATTGACCATGTTTAGTTTTTCAATTTGGCGCATCGCCCGTTTACTTGCATCAAATTCGACTGGCAATGTAATGATTGAGAATAATACAGCGAATGACATAAATACGATACCAACCCATAATAATGTTGTTCCGAATGTACTGCTCATTGCTGTTAATACGATACCAGCTAAAATAATAATATAAGATAACGAACTACCTAAACTAGCAAGTGGTACTAAAGCTGTTCTAAACTTTAAGAAACCATAACCTTGAGCATGTTGTATTGCATGTCCTACTTCGTGAGCTGCAATCGCTGTACCTGCTACGCTAGGTTGTTGATAGTTTGATGGTGATAAAACTACACGTTTTTTAGATGGGTCAAAATGATCTGATAAGAACCCTTCACCTTGTAATACTTCTACATCATGAATACCATTAGCTGCTAGTATTTCTTCAGCCACTTGTTTACCCGTTTTACCGCTTGTTGAACGTACTCTTGAGTATTTATTGTAAGTTGATTTTACTTTAAATTGGAAGTACATAGGGACAAGCATAATAATCACAAAATAAATAATGAATGAAAACAAATTACTTCCTCCTTTATATCCCTGTTAGTTATTATATTACGGAGTGATGACCCCTACGTCAAATATTTCGAACGTATTTTTATGTTTTTTTGTAAATAAATTAAAAGGAGAAAAGCGATTATACTTAGCCAAAATGCAAAATATCCAATATGTGATTCATACTGACTTAACATGCTATATACAGGATATTGATGATACACATAATCTATTACATCGTTATGAAAGACCCATATCATCGTTATTACAATATGCCAAGTTTTTATATTAAATGTAGGATAAAACATAAATGCTTGGATTGCCATAAGCCCGTGAGATGTCATTAGCATGATTGCCATAGGAAGAAGTTGTTCATAGTGAATCATGACAAATAAGTTCATCACCACTGCCCATACACCATATTTAATTAATGTCACAAATGCTAAACATTCAAATAAACCTAAATGTTTATTGAAATAAATAGCTGCAATGGCAATGACTAGGAAGAATGTTGCTGTTGGACTATCAGGTATGAATGGCCAAAAATACCATTTACTTTCTAACAATTGTCCTCCATACCAAATATATCCATAAATTGTTCCGAGTAGATTTGCAATAAATAGAGTTATGAGCACTGATTTTTGTCCCATAACGTATCTCCAAAATGCCATTATGTAACTCCTTTGAAAAAAGCCACCATAAAATGGTGGCTTTAATAATTATTTTTTCAATTCTTTACCGTTCGCATCTGTTTCGTGTAAATCAGCAACGTATTTAGAAACTTTATCGATTTCATCTTTTGAAAGTGTATCTTTAAAGCTAGGCATTTTACCTGCACCTTTTTCTACAAATCCTTGTACGCCCTCTTTTGGTAATTTCGATTCTACTAAGTTTGGACCTTGTCCACCAGTCAATTCACCACCATGACAACTTGTACAGTTTGACTTGATAATGTCTGTGTAGACTGGATCGGATTTATCTAAGTTAGAAAATACGATTTCACCTTGCTTAGCTTGTTGTTTCCAATCATGGTAATAACTTGATTCCCATGTTGTATAGAATAAGATAGCAATTGCAATTAACATGAAACCAGAAGCAAATGGTCTCTTTGTCCATTTACGTTCAGGGCCTCTATCTAACCATGGAGCTAATAATAAAGCACCAAAAGCAATACCTGGTAAGACGATTGCCCCAAATGTATTATAAGGACCAGATGCGAATGTATATTTAAGTATTTGATATAAGAATAAGAAATACCAGTCTGGTAATGGTGTGTAACCAGTATCAGATGGATCTGCCACACGTTCAAGTGGCGATGGATGAGCAACTGTTAAACATAAGTATGCAATTAAGAAAACTGCACCAGTCATCCATTCTTTTAATAGAAAGTCAGGCCAGAAACTTTCTGTACGACCTGGAAATTCTGAGTAATCTCTATTTAACTTTGGTTTGTCGTATGACTTAATTCTTGAGTCACCAACAAACTTCATCCCTTTACCGCGATGCATGTCGCATGACCTCCTTTTTCATTTATTCACGTTATTTTTATAGTGGACCTGAAATACCTTGTTTTCTGATCATTATAAAGTGTGCTGCCAGTAACGCGAATAGTGCAGCTGGTAGGAAGAATACATGTATCGCAAAGAAACGAGTTAGAGTTTGTGCACCAACTATTTCGGCATCCCCTGCTAGTAATGTCTTAACCCACGGCCCAATGATAGGAACTGATTCTGCAATTTGTAAACCTACTTTTGTTGCGAAAAGTGCTTTCATATCCCAAGGTAATAAATATCCAGTAAAACTTAATCCAAGCATTACGAAGAATATTAAAACACCTACAACCCAGTTTAATTCTCTAGGTTGTTTGTAAGACCCTGTGAAGAATACACGGAGTGTATGTAAAAACATCATTACTACTACTAAACTTGCTCCCCAATGGTGCATACCACGTACGATAACACCAGCAGCTACATCGTGTTGTAGATAGTAAACTGATTTCCAAGCATTAACGATATCTGGAACATAATACATCGTTAAAAACATGCCTGATAAAACTTGTATAACAGTAATGAAAAACGTTAGACCACCAAAACAATAAACGAAAGCTGAAAAGTGATAAGCAGGGTTAACATGCTCTGGCACTTCATGATCAGCAATATCTCGCCAAATTGGTGTAATATCAAGTCTGTCATCGACCCAATCATAGATTTTATCTATCATTGTTAATCCCTCCTTATTTAGCTAATTCGTTTTCGTGTTTTTTGCCGATTTGAATAATGCCATCTTTAACTTTTACTTCGTATTGATCAAGTGGTGCTAATGGTGGCGTACCAGGAATGTTTTTACCATTCTTTTCGTAACGGCCGTTATGACATGGACAATAGAATTGATTAGGATTTGAGTCATCACCATTCCAAGTCACTGTACATCCTAAATGTTTACAGACAGGTGATAAAGCTACAATTTCCTTTCCATCTTTGTATACCCAAGCGAATTCTGTAACTTCACTCGTATACCAAGCATCTTCTTGCTCGAATTTAAAGTCCACTTTTATAGGCTCTTTGCCAAGTTCTGACTCCTTTACGCCTGTAGCAATCAAATCGCCTTGTGCATCCGCTTTGAAAACAGGATCAAGCGCAAATCTACCCATAGGTAAAATCATACCAGCAGCCATAAATGACCCAACACCCATTAATGAATAGTTTAAAAATTGGCGTCGTGTGACACGTTGGCTCATTCAGATTCCCCCCTCTATTAATCGTTCTTTTATAACTAGGACAATTTAATTTTAGCCTATTATTTCAAGACGGTCAACGCTTTGTCACAATTTATATTTTATTTATTAAGGTTTTAACTAAGAAAGTTCAAAAATATGAAAAGGCTTTAATTTTTATGGACATTTTTTGGCGATAAAAGTGATTTTTGAAGAGTACTTTTTGAAAAAATTATCTAAGACATACTCAAAATAAAAAGCATATCACTGCATAACTGAAAATATCAGTTGAGTGATATGCTTATTATTTACAAAAATTAAGAGTTTGATTTATTCCAAGTTTTTATGATGAATTTCATAAATTGTTTAACTTCATCTTCTATAAGTGTACGTTTCATTTCATCGTCTAGATCACTCATAGGGATTGTGTTAACCGTATAATATTCAATCTCAGAATTTATATTTATTTTTTCACTACTTAAAATGATTATATTGTTAAGTCCATATTCATTTAAGCTTTGCACAAATGAATTTACATGGTCGTATTGATTTCCACTTGTAAAAAATGTAGGAGTTAGTAGTAATCTACCTTTAAATTGTTTTTCTGCTAGCATTCCAACTAATTGTACTGTTTCATTTTTATCGCATGAAGTTAATAATTGATGATTCATATCGATATTTGAAACTGGAATAATTGCTGTATCTATATATTCTAAGTTGTTTTTTAATTCTTTTAAGTCAATGTGATTAAATAACATTACTGATGTTCCTCCAACTCATTAATGAATTGCAATATTTTAGACATCTCTAAAAATGTGTCTTGATCATTATTATCTAATGATTTATCAATCTCATTTCTGATTAGTTGTCCCCAATGATGAAGTGAATTATTGTTATTGTTAAATGAACGTATATCTTTATCTTCTCCATAATAGTCAACTAACATTTGTAATAGCAGCAATCTATTTAAGCGATCGTCATTTTTATTTAAATATAGTAAGACATTAAGTTCTGTATTATCCAATCTTATATCATGAAAGATTTGTCGACCATTTTCTATACAAAATTGGTCTTTACAATACAATAATGGTAATTGTTTAGATTGGGAAGTACTAATAGATAGAATTCGATTATTAGATAATTCACTAACAAAAGTTATATTTGATAAATATTTTGGACTACTTTTAAGTAAATTTAATATCCATACACTTTCAGCAATTTTAAAATCATATTGATACAATATATATTCAATGAACCGCTGTTTTTCATAGTTAAGCCATGTATGATTCATATTTAACCCTACTTATAATAGTCTTTCGTATTCTTGGTCCCAATAAGGATTCTCAGGATCGAGTTTGCGAACAGACTCTAATATATTTTTAGCAGTTTCTACATTTCCAATTTCTATTAAATAATGGTAATAGTCATTTAAGAAGTCAATGTTTTGTGTTAAATCTGGATAAGCTAATTCGTAAAAATGCTGTGCTTCTTTATCTCTTTCTTCTTCTCCGAATGCATACCCAACATGCCAAGCTACTATTGGATCGATGTCTTCATGGTCAACATAAGTTAGCAAGTTAATTAAGCCAGTTGTGTTATCTTTTTCACGATAATAATCAGCAAGAATAATTGCAGCTTCTGTATAAGATGGATCAACTGTTAAAGCATCTTGTAAAAGAATTGCACCATGTTCGTCATTTGTTGTTAACATTAGTCTAGCTGTATCAGTCATTAATTCTTTATAATATGCATTTAATCTAAGACCTTCTTTACCTATTTCAATTGCTTTTTCATAATCTTTTTCAGATTCGTAAATTTGAAGTAAGTAATGGTAAGCTTGCATAAAGTCGGGATCTTTTTGTAGAAGCTTCTCAAGTTGTTTAATTGCTTCTCTTGTTAAGTCATTTTTTTGATAACTTATTGCTTGTTTGAAATAATCTTCAGCAGTCATATCCATTTCAGAAACATTTTCATAATATTTAATCGCTTCTTCATATGCACCACTTTGTAAACTCGCATCAGCCATACGTGAATAAATAGATATACCATTTATAATATCTTCACCTGTTTGCGTAATCGTTTCATAATTAGACATTGCTTTTAAATATTGACCGTCATAATAATACATTTCAGCTAAAGCAAAAGTAATAACGATGTCATCTGGTTCAATTTCTTTTGCTTCAATAAGTTTTTCAATTCCAACTTCGAATAATCCTTGTTGTTGATATAAATCAGCTTCTAGCATTAATTTTTCTGTTGAATGGGGGCTATTATATAGAACTTCATGTGCTTTATCTAAGTCATTTTGGTCGATAAGACCTTCTATATAATAAACGAGTAGTTCATTTTCATCTGGATAAAGTAAATAAAGTTCTTCAAATATTTTTACACCTTGATCGACTATTCCATATTTATATAATGTTTCTCCTAACATAAATAAAGCATCATGATCGTCAGATTGTAAAACTCTATTTACTTTCTCATCTAATTGTTCGATATTTTTCATATGAATATCGTCAATTACTTTATATACATCTTCCATATTTAAAGGACTCCTTCTATTCATTTATTAGAGATTTAAGTTCTATAAATGCATCTAATACTTCATCTTTAGAAACGGATTCAATTGTAAACGAAGCTTCGCCTTCTTGTAAAACCATTTGAATCGTTTGTCCAATATTCTTTTTGTCTTTTTTCATATAGTCAAAAATCAGCTCAATATTAGCATTATTTATGATGCTAAGTGGATATCCAAGTTCTTTTAAATAATTAATAAATATATGAATAGATTCTTGGTTATCAAAGAGATTTCTATTTTTATTTATGATTTTTTGGAATAAAATACCTATCATAACAGCTTCACCATGAGCAATTTTAGTTAAATATTCTAAACCATGTCCAAAAGTGTGTCCTAAATTTAAATGTTTACGTACGCCACCTTCGAACTCATCTTCAATGACAATTTTTAATTTTGTTTCTATACCCATTTTTAAAAAGGTATCTATATTCTCAAGACGTGACAGTTCTTTAATAGATGGATATTGATCCATTAAATGCCATGTATCAGTTTCACTGTTTAAAATAGCATGTTTATATACTTCTCCAAAACCACTTCTAATTTCTGTATGTGGTAATGTATTTAAGAAGTTTAAGTCATATATCACAGCGCGAGGTCTGTGAAATGCGCCAATTAAATTCTTACCGACTGAAGCATTTATTCCAACTTTGCCACCAATTGCAGAATCATGTGCAAGTAATGTGGTAGGAACTTGTATAAAATCAATTCCACGTAATAAAGTAGCTGCTAGAAAACCAACAAAGTCTCCTGTGGCTCCTCCACCAATAGCAATCAATTGTGACTGTCTATTAATATTTAAAGACAATATTTTTTCGCTAATCGATTCGAAGTACGACATTTGTTTGCAAGCTTCACCACTCATAATAGTTATAAATTTAATTTCCTGATTTTCAAGGTTTGCTTTAATATAATCTTTATGGAATCTATAAACATCTTGATCAATTAGAACGATATTTTGTTCGTTTTCTTTTAAAAAATGATTTATCTCTGCAAGTGCATTTTGCTTTAATATAATCGGATAGTTGTTGTCATTGTAAGTAGTTTCAAAAATCATTTCATCACCTAGAAATTTAAATTCCAATTACGATGATTTTTAACTGCATCTTGTAATTGGTCAATATGATTTGATTGATATTCTTCCGTAATTGCCTTAGCAACTTCAAATGCAATGACATGTTCACAAACTACGCTTGCTGCAGGGACTGCACAACTATCTGATCTTTCAATTGTTGCTTTAAAGCTATCTTTGGTATCTATATCAACAGAATTTAATGGTTTATATAGTGTAGGTATTGGTTTCATTACGCCGTTTATAACAATTGGCATACCATTCGACATACCACCTTCTAGTCCGCCAAGGTGATTTGATAAACGGTGGTATCCTTTTTCATTATCGTATGCAATTTCATCTTGAATTTCACTACCTGGTTTCTCAGCAGCTTTAAACCCTTCACCAAAACTTACGCCTTTGAAGGCATTAATACTAACCACAGCTTGAGCTAAACGCCCATCAAGTTTGCGATCATAATGTACATAACTTCCGATACCAGCAGGAATATTTTCAACAACTACTTCGACTATACCACCGATTGAGTCTCCATCTTTTTTCGCTTTGTCAATTCGGTTTCTCATTTTTTCAGCTACTTCATCATTAATACAACGTACATCGTTATGGTCAATGTTTTCTTTAACCTCTTCAAGCGTATATTCAAAATCGTCTTTTACGCCACCTATTTCAATAACTCTAGAATAAATATCTATATCTAAGGCTTTTAGTAAGATTTTTGAAACTGCACCAACAGCAACTCTTGCAGCAGTTTCACGCGCAGATGAACGTTCAAGTACATTTCTTAAATCTCTATGATTATATTTCATACCACCTACGAGATCTGCGTGACCAGGTCTAGGTTTAGTGATAACTCTTTTCATATTATCTAACTCTTCTTCAGTTAATGCGTCAGCACCCATGATTTTTCTCCAGTGTTTAAAGTCATCATTCTTCACGATGAGCGTAATAGGGCTACCTAAAGTATAACCATGTCTCACACCAGAAACTATTTCTACTGCATCTTTTTCAATTTGCATACGACGACCGCGACCATAACCTCCTTGACGTTTGAACATTTCTTCATTAATTTCATTTACGTCAATTTTTAAGTTAGCTGGAACACCTTCTATAATTACAGTTAGTTGCGGTCCATGTGATTCACCAGATGTTAAATAACGCATATAATCTCTCCCTACTGTTAATTAAATATAAAATTAATCATATCATATTTAACGCGTTAAATTAACAAAAAAGAAAGGAATCGTTTAACAAAAATTTGTTAAACGATTCCTTTCTCGTAATTATTTTTCATATACCCAATTTTCATTGTTTAATTTATAATTATTAAGTTCTGATTTATCAAACCATAAACCTATTTCACGTTCTGCTGACTCATTTGAATCAGAACCATGAATAATATTTCTTCCTAAATCAATACCATAATCCCCTCTTATAGTACCTGGAGCTGCTTTAGCAGGGTTTGTTTCACCAACAATTGTTCTTGTAACTTCAACTACATTATTACCTTCAACTACCATTGCAAATACTGGGCCAGATGTAATAAAGCTCACTAGTTTATTGAAAAAAGGTTTTTCAACATGTTCAGCATAATGTTCTTTAGCTAAATCTTCATTAGCTTGATATAATTTTGCTGCAACTAATTTTAATCCTTTTTGTTCTAGTCGTGAAACTACTTGACCAATTAAATTTCTTTGTACTGCATCAGGTTTAATCATTAAAAAAGTTCTTTCCATTGCGTAATCCCTACCTTTGTTTTATGTAAATCCAAGATAAGTTTATCATTGACTACAAGGAGTTGCAAGCGCTTTCTAATGGTTTCTATCTCTTATTTTTACAATTATTTCTAAAAGCATCTTTTTCCCTGATTCATTATTTAATGTATTGATTAAATTTTCTGCTTTCAGTAAATAATTATTGCTGACTTCTTTTGCCTTTTGCAATTCATTAGATGCTATAATTTCTTCTACTAATGAATCAAAGGTTTCTGCTGGACTCTCAACATGTAATTGATTAATACGCTCTTTAAATTCAGAAGAATTTCTCATTCTTAATAATACTGGTAAAGTAAGGTGTCCATTTCTTAAATCTGAACCAACTGGCTTACCTAACTTTTTCTCAGTGCTTGTAAAGTCCAATATATCATCAACAATTTGATAACTCATACCGATATAATAACCAATTTTAGTTAATTTTTTTACAGTTACATCATCTGCTCTAGCAGCATATGCACCTAATTCAGTAGACAATGAAATAAGCAATGCTGTTTTGCGCTTTATCCTTCTCAAGTAATTCGTTATAGATTGGTTTGAAACAAATTGATCTTCAAATTGAAATAATTCACCTCTACAAACTTCAATAATTCCTTGTGCTAATTGTTCGTGAAGTTTCGGATATTCAATCGTACTTACAGCATTTAATGATTGTGATAATAAGTAATTACCAGTTATAACTGCAGTTTGTACATCCCACTTCTTTGCAATTGTAGGCTTACCTCTTCGTTTGTCACTTTTATCAATTACATCATCGTGAACTAAACTCGCCATATGTATAAGCTCAAGTGTTGTAGCTACTGTGATTACATCTTTTGAATATTGCTCACCAAATTGACTTGCGATTAAAGTAAACAGCGGACGTATACGTTTACCACCAGAAGTTAATAAATATTGGCAAGCTTCATTTATAGTTGTTTGCTCACTATCTATATAATTATTCAATTGTCTTTCTATTTCTTTTACTTCTTTATTTATATGAATTTTTGTTTTGTCATACATGTAATCACCTTGTTATTTAGGTTTATAAGCTAAATGCATCGCTGAAACGCCACCAGTAAAGCTCTTAATTTTAATTCTTTCATATCCTACATCCGCAAACATTTCTGCTAATTCTTTTTTGCCAGGGAAATTTTCGGCAGACTCTTGTAACCAATTGTATTCTTGTAAAGACTTTGCAAATAGCTTCCCAAATAATGGCATGATATTCTTGAAATAGAATCTATACAATTGTTTAAATACTGGCATTGTTGGTTGACTCGTTTCTAAACATACAACCATACCTCCAGGCTTTACCACTCTTTTAAGTTCGTTTAATACATGTTTGTAATCTGGAACATTTCTTAATCCAAATCCAATTGTTACATAATCAAATTCATTATCTTCAAATGGTAAATTCATAGCATCACCATGAATCAAATGTATATTAGCCATATTATCCGTTTTTTTCTTACCTACTTCTAACATGTTCTCACTAAAGTCTAGCCCTACAACTTCTCCGTATGGGCCTACAGCATGGCTAAGTTGTATAGTCCAGTCAGCTGTTCCACAACATACATCTAAAGCTTTAGATCCAGGTTTAACATTCATTTGTTTCATCGTGTATTTACGCCATCTTTTATGCTGTTCAAAACTTATAATATTATTTAATGTATCATACTTTCCTGAAATGTTTTGGAAAACATCATGTACATGTTCTGATTTAGATTTATTATCCATTTAGTATTCATTCCTTTAAGTTTAAAAATATAGTCATTTTTATTTAGTAGTAATATGCATAAATGTCATCTTTTAATTGTTCTTTATCCATATTGATTTCATAATAATCTATTAGAGTTGTAATGAAAATAGATTCAATTTCTTTTATTTTCGTTGAATCAAGTGTCATATTTTCATTTGCTAAAGTTTGTTTTAATTCATTTTGTTTGCTGATTGCTTTAGTCATTGTATCTAAAAATATTAAATCCTTATTTAATGTAGCACATTTATAGAAATATGCACTAACAAGATCTCCTATTAAGATATCTTGATTAGATACATTTGCTTCACCGATTCGGTTTAAAAAGCGCATTGAGGCATCAATAGATATTGTAGCTAATTTCGCATGTATATCAATGTTAATATCATTTAATACATCTGCAATAATAGGATTAACTGCAGGTATATTTTTATTTTTAACGCCTTTTAATAAATTAGAAATTTCATAATTATAAATATTTTCAATTTTATCCATCTTATCACCTCAACATTATCACCTATATATCTTAACACTAAGTTTAAGTAATTGAAAATGCATATATTTATTTCATTTAAAGAAATAAGACAAATAAAAAAAGCCCTTTAAAAGGGCTTTGACACAATCAATTATTTAACTGCATCTTTTAATGCTTTACCTGCTTTAAATGCTGGAACTTTACTTGCAGGGATATCAATTTCTTTACCAGTTTGTGGGTTACGTCCTTTACGAGCAGCTCTTTCGCGTACTTCAAAGTTACCGAAACCAATTAATTGTACTTTTTCACCGTCAGATAAAGATTTTTGAATTGATTCGAACACTGCGTCTACAGCAAGACCAGCTTCTTTTTTAGTTAAATTAGCTTTTTCACTTACTGAGTTAATTAATTCTGTTTTGTTCATTTCAATTTCACCTCCCAAAAGGTTATCTAATGATATGTATAAATACCATTATGTTAAGACTTTAACACATCAACCAGTGCCACTGCAACGATTTACAAGCCATAAATGTATATTTTCTATAATTTTATTAATATTTTTTCATATTTGATTTAAAAACAGGCTCATTTTTGTTATTTATTGTAAATTCTGGTGAATATGCCGGTAGTATAGGCGTATCTTTATATAGTAAGTATCGAATGTCTGTACCTGGTTTAGGTAGTGATTTTTCTTTTTTTATAGCTTTTGCTAAATCTAAACGGTAATCAATTACAAAATCATTCCCTCCGTTCATATAAACAGGTAATCTTTCATTGCTATATGGACTAGGAACTGTAGGTGCTTTTTTAAAGCCATACTTTTTGTAATCAATTTCGTAGACGTTTGGTGCAACTTTCTTGCCAAGTTGTAACGGTTCACCACTCGCATCAATTCTAATTCTAAGATCTTTCAATACTTCAGATGTTCTTAAATCAATTAAGTGTACTTTTGGATCTTTATCGACATCCATAATGACATATTGATATATACCACCATTTTCAAATGAATTACCAGGTAATTGTGATAAGAACTTTGGCTTCAATTTATTAAAATCTACTGGGTGTTTTAAATAAATTGAGTAGCTGTCATCTCTTTCTTTAAGCGGTAATAATCCATTGCTTGCTTTCTGATATTCATCAACTGCCGTTTGAACCATATTTAATTGATCATTAGCTGGAACTTGATTTTCTTCTTTTTCTTTATCGGGAAATGCACATGCAGTTAAAAATAATGAACAACATAGTATAAGTATCGTAATTTTTTTATAGTTATGCATGGCTAGATCCACCTAATACAACAATCATAAATATACCAGCAAATATAAGAGAAACAACTGCTAGAAACATAGTAATTCCACTAATTATTTTGTTTTTAAATTTAAATCTTGATAAATATACGAGTATAATTGATAAAATCATAAAACCTATCGAATAAAAAGACACCCACATTAAATCCATTCTTGATATATCAAACATTTCATTACCCCACTTGCTTAAATATTCTCTGACTTTTTGTCACGTTCCATAAGATCTTTAACACCTTCTGAAACAGGATAATCTTCAAATAATACTCTATAAAGACCAGATGTAATAGGCATTTCTACATCATATTCTTTAGCTAAATTGTAAGCAGCTTCAGTTGTTCTTACACCTTCAACTACCATATTCATTTCTTCTAAAGCTTCGTCTAATGTTGCACCTTTGCCTAACATGTTACCGCATTTCCAGTTTCTTGAATGTACGGATGTACACGTTACTATTAAGTCACCAATGCCTCCAAGTCCAAGGAATGTCATCGGATCTGCACCCATTTTAACACCTAGACGCGTGATTTCTGCTAAACCTCTAGTAATAAGTGCTGCTTTAGCATTATCCCCATATCCAATTCCATCAGTAATACCTGCAGCAAGAGCGATGATATTTTTCAAAGCGCCACCAATTTCTATTCCGATCAAATCATTATTCGTATAAACACGGAAATAATCCGTCATAAATAAATCTTGTGCAAGTCTTGCTACTTCTTCATTTTCTGAGGATACTGACACTGTCGTAGGATGCTTAATTGCAACTTCTTCAGCATGACTAGGACCTGATAATACAGCAATTCCACCATTTAATTTAGAATCAATTGATTCATCAAGCATTTCAGAGATTCTTTTAAAAGTTACAGGTTCAATACCTTTAGACACGTGTATAAATACTTTCTTGCCATCAGCAATTTGATTTATATTTTCTGCAACTTCACGAATTGCTTTAGTAGGAACAGCAATAATAAATATTGAAGAATGATGAACAGCATCTTTTAAACTTGTAGAAGCTTTAATGTTTTCATTGATTGTAATTTCTTTTAAATATTTTGAATTAGTATGTTCTTTATTAATTTCATTGATTGTATTTTCAGTTTTCCCCCACATTAGTACATCATGTTGATTGTCAGCTAATACGTTAGCTAATGCAGTTCCCCAACTTCCTGTACCAAACACAGTAATATTTGACATATTTATCAATCCTTTAATTTAGTTTCTTTTTCTAGATATTAAATGAACTGGCGTTCCTTCATAACCGAATGCATCTCTTATGCGGTTTTCTAAGAAACGTTTATAAGAAAAGTGCATTAATTCAACATCATTAACGAATATTACAAATGTTGGAGGTTGGATTGCAACTTGTGTTGCATAAAAAATATTTAATCTTCTTCCATTATCTGTAGGTGTTGGATTCATTGCAACAGCATCTGTAATAACTTCATTTAAAGTAGAACTTTGTACACGCTTACGATGGTTTTCATCTGCCATTGTTATTAATGGGAATAATGTTCTTAATCGTGATTTCTCTAAAGCAGAAACAAATGCAATTGGAGCATAATCTAAGAATTGGAAGTTATCTCTAACTTTTTCTTCGAATTTTTTCATCGTTTTAGAGTCTTTTTCTACAGTATCCCATTTATTTACTACTATAACTATTGCTTTACCAGCTTCATGTGCATAGCCAGCAACTTTTTTATCTTGTTCAATAATACCTTCTTCTGCATCAATTACGACAAGAACAACGTTTGATCTTTCAATAGCTTTAAGTGCTCTTAATACAGAATATTTTTCTGTACTTTCATACACTTTACCTTTTTTTCTCATTCCTGCAGTATCAATTAATACGTACTCTTGTTCATCATAAGTATATAAAGTATCAATTGCATCTCTTGTAGTACCTGCTATTGGTGATACAATAACGCGTTCTTCACCTAAAATAGCATTTATCAAACTAGACTTACCAACATTTGGTCGTCCAATAAGTGATAATCTAATTGTTTCATCATCATAATCAGGTTCGTCATCTTCAGGAAAATGTCTAGCTGCTTCATCTAGTAAATCTCCTAATCCTAAACCATGTGAACCTGAAATTGGGAATGGTTCCCCGAAACCTAATGAATAAAAGTCATAAATTTCACTTCTCATCTCAGGGTTATCAATTTTATTAACTGCTAATACAACAGGTTTATTTGATTTGTATAATATTTTAGCTACCATTTCATCAGCTTGAGTTACACCTTCACGACCATTTGCCATGAAGATAATTACATCCGCTTCATCTATAGCTACTTCTGCTTGTGCTCTAATTTGTTTTTGGAATGGCTCATCGCCTAAGTCAATGCCACCAGTATCAATTAAATTAAAGTCATGTGTTAACCACTCACCACTTGAATATATTCTGTCTCTCGTAATACCTGGTGTATCTTCAACAATTGATACTCTTTCTCCAACAATTCTATTAAAAATTGTAGATTTCCCTACATTTGGTTTACCTACAATTGCTATAATGGGTTTCGTCATAAACCTACTTCCTCTCATTCATAATCCTTTTTATTTTAACATATCATCACAGTTTAGCCTATGGAATTAAAAAAAGCCATTCAAAGTTTATTCGAATGGCTTTTTAGGATTATAATTTAAAATCTTTTAATTTATCTCCGAAGACATCACCCAATGTTGGATTATCATCATCAGAATTTGTTTGATTTAAATAAGACTCATCATAATCTGTTTCTTGTTCAATTGTATCTTTAATTGATAAAGAGATTCTTTCTTCATCCTTATCTATTGATAAAATTTTAACTTGTACATCTTGTCCTTTTTCTAAAACTTCATCAGGTTTACCTATATGTTCGTGACTGATTTGTGAAATGTGTACCAAACCTTGTAAACCTGCACCTATTTCCACAAATGCGCCAAATTGTGCTAATCGAACTACTTTACCTGGTACTATATCTCCAACTGAGAAATTATTATCTATTTGTTCAAACGGACTTGGTAAAGTATCTTTGATTGATAAAGAAATTCTTTCAGCGTCTCTATCAATAGCACGAACTTTAACCTTAACTGTATCTCCAACAGTAACTACTTCTTCTGGTGATTTAACATGATCGTGTGATAATTCGGAAACATGTACTAATCCATCTATTCCACCTAAATCAATAAAAGCCCCAAAGTTAGCTATTCTTGCTACTTTACCTTCTAATACATCACCTTGAGATAAATTGTTTAAGAAATCTTCTTTTTGTGAGCTTAAAGACTCTTGTTCAATTTTTTTATGACTTAAAATAACTCTGTTGTTAGTTTGATCTAATTCTTCAATTTTAAGTGTTAATACTTTACCTAAATAATTTGAAAAATCTTCAATGTAGTTAACTGATATTAATGAAGCGGGTATGAAACCGCGAATACCTGCATCTACAACTAAACCGCCTTTTACAACTTCTGTTACTTCAGCTTCGATTGTTCCATCTTCATCAAGGATTTTTTGTAGTTTCTCGTATGATAAGTTCTCGTCTAATTTACGTTTTGATAATATATAATGACCACTATCTTCGGTTTGTTCAATCTTAGTTACAAACGCTTCGATTTCATCACCAATATTGACGACTTCGTTGGCTGTTTCGATGTGTTGAGTTGACAGTTGGCTTATTGGAATGATGCCATCAAACTTACCACCCTCTATGTGTACAACTACTTGTTTATCTTCTATTTGTTGTACAGTACCTTTTACTTTGTCACCTTCTTGCACTTCATTTATCATGGATTCGTTGAATTCTTCCGTCATCAAAATTGCCTCCTTTAAATAAATATCATAATAATAACTTCTTATAAAGAAGCTAAATTGTCAAGAAATTCGAACTATTTAGTTCATTTTACTTTTTGCTAATTCTGAAATTTTATTTGTCACTTCTTCTATAGTTAATCCGGTTGTATCAATACTTATAGCATCTTCAGCTTTAACTAAAGGTGAGATTTCACGATTCATATCATATTGATCACGACGTTCGATATCTAATTTTAAAGATTCTAAATCTGATTCAATCCCTCTTAATTCATTGTCTTTCAAACGTCTTAAAGCACGTTCTTCAACAGATGCAATCATATATATTTTAAGCTCTGCATCTGGTAATACCGTAGTTCCTACATCTCTACCATCCATTACAACATTCTTTTCATTTGCTAACTTTTGTTGTTCATTAACTAAAAATGTTCTGACTGGTTCTTTAGAAGCAACGTAAGAAACTTTTTGCGTTACATCATTTTGTCTTATTCTTTCTGAGACATCTTCACCATTTAAAATAACTCTCTGACCATTATCTAAAACTATTTTCAAATCAATCTCTTTAACAAGTCGGTCAAAATCTTCAGTTTCTTGTTCAATGTAATATAGTGTTATTGCTCTGTACATAGCACCAGTATCTACATAAATCATATTAAATTTTTGCGCTACTAATTTAGCGATTGTACTTTTACCAGCAGCAGCTGGACCATCTATTGCAATATTTATTTTCTTCATTTGTATTAACCTCTCTTGTTCTTTAATCCTATATATTTTATCATAAACTATAATCATATGAATAGGAGGAAAGAAATGAAGAGAATATTAGTTATACATACAGGTGGAACAATAAGTATGTCAGAAGACAAAGATACAGGTAAAGTAGAAACAAATTCAGAACATCCAATGCACAGACATCAAGAGTTTATACAATCTTTAGGTGATATTACAGAAATCAACCCATTTCAAGTACCTTCTCCACATATGAACAATCAATATATTATTAAATTGAAAAATATCATATGCGAATCTATCAAGAATGATGAATATGATGCTTTTGTTATTACTCATGGTACTGATACGTTAGAAGAAACTGCATATTTATTAGATTTAACAATAGATACTCAGTTACCTATAATTTTAACAGGTGCTATGAGATCTTCCAATGAAATAGGTTCTGACGGTTTATATAATTATGTTTCAGGATTGAAAGTAGCATCAACTGATGATGCTAAAAATAAAGGCGTAATGGTAGTATTTAATGACGAAATCCATACAGCTAAAAACGTTACAAAGACACACACATCAAATACGAGTACTTTCCAAAGTCCAAACTATGGACCAATAGGAAGTGTCACAAAAACGCATGTAATATTTCATCACCAGCCATTTCTTAATAAGAAATATACAGAAATTAATCCTGATATGAAAATAGGTATTGTAAAAGCACATATGGATATATCTAGTGACCTATTCAATTTCTTCGTCGACTATAAATATGACGGATTAGTTATAGAAGCACTTGGGCAAGGTAATATGCCTCCTACAGCATTAGAAGGTATAAAAAGCTTAATAGAAGCGGAAATACCTGTAGTGATGGTTTCTCGATCATTTAACGGAATTGTTGGTGGTATATACGCATATGAAGGTGGCGGATATCAACTACAGCAAATGGGCATTATTTTGTCGAATGGGTTAAATGGCCAAAAAGCAAGATTGAAACTTTTAGTAGGACTAAGTAATAATTTAACAAAAGAAGAACTCGTTCAATATTTCTCATAAAAAAACACCCTGTTATAAGGTTTAATACCAATAACAGGGTGTTTTTTTATGATTCTAGTGGTGTTTGTTTTTTTCTATCTATGTCTTGTGCGATTGTACCACCATGATACTTCCCATTTTCTATGAAAATAGTATTAGCATCATTTCCAGCTGCAATAACTCCAGCTATATATAAATTCTCAACATTGGATTCCATCGTATCTTTATTAAATGATGGAGCTGTTCCAAATTCGTTTGTAATGGTTTCAACGCCACATGATTCTAGAAACTTATAATCTGGATGATAACCGATCATCGCAAATACAAAATCATTTTTAATAGTGTGAGATTTTCCCTCTTTAGAGAAAGTTAATGTTTCTTCATCGATGCGTTCTACTTCACTGTTAAAATGCATTGTAATTTTTTCGTGGTTTGCAAGCGATTCGAAGTTAGGCAATATCCATGGTTTAATACTCTTAGAATATTCTGAACCACGATATAGAACTGTTACTTTTGCTCCAGCTTTCTCTAATTCAATTGCAGCATCTACTGCAGAATTTTTTCCACCAATTATAACGACATCTTGATTAAAATAAGGGTGAGCTTCTTTAAAGTAGTGCATAACTTTACTTAACTCTTGCCCTTCTACTTCTAATGAATTAGGTTGCCCATAATATCCAGTTGCAATTGTTAAAAATCTAACTTTGTATGTTTGTTTAGTTGTAGAGACTAAAAATCTATTATCAACTTTTTTAACTGCTAACACTTCTTCAAATGTTCTAACATCAAGCTGATGATGTTTAACGACTTCTCTATAATAAACAAGTGCTTGATTTCTTTTAGGTTTTAAGTCTTCTACGATAAAGGGTACATCCCCGATTCCAAGTTTATCACTTGAAGAAAAGAAGGTTTGATGAGTTGGGTAATTATAAATTGCATCTACTACATTACCTTTTTCAATTACAACTGTATTAATACCTCTTCTTTTTTGTTCGATTGCCGCACTTAATCCACATGGACCTCCACCGATTATTAAACTTTCATATTCTTGCATGTACCTTCACTCCTTATAATATCCTCAATCATTATATCAATAAAGAGAGATTATTAAAATAAATTGTTTCTAAATTAAACAAAGAACACAGGTAAACAAACAATTTATAAAGAATTAAATAAAAAAACAGCCAACAAAATTACTCATTGTTGGCTGCTGATATTAATTGTCTTCAGTTACATCTAGAACTTTAAATCCATTTTTAGATAAGTACTTGATAAACTTATTAATATTATTTGATTTTTCAACTTTAATAATCATTCTACGGTACATCTTATCCGTTTCATCAAATGTTACAAATGAAATCGTATTTAATTTGTATTTAGCTATAATACTTGATAATCGCTTAATTCTACCTTCAGCTTCAACTGATGTAATAGCAATTCTAACCCCTTTTTGTTTCATACCGAAAGCTGACTTAAATTGTTCCATAACATCATATCTTGTAACTACCCCAAGAAAATCTTTTTCATCATTAACTACTGCAAGAATCGGAAAATCTTGCAAATTAAGTAGTGACTCTTCAACTACAAGATTTTCATTTAATGAGTGTAAATCTAATGTTAAGATTTCTTCGATTAATGTATCCGCTATAAAGTTATCTCTAGATACATTTTCTTTTTTGAAGAAATAATGTCTAAAAATACTATATCTTGTGATCATTCCTATATACTTTCCATCAGCTACAACTGGTAAGCCATCAATCCCGTGATGTTCCAACTTATCGAGAGCTGAGTGAATCGTATCTTTTGGATGAGCAATGTAACATTTTTCTTTCGGTATCATTATATTCGTTAAATACATAAATCCATCCCCTTTTGTATATGTCTATGGTATTACTAAGTTCTGACCTTGTGATATTTCATTGCCAGAAATACCATTTGCTTGTCTAATTTTCTCTACATTTTCAGGTGAACCACTTCCATAATATTGAATAGCTATACGGTATAAGTTTTCTTTTCCTGTTACTGTATGAGCTTCTTGCGATTGACTTTGATTATTTTGCGTGTTTTGATTTGCTTGATTATTTGCTGCATCTTGTGCGGCATTTTGTACATCTTCATTTTCAGCACTTTCGTTGTATTGATTCATACTATTGTCGCTGTTTTGACTTTGGTCTTGATTAGCTTGGTTATTTTGTTCATCAGAATTGTTTTCATTTGTGTTGCTTTCATTTGTGTTGTTTGATGAATTGTTTGCAGAATCACTAGAAGCATTTGAGTTACTATCTTTATCTGAATCACTTGATTTTTTATCATTGTTTTCAGATTTTTTCTCATCTTCTTTTTTAGCTCGGTCTTTTTCGGTTTGTTCATCTGCTTTTTTCTTAGTATCACTGTTTGTTTGTTCAGTTTTTTCAGCAAGCTCTTTACCATTATCTTTATTTGCACCATTTAAATACATGCCAAGGAATAGAGCTAGGGCACCTAAAATAAGAATAGCCGCAATAATAGGTATTAAAGCTTTTTTAAATTTATTAGAATTACCATCGTCTCCATTATGACCACTTTGACCGTTGTTACCACCATTAGGAGGCGTTCCTCCACCAGAAGCTCCAGCTCCAGCTACTCCTGCACCGGCAGCTGCGGCAGCACCTTTTTTCTTACCAGCCTTATCATTTTCAGCGTGTTTATTACTATCTTGTTTATTTTGATTTTTGTTGTCTTTATTTTTTGCTGAGGCTGCTACTCCTGCTCCAACTGCACCTGTTCCAGCAGCTGCGGCAGCACCTTTTTTCTTACTAGACTTATCATTTTCAGCATGTTTATTATCATCTTGCTTTTCTTGATTTTGATTGTCTTTATTTTTTGCTGAACCTGCTACTCCTGCTCCAACTGCACCTGTTCCAGCAGCTGCGGCAGCACCTTTTTTCTTACTAGACTTATCATTTTCAGCATGTTTATTATCATCTTGCTTTTCTTGATTTTGATTGTCTTTATTTTTTGCTGAGGCTGCTACTCCAGCTCCAACTGCTCCTGCACCGGCAGCAGCGGCAGCACCTTTTTTGCTATTTTTATCATTTTCTGGTTTCTGTTGTTGTTCAGGTTTGTCAGTTAAAGATTTTTTCGGACGTTTCTTACTAACATTATTATTTGAAACGCCTGAATCTGCACCAGTTGCTCCAACTGCAGCTTTATTAGATGTTGTAGGTTCTTCTTTAGTTTCTTGTTCTTTCGGAGTATCTGAAGTTGAACTCTGTTTATTTGCTTCTTCTTTTCTTCGTTGTCTTCTTAATGCACCTCTTGGAGGATAATGCTGTTCTTTTTTACTTTGTTGCTTATTATCTTGTTTTGAATCTTCTACTTCTTTCCGATTAGATTGACTATTATTGTTCGTCTCTTCGTTGTTTATTTCTTCTTTCTTTACCTTGCCTTCAGGTCGTTCTATCGGTTGACGACTCTTTTCAAATTCGTCTTTAAAATTATCTTTAGACAATAAACTCACCTCATCATTAACTTATTGATTTCAATTATATTGAATTACACTTTATTATATCCCTGTTCAACTTATCAAGTAAAGCAATCCTATTAAAATATTGCATTTAATCTAATTTGATATGTTGTTTTTCTCTTTACTTCTTTAATATTAGGCAATTTTATTAAATTTGCATTGTTACAATTATCGCAGCAGTTCTCATTTTGCATGACTTTCTCGTTAAAATATTGCATTAAATAAAGCCTTCTACAACTATCAATTTGAGCATAATTTTTCATGTAATTAAATGCATAACTTTTTTGATCTTGCTCAGCTTGTATTTTAGCTTTTAATTTATTGATAGGATATAGCTCAAGAAGGAACTTTATATTCATCGTAACCTCCTCATTTAACTGATACCCTTGTTCATATAAATTAAGCATATCTATATCAATTCCATGATCATTAGCTAAATGGTTAAGTATAAGTAAATCACGTGGTGTAAATAAACTGATTGCTTGTGACTGTTCTCCATCTCGACCTGCTCTACCAACTTCTTGAACAAATTTAGATGGTGAAGTTGGTAAATGATAATGAATAACTGTTCTAACATCTTGTTTGTTTATGCCCATTCCAAAAGCACTCGTTGCGACGATTATCTTAATGTCATTGTTAATAAATTGTGTTTGAACTGTAGTTCTCTCTTGATAATCTAAATCGCCATGATAAATACCCGTTAAATATCCTTCTTTATAAATCATATCAGCTAGTTCATGACACTTTTTTTTGGAAGATACATAAATTATTGTTGGTCCCGTTTCTTTAATTTCATTTAATAAAAATTTATCTTTTTCTTCTTCACTTTCAAAATTAAAATGATGATACATAATATTTGAACGATTTAAACCTTCTTTATGTATTTCAAATTGTCTTTTTGTTATTTCTTGAATGTCAATTATCATTTTTTTGGTTAAAGTAGCAGTTAAAGCAATAACTTGAGAATGAAGAAAGTGTTGCGTCACTTTTGAAATCAATGCATAGTGTGGTCGGAAATCAAATCCCCACTCACTCAGACAATGTGCTTCATCCAATACAATATATTTAAAATTTATTGATTTAAAATGTTTGAAGTTATGCTCTTCATAAATAAATTCTGGACTACAAAATATAAATTGATAATTCTCTAAATGTTTAAATATGTCTTGTTTCTCATCCATCGATAAAGCAGAATGTATTGCGACTGCATTCTTTTCTCCATTTAATTTCATTTGAACAACTTGATCATCCATTAATGAAATTAAAGGTGATATTATCAGTACTCTACCTCCCGTGATATATGCTGGTAGTTGGTAACACAAACTTTTTCCAGCACCTGTTGAAAGGATACTTAGTACATCGTGACCATCTAATATATTTTGAACTGTTTCTTGTTGGCCACTTCTAAATGTTTCATATCCAAAATATTTTTTAAGTTCTTCTTGTAGCATTTAATCCCTCCATTGCAAAGCAAACATACATTAATTTAATTTCAAAATAAGTAAATTCGCCTAAAGTTTCATAATAATATTTCAAATTTTGATTTGGTTTATCTTCAAAGACTTTTACAAATTTTGAATATTTAATGTCATCTATGTACTTGTTCATATCAGTTAAATAGCCTTTAATATACATTTCTATTATATGATCGTGAATTGTATGAGTTTTAACATTTTTCATAATAGCTAATTGTTCGATATCGTATGTTTGATTTAACAATTGATATGTAGACAAAGTTTGCTGATGTAATTTAGGTTGAAATTTAATTTGTGATAAAATTGGATATCTTTCTTGATTTTGTATAGTAATTTGTATCAACTGATATTCTTCGACTAAGCGTTCTTTTAATTCGATTATGGATATTTCTTCAATCTGTGATATTTGTTCTGTAGTATAAGGTGTTTCACGATACCCAGCTAATAAATAATGAACATAAATTCCACTAAAATAATGATCTATATCTTCAAATAATTGATTAACTTCTTTTATAAATTCTTCTTCTTGATGATTGTTAATAGATATGTATAATTCTTTTGCTTTGAATTGAATTGTTTTATCATTAATAATAGGTTGGTAAGAGAAATGCTCATGTTTTCTCTGGCTAATCATTTGTATTAACAATAATATAGTGCCTACTGCTTGAATAGCTTGTTGATAGAAAAAATTACCTACAATAGGATTTTGATTTTTTATTGGTTCTTGCTCAACTATCATTTCGAAATCATTGTATTTTAAATTTGGTAGACATCCATAATATAATTTTAAATGCTCGATACTAGCATCAAAATAGGTCTGATGTGTTTTCTTTGCAATTAAAATATTATAAATACTTTTATGCGTTTTATTTTCATGTTTCATAGAAAGGGCTTTCAAAATTAATTCTTTCAAATAAATCACCTCAATTAATATAAAAATGTTGAAAAATATAAGTGTTATCACTAAAATAAGTATGTATAATAAGTGTAGCATGTTTTTTAAAGGAGGCGAAAATTTTGGCTAAATACACAATAGTAGATATGGATACATGTATCGCATGTGGTGCATGTGGAGCAGCTGCCCCCGATATATATGATTATGACGACGAGGGAATCGCCTACGTAATATTAGACGACAATAAGGGAATCGAAGCTGTTCCTGAAGAGTTACTCGAAGATATGGAAGATGCTTTCGAAGGTTGTCCTACAGATTCAATTAAAATAGCAGATGAATCGTTTGACGGAGACGCACTTAAATTCGAATAATATAGATTAAATTAAGATTTTAGAATATAACAATCTTTACACATAAGGGAGTAGAAATTCATTGAACAAATGGTTTCTACTCTTTTTTTATTTAATAACATTATAAAAAAACACCCAATCCATTGCAATCAATTTTGGATTGGGTGTTCTATTGGATTTTCATTTACTTTATAATCGTTTTAAGTTTATCAAATACCAGTATATATATAATAGAAATCACAATACCTTTTATTAAGTTAAATGGGATGATCCCTGCTGAGACAATTAATTTTAGATTATGTGTTAAGTCTGCTAAATTCATAATTTGACCATATAAAGGTAATAAAACAAAATAGTTCATTAAACTCATAAATAGCGTCATTAAAATTGTTCCTGTTAATAAGCCATAGCCCATAAACAATTTATTTTTTTTAATACGGTAAAAATAGTATGTTGGTATAATTAAACAGATTGAAGCTAGAAAGTTTGCCGTGTTACCTATAGGTTCATGAGATACAATTAAAAAGTTCAATACGTTCTTGAATAATGCAACCAAAATACCCGATACAGGACCAAAAGCAAATGTTGCAACAAGTACTGGTACATCACTAAAGTCCATAGTTAAATATGGCGGTAAAAATGGCAATGGAAATTTTATAAACATTAAAATAAAGCTAATTGCAATAAGCATACTTACAGTGAGTAAGCGCTTTGTTTTGTTATCGTTAGACATATAAACTCCTCCTATTCATCTCGTAAGAATAGGAGGAAAGCAATAGCTAAATAAACCTAGTATTAACTAGATTTTTCCTCCATCTTCTCCCATCCAGACTTTAACTGTCGGCCTTAGATTTTCACTAAGTCAGCCAATACATAAATATTTACGTATCAGGTCGCGGGCTATAACCGCCGGTATGGAATTACACCAAACCCCGAAGATGAATTTTATTAAATTTTATTTTTATGATTCATATATTAGCACATTACTAAACAATTTTCATCAAAATTACTCACAATCATTTTATTTCGGTAAAGTAATTGTAAATTGAGTTCCTTTACCTTCTTCACTTTTAACATTAATTGTGCCATCATGAGCATCAATAATCTTTTGTACAATAAATAAACCAAGTCCTGTACCATGTTTACCTCTCGTACGAGATGCATCCACTTTATAAAATCGATCAAATATTTGCTCTAAGTGTTCTTTTGCAATACCTACTCCAGTATCGTTAACAATAATAACAAAGTCTTCTTCTTGTGTATCATCAAAAATCACTTCAATAGAATCGTTCTGATGAGTATACCTCATAGCATTATCTATTAAATTTGTTAAAATTTGTTCGATTCTATCGCTATCACCATACCAATTTGTAGCATCACCAAGATGTTCAAATGATAAATTTAGTCCATTTTCTTTTGCTTGTGGTAAAAATTTAGTGTCAATTTTATTAATAAGTGTTGAAATATTAAATGCTTCTAAATTGACTTTAATCCCTTCAGCATCCATTTTAGCAACTTCTAAAAGTTCATTAATTAATCTGCTCAATCTTTTAGATTCATCTAAAATGATATAAAGAAAATCATCTATATCTTTTTGTTCTGTCACGATACCATCAACTATTGCTTCTGTATAACCTTGTAGCATAGAAATAGGTGTTCTTAACTCATGAGAAACACTCGCTATAAAGTCTTTTTTCATTTGATCCATATGGTGTTCATCAGTCATATCACGAATAATAACAACAATTCCTGATGAACCATCATTTTGAATGCTATCAATATATGTTGATATAACCACATAATATTTATGACCTAATTCGTATTCAAAGAATTGAGTGTTTTTATCTTTAAATGTTTCATTTCTTTGAGTAGATATATCAACATGTGCATATTCTCTAATTTCCTGTAAAAATGTATCTGCTTTCGAATTTGAGATAATTATTTCATTTTTATCGTTTATCCCGAGCACGCCATCTATCATAGAATTAATCAATTTTTCTTGGATATTGTTTTTTGACTTAACGTCATCAATGTTTGTTCTTATATCTTTACTCATTTTATTAAATGCTAATCCAAGTTCACCTATTTCATCACGAGTATAGATAGGAACTTTCTCTGTATAATGTCCTTTTGCAACTTTAAATGCTGCATGTTTAAGTTGTATAAGTGGCTTAGTAATTCTATTAGATAAGAAAAAGGCAAATACTGTACTGACTATTAACAATATAATTGCAGAGACTAATATACTAAGTGTTACTACGTTTTGAGCTTCTTTTATGGAATTAATATCTTGAAATAAAAATATACCTGCCTCATCTTCTTGGAAAGCTTGAGATGGATAACCTAATAAGATGTATTGATGTTTTTCACCTTTATATGATAGTTTAATTTCTTTTAAAACGTGTTCATCATTGTTAAAAACTTTATCAAAAGATTGATTTGTTCTTATTTCATCAATCATGACATCTTTTAGTGGATCTTCTGATTGTTTAGTTAAATCTTGTTTGTTTTTAATTATAATCAGTCCAGCAGGATCTTCTACTAATTCTTTAGCATAATCAATTACAGATTCCTTCTCATGTGAGTTAAGAAGTAAACGTTCAATTTTACTGGCATTATTGTATAAGTTTTCACCGGTTGTTGAAGTATTATATGATTGTAAGAAAGTTATAAGAAAGGCGCTTAATAAAAGTAAAACTGTCGTTACTATTAAAATAATAGATAACCACAGTTTTACAACAACACTATTTAACCGATTCATTATTCAGGAACCTCAAATTTATAGCCAACGCCCCAAACAGTATGAATCATTTGAGCTGCTTCTTCTGAAACGCGATTTAACTTTTCTCGTAACCTTTTTACATGAGTATCAACAGTTCTTAAATCTCCGTAGAACTCATAATGCCATACTTCTTTTAAAAGTTGTTCTCTATCAAATACTTTATCTGGTGATTTTGCTAAGTACAATAATAATTCATATTCTTTAGGCGTTAAATTTACTTCTTTGTGATCAGCTAGCACACGATGTGCGTCATTATCAATCACTAGATTTTCAAATACAATTAAATCTTTAGCAGTACTTGTCTGATTAACAACAGAATGATTAGTTGTACGTCTTAACAGAGCTTTAACACGTAATACAACTTCTCTTGGAGAAAATGGCTTTACAATATAGTCATCTGCTCCAATTTCAAAACCTTCTACTCTATTATTTTCTTCTCCTTTTGCAGTAAGCATAATAATAGGTGTTGATTTTGTTTCTCTAACTCTTTTACATACTTCAATCCCATCTATTTCGGGTAACATTAAGTCTAATAATATACAGTCATAATGTTCGTTTAAAGCTTTATCTAACGCAATTTGTCCATTTTCAGCTTCATCTGTTTCATAACCTTCTCTTTCAAGATACATTTTTACTAACTTGCGAATTCTATCTTCATCATCTACAACTAAAATACGATCTGTCATACTTGCTTAACTCCCTTCTAGCAATTTTTAAGCATAAGAATGTAAACCAGCTACAATTAAGTTAACTGCAATAACATTAAATAGGATAATTGCAAGACCACCAACAGCTAACCATGCTGATTTGCGACCTTCCCAACCTTTACCTAATCTTAAGTGTAGGAATATCGCATAGTACAAGAATGTGATGAGTGCCCATACTTCTTTAGGATCCCATCCCCAATATCTACTCCATGCCATTTGAGCCCATATGCTCGCGAATAAAATACCACCCAGAGCAAATAAAGGAAATCCTATTATAACTGCTCGATATCCTATTTCATCCATTAAGGATAGATTGACTTTTTTCGTCAATGGTTTCATTAGACTGAACAATGTTTTTCCTTTTAAAATCAATCTCAGTATACCATACAAAATAGAACCAATCACAATTGACCATATTACTGTATTGAGTTTCTGAGCATTGATTACGGCTGGTAATTCAATTTTAATCCAGCTCAATATATCATTTCTTTCAATTGGTTCATAATCACTTCCTGAAACATGATCAACAAGCAAGCTGTCTTGCTGTGTCACAAATGCAGGTAAATGGTAATGTTGTACAGAATTACTGTCGTTTTTATCAATAAAGAAGAATGTGTCATCATATCCAACAATATCTTTCATGATTACAGTTGTTAAAATAAAACCTATAATGATTACAACGAAATACATAATCACTTCAACAAAGAAGCTATGTATCGTTTTTTCTTTTGGATCAACTGCTGCAAATAAATATATTAAACCAGCAACACAACTAATAGATAATATACCGTAAGAAATCGTTACTGTGATTACATGTATTGCTAACCAACTAGATTGTAATGCAGGTATTAATGGTGATACATCTCTAGAAAACATACTTGCATATGCAATTAGTAACATTGCAATTGGTAGTACGAATAGTGCAAGAATTGGTGTTTTGTAAATTGAATAAATAACAAGGAATCCTCCTACCATCATGATTCCAAACATCGTTAAAAATTCATACATATTACTAACTGGTGCATGACCAGCAGCAATCCATCTCGTAATAAAGTAAATAATTTGTAATACGAAACCAACAACTGTTAAAATAATTCCAATTTTTTCAGCTCTTTTTTTAGATGAACGAACTGAAAAAGAAAATGGCACAATTGCTATTAAATATAGTATAAATGCCGAATATAAACTAATATTACTAATATTTAAAAATAAATCTTTATCCATTATTTGCCTCCTTGCTTTCGTGAATATCTTCTTTTGTATCTTTGATATGTGAAATTTGATGTTTATCTAATACTTGATTGATCTCTTTACTAAATCCATAGTAATTCTTATTTGTATGGGCTGCAATATTAAATTCACCATTGTCACTATTAATCCAAATACGTCTGTGATTAATATATGAACCAACTGCTAGGCCAATTAAGAAAATGACAAATCCAGTAAATAATATTGGTAATGTTAAATCTTTTTTAACTGCTAACACAGTTGCCCATTGATTCGTAGCATTAGCGAACTTCACATCATATTGATTGCCTTTTGATATATCTTCTGATTCTTTAATTCTCAAGAAACTAAATTCAGGTTTCTCACCCTTTTTAGTAACTTCAAACACAAAAGCAGGATTATTTGGATTTGGTGATTTAGTAGCTAATACACCATTTTCTATTTTTTCATAGTCTGGTGCATAACTTCTTAATTTTACTGTTAAATCATCAGTAAGTTTATATTCCTTTTTAGGACTTTCCAAATTAACAGTAAATGATTCACCTAAAGATTTTCCGTCTTTCGTTTTTAAGTTAAAAGTCATATCTTTTAATAAAGAATTATCAAAGCTACTTTGATAAAATTGCAAATTGTCATATGTTAATGGATGATTTACTTTTATAGAATCTGTAGCTACTTCTTTTAAGTTTGCTTTCGAACCTATAACATCTTGTTGATCATTCTTGTATAACGTAGCTTTAGTCTCATAATTTTTAGCAATTTTATTTAAACTTGGATCGATTGATTCCGCATTTGTATTAGATTGAGACTTTTGATCATACTCTTCGTATATAAAGTCATTGTTTTTTATATAATATGCTCTATCAGTTCCAGGAACAGGTTTAGTTTCACCTTCTTTAACATAAACCATTTCATCTAAATAAAAGCCTGGTAAAAATCTAAGCATAGCACCAAATAACAATATAATAAGTCCTGTATGATTAATGTAAGGACCATATCTAGATAAGCGACCTTTTTCAAGTAACAAATGATTGTCTTCTTGTTTTACTTTGTATCTTTTTTCTTTAAATGATTTACCAATACTATCTAAGTCAACTTCACTTCTAGTAGACATGTTTAATCTTTGACGTTTATAAAATGTGCTGTGTTTTTTTGTTCTTTGATTTTTCAAAGACTTATGTAATGGTATACCTCTATCTATACTAGATGTAATAATTGAAAAGGCAACTAAGCCAAGTAAAATTAAAAACCACCATGAAGTATATAAATTATGAAATCCTAATTTGTAGTATAACAATCCTAACGATCCGTAATGTTCATAATAATATTGTTCTGGATTAACATTCATAGGAATGAAATATTCTTGCGGGAATATAGTACCTATTGATGCTGCTACAACAGTTATTATAAGTAATGTAACCCCAGTTTTAATTGAAGCAAAGAAATTCCAGACACGATCTAAAATTGTTCTATTCTTAGTCTTTGAACGTATTGCTTGGCCATCATAACGCATAACGTCAGTTGTTTTTTTCTTATCGTAGTCGTCATTTATTAAACGACCACAGTTTAAGCAGAGTTGAGTACCTTCAGGGTTTTTATGCCCACACTCACAAATAATTTGCTTGTTACTCACCTTAAATCCCCCTCTATTTCACTTTGACCATTTCCATTTCTTTGATGATTTGTTTTTTAGAAAGTTCACCAGTATGCTTAGACTTAACTTTACCATCTTTATCAACAGTAATAGTTGTAGGTAATGGGTTTACTCCATATGCATCAGTGACCAAATTATCATTATCCATCGCAACATTAAATGATGGTGTTTCTTTTAATGAACTTAAATATTGTTTAATTTGTTGTGGATTATTTCTTACATGTATAGCAATGACTTCTACGCCGTTATCTTTATAGTTTTGGTATTGTCTTTCAAGTTCAGGCATTTCGCGTTTACAAGGTTCACACCATGTTCCCCAGAAGTTTATTAATACGCCTTTTCCACGAAAATCTTTTAAGTTAACTTTTTTTCCATCAACAGTTTCAAGTTCAAATAGAGGAGCCTCATCTCCTACTTGAGCAATTTTATCATTATCTTTAGTAAGGCTAGACCATACTGTAAATATAATTGCGAGAAGAATAACCGCCGTAATAACAATTTGGAGTATAGTCTTCTGTTTTTTCTTCATTTATTATTATCCTCCCTAACACAATAAAAAAACCATACATGTAAAATGTTATGGTGTTTTGTATAGTATATCATGACTAAAAAGCAGATTAGTGGCATTATTGTGAACGTTTACAGTTTATTTACCGTCTTGTGCTAAATGTCTTAATACTTTTATTTCATGTGGTGACATTGTTCTACCTTGACCTGCATTTAACCCTTTTAAATTTAAAGGTCCATATTCAACTCGTGATAGTTTTACAACTTCATGTCCAAAGTGACTAAACATTCTTCTAACTTGTCGATTTCTACCTTCAGTAATCGTAATTTCAACATGTGTTACATTGCGTTCTTTATCCTGACTTTTCACTTTAACGATTGCTGGTTGTGTTAAACCATCTTCAAGTTGTATCCCTTTTTCTAGTTGTTTAACTTCTTCTCTCAATAAATAGCCTTTTAATTTCGCTACATATTTTTTTTGAATTTTATAACGAGGATGTGTCATTAAATTAGTGAATTCCCCATCATTTGTTAAAATTAGTAATCCAGAAGTATCATAATCTAAACGACCAACAGGAAAAATTCTTGCTTTAATTTCTTTGAAAAAATCTGTTACAACTGTTCTACCTTTATCATCAGATACGCTTGTGATTACTTTTGTTGGTTTATGGAATAATATATATAATTTATCAGGCATTTCTAAAGGAATACCTTCAACTTCTATATAATCTGAATCTCTCACTTTAGTACCTAGTTCTTTAACTTGTTTATGATTGACATATACAAGTCCTTCTTCGATTAATTTTTCAGCTTTTCTACGTGAAGTATATCCACTTTTTGCGATTACTTTTTGTAATCTTTCTAATTCTTCGCTCATATTTATTGCTCCTCATTATTTTGTTTTTCATTCATGCTACTAAAAAACAAATCCATTTCTTCTTGTTCATTTTCTTCGTTCGTTGATTTAGGTAAATCGTCTAAAGAAGTAAGACCAAAAACATTTAAAAAGTAATCAGTTGTATAAAGTAATTGACTTCTAGATTGTTCATTATGTTTTGATTCTACTACACCTTTAGCAATTAATGTTTTTACAGAAGCGTCGGAATTCACGCCTCTAATTACTTCAATATCACTTCTTGTAACAGGTTGATTATATGCAATAATTGATAAAGTTTCTAAAGCTGCTTGCGATAACTTAGTATTCATATTGTCTATCATTAACTTTTCAAGATATGCATGCATAACTGGTTTAGCAGTTAAAATACACTTGTTACCATAAAATATAATTTGCAATGTTTCTCTTTCATATTCAGCGGCTAAATCTTTCAATTGTGATGGTGTAATTTCCAGCAATTCGCATAATTGGTTTGTTTCAATTCCTTCATCACCTAATGAATATAATAATCCTTCTAATAATCCTAATTTACTCACTGACATAGTTCACGCCTCGATTTATAGTTATTTCTCCAAATTGATATTGTTGAAAAACATCAATTTGTCTTAATTTCATCATTTCTAATATTGCTAAAAACATTGTTACTAAAACATTTGTATTCAAATCAGGTGGTAAAGTTTCGAAAAAATTAAAACTTTTACAACGCGAGAGTTGATCTTTAACATTTGCAGTAGCCATCTCAATTGTATAACTATCTTCACTCACAGTTACATGCTGTGGTTTATTAAATCTCTGTCTTCTCTTTGTTCGTTGATATGCAATAATTAAATCCGTCATATCTAAATCTAATGGTGCACGTTTATCGTGTACCGCTTCAAATTTGGACAAATCTGCAGGTTTTTTAATAAATATATGTTCTCTATCATTCTTTTTAACATTTAACAATTCTGCATATTCTTTATAATTTTGATATTCTATTAACTGTTTAACTAAATCTTCCCTTGGATCATCTTCAAATTCATCAATGTCAGAAGGTTGTGTAGGCAATAATAATTTACTTTTTATCATTAACAATTCTGATGCCATAACTAAATACTCACTTGCCACATTAATTTCTAATATCTTCATTTGATGTATATAACTTAAATATTGTTCTGTAAGTTCCTTCATTGGTATATCATAAATATCAATTTCGTATTTCTGTATTAAATGAAGTAATAAATCCAAAGGTCCTTCAAAGGCATCAAGTTTTACTTCATACATTTAAAACTTCCTCATTTCTATTCCTTTTACGTGCATAAACCTAAAAATTATTATACCATGATTACATATAAAGATTCTATGCTAAGAGGGATTTAAAATGGAAACACAAGTTATGTCATTTCATTATCATTTCCATGTCTTAAGACATTACTTTGAATGTCACGATATTTTAGAAGAACATTGGAAAGAATATGAGAATTTTAGTAAAAACGACTCAATAGTTAGTTTAATATTATTTTCTACTGCTTGTTATCACTATAGACGTGGAAATATTACTGGCGCACTTAAAACATATAAAAAATCTTTGCAAAACGCAGAGGCTAATGATGAATTTCACCACTTAGGTATTGAAAAGACACCTTATGTATCAATTATTAAGTCGCAAATCATGCGAATTGATCAAGGTAAAGTATATCGCAATATACAGCTTCCATTAACTAAAGCATGTTACCAAGCTTTAGAAAGTACTTATGATGACTTTGATTTTAACTATAATAAAGATGTATCAGATTATATTAAGCATCATCATCTGCTTCGTGACCGTACGGAAGTTATAGAAAGCAGAAATTCAGCTTACAACCAACGTCATTCTAAACTATAAATAACCAATAAACAAATCCCCACACTATTGCAAAAGTTAATAGAACAGCTAATGTTCTATATTTTTTCGTTTCATTATTTTGTGATTTATTATTCTTCATGCTTAATCTCCTTTTTTGCTCTCGGATGGTAATTCAAGTACATATCTCTTATTTGTTTTTTAGAAATATGTGTGTAGAGCTGAGTTGTTGAAATGTCAGAGTGTCCTAACATTTCTTGAACAGCTCTAAGGTCTGCTCCATTTTCTAACAAATGTGTTGCAAACGAATGCCGTAAAGTATGTGGCGTTAAAGTTTTAGTAATACCTTTTTCAAATCCGATTTTTTTTAATATTTTCCAAAATCCTTGACGAGTTAAAGCTGTACCTCTAGCATTTAAAAATAATACATCTGTTATTTGTTTCTTCAATAAATTCGGTCTCACTTCTTGTATATAACGTTTCAACACAGCCATTAAATGATCACCAAGAGGTACAATTCTTTCTTTATTCCCTTTACCAAATACTCTTATAAAACCCATTGTCAAATTTACATCTTCTACTTTTAATTGAATGAGCTCTGTTACCCTTACGCCTGTACCATATAGTAATTCAAGCATTGCTCTATCACGTTCGTCTCTCTCGTTTGTGATATGCGTAAATGTAAGTAACTGGTTAACTTCTTCTTCACTTAAGACATCTGGAAGTTTTTGTTCGTATTTCGGTGTTTCAATAAGAATTGTTGGATCTTTTACAGCATACTTTTCTCTAATTGCAAACTGGTGAAAGCTTCTTATAGTAGCTGCTAATCTAGCAATTGTTTTAGAAGATTTTCCTTCTTCTTTTAAATGAGCAAAATATTTTTGAATAACAATACGGTCTATATTATCAATGTGACTAACTTTATGCTCATTTATATATTTATTATATTGTGTTAAATCTCGTTTATAAGATTGAATTGTATTTTGACTTAACCCTTTTTCTAATCTTATAAAATCTATGAATTCATTTATGATTTGATCCATATACTCACCTCGTTATTGTCACTATTTTACCATAAAAAAAGACATCACTAAAATCAGTATGTAACTTCTTTTAGTAACGTCAAAATATATAGATTTATTCTTCACGACATCTATGACAAACACCATGGAAAGTCAATCGATGGTCCAAAATTTTAAAGTTAAATTCTTTCTCAACACGACGTTCAACGTCTTCTAATAAATCTTCTTCAATTTCATCAACTGCTCCACATTCCATACATACCATATGATGATGGAAATGTTTTGCACCTTCTTTTCTCAAATCAAATCTTGCAACGCCATCACCAAAGTTAATTTTATCAACTACTTTTAGTTCAGCTAAAAGTTCAAGTGTTCGATAAACAGTTGCTAATCCAATCTCAGGTGCCTTATCTTTAACTTTTAAGTAAACATCTTCCGCACTTAAATGATCGGCTTCATTCTCAAGTAGTACTCTAACTGTCGCTTCTCTTTGCGGCGTTAGTTTGTAGGAAGCTTTGTGTAATTGTTCTTTCACACGTTGTATACGTTCTTCCAACTTGACACCTTCTTTCTTAAATAAAATCATTATCAATTAGAATTGTATTCGTATACTAAAATACCAATAATATGATTAAAAAGCAAGAGAAAATGCCCTTTTATTTAGAATGATTATAATTTAGTAATAAGTATTGAAATGCGATCATTGTCTTAGCATCTTCAATCTCTTGTGACAATAAAAGTGATTTAATTTTTTCTACTGGTATTTTACTTAAGTGTAGAAATTCGTCTTCGTCTAAATTAACTTTTCCTTCCGTTAAATCTTTAGCGATATATATACTCACTTTTTCGTTACAAAATCCTGGGCACCCATAAACTTCACCTATAAGTTCTAATTTATCAGCTATATAACCTGTTTCTTCTTCTAATTCACGTAAAGCAGCACTTTCTCTTTCTTCTCCAACTTCTAATTTACCGGCTGGTATTTCAATCAAAGTTTTCTCCATAGCTTTTCTAAACTGCTCTACAACAATAACTTCATTTTCTGGTGTTATTGCTAGTACTGAAACTGCCCCATTATGTAAAACAATTTCACGTTCACTTGTTTTACCATTTGGTAATTTAACTTTATGCTTTTCAAGGTTGATAATTCTTCCATTATATATATTTTCTTTCGATATCGTTTCTTCTGTTAATTTCATTCAAGTGCCCCTCTTTTCATTTAAATAATTTATCTGCTAAACTTAATATATAAAGTGTAGCGAAAGGAGCTTCAATATGCAAAAAAATATATTAAAAAGTGGCATTGAAATTTCAGAAGTTGGCTTAGGTTGTATGAGTTTAGGCACAGATTCAAATCATGCTGAAACAATTATAGATGAAGCCATTCAACAAGGTATCACTTATTTTGATACAGCAGACTTATATGATTTCGGTGAAAATGAAAAAATAGTAGGAAAAATTTTAAAGAAATATCAAGATCAAAATGGTATTGTTATAGGTTCGAAAGTTGGAAATCATTTTAACAAAGAAACAAAAGAACACTTTTGGGATCCTTCTAAAGAGCATATAATGAATAGCATTAAAGCATCATTACAAAGATTAAACATTGAACAATTAGATTTATATATGTTACATGGTGGTACAATTGAAGATAATAAAGACGAATCAATCGAAGCATTTGAAAGATTGAAAGAAGAAGGTTTAATTAAAGCATATGGTATTTCTTCTATCCGACCAAACGTCATTGATTATTATTTAGAAAATAGTAATATTGAGTCAATCATGATGCAATTTAGTCTTTTAGATAATAGACCAGAAGATTTATTAGAAAAAATAGATCAACATGATGTAAAAATATTAGCGAGAGGCCCAGTATCCAAAGGTTTATTAACAGGCAAATCCACTGAAATACTAAATAAAAAATTCAAAGATGGTTTATTAGAATACAATTATAATGATCTTTCAGACACGATTTCTCAGCTCAATAAAGAATATGATAATTTGTCAGCAGTCACTTTCAATTATTTGAAGTCTTTCAATGCACTCGGGTCAATTATTACAGGTGCAAGCTCACCAGATCAACTTAAAGATAGTATTCAAAACTATAACCAATCATTAACAGAAAAAGAAATCAAACATGCAAGAGCAATCGTTAAGAATCTAGAGTATACAAATCACTTATCATAAAATTTAAGACAAACAAAACACGCTCAATCCAAATTCATTTATTTTGGATTGAGCGTGTTTTATATTTTTTTGCTTAAAAACCCTTTTTTAAATATCTTTTCGAATGTTCTTGGCGCTAATTGATAAAATCTCAAACCAAAATCCATCCACTGTGGTTCATTAATTTCTATTTTCTTTTTTATCATTCCTCTAACAATATTTTCTGCTAATTCATCGACATCAAGTTGAATATTTTTTGTAAGTTTTTGAAATGTTCCTGTAGGATCCGCTTTTAAATGAAATTGAGACTTAAATGGACCCGGATGAACTGTTAGAACATGCAAATCTTCTCTTTCTAATCTAAGTGCGTTCGTAAAACTACTTAAAGCTGCTTTAGATGCCGCATAATGACTTCCGTATGGCGTTGTTACCTTTGCAGAAATAGACGAAATGTTCACTATTGAGGAACCTCTTTTTAAATTAGGCATAATTTTATTTATTAAAATAATAAGATTTATGAGGTTGATATTATATATTTCCTTAATTTCTTCAGTAGTATGCGCTTCGTTTGATTTAAAATAACCTAACCCTGCATTATTAATAATGCCATCATATTTTATATTTTCTGATACTATAAAAGATTCAATTTGAGTTAAATCATTCATATTTAGTATATATACATCTAATATATTTTTATATTTAGCTTTTAACTTATTTGCTTTTTCTTTGTTTCTAACAATTATTGATACATATGCTCCATGTTTATTGAGAGCTTGAATTATATTTTCTCCTAATGAACCCGTTGCTCCTGTTAGCATATAATGTTTACCTAGCAATACAATCATCCTTTTTTGCTTATTATATTTAATGTATCACAAATTTTTCTAACTGCTAAATTATATACAAGCACTTTTGACATAAGTTTTAATTACTTTATAATTAAAATGAATTCTTATGGAAGTGAGTGGTTTTATTATGAAAATAGTTTTTTATGGATCTGGTAATATGGCAAATGCAATTTTTACAGGAATAGTAAACAGTAAATCAATTGAGCCTGAAAATATTTTTTTAACAAACAAATCTAATCTGGAAAAATTAGAAGGTTATCATGACACATTAGGCGTGAGTTATAGCTATGATGATGAAGAATTATTAAAAGATGCTGATTATGTTTTCTTAAGTACTAAGCCTTATGACTTTTTAAAATTAGCTGAACGTATTAAACCTTACATCACAAAAGACAACAAATTCATTTCAATTATGGCTGGTTTACCAATTAGTTATATTAGAGAGAATTTGCAAGTTGAAAATCCAATAGCACGAATTATGCCGAATACAAATGCACACGTTGGGCATTCTGTTACAGGAATTAGCTTCTCAACTAACTTTGGTCCAAATTCTAAACAAGAAGTATTAACGCTTATCGAAGCATTTGGTACTGCTTTAGAAGTAAAAGAAGACCATTTACATCAAGTAACTGCCATTACAGGTAGTGGTCCTGCATTTCTATACCACGTATTTGAACAATATGTAAATGCTGGTACTAAACTTGGTATCGAACAATCACAAGTTGAAGAGTCTATAAAAGAATTAATTATTGGTACAGGTAAAATGATCGAACGTTCAGATTTAAAAATGGATCAATTACGTAAAAACATTACATCTAAAGGTGGTACAACACAAGCAGGATTAAATGCTTTAAGTAATCATGATATCGAAGCTGTTTTCTTAGATTGTTTGAATGCTGCTGTAAAAAGAAGTATCGAGCTTGCTGAAGCTGAAGAAGATTAATAAAAAAGATGAAAGTATCAATACGATACTTTCATCTTTTTTTCGATTAAGCCTAATCTGTTTTTATCTCAATAGTTATTACTACATATTTATAGAAGACTTCTTATTTATATTTGAAAATGATCATAATCTTTTACAAAGTAAAATTCTTGATCTGTATTTTTTATTAAGGATTGTTCTATTTCTTTTATATCTTCTAGTTCATATCGATTAGATAAATGTGTGAACAATCCTTTTTTAACGTTTTCATCTCTCATTAATTGAAATACATCATCAATATGACTATGAAAATAAGAATTAGCTAAATTTTTATCGCCTTCTATATATGTCGTTTCATGCACTATTACGTCTGCATCTTTAGCTAGAATTAGTTCATTTTGACAAGGCATAGTATCTCCAAATATCGTGATAACTTTACCTTTCTTCTTTGGTCCCTTGAAATCTTTTGATTGATAAGTTTGATTATTATATTCGAATGTTTCATTAGCTTTAACTTCTTGATATTTTGGGCCAGGTTCAATACCTAAAGCCTTAAGCTTTTCTACATCTAATTTACCTTCTATGTCTGGTGCTGTAATTCTATAACCAACAGATAAAATACCATGCTTTAAAGGCAAAGCTTGAATATGAAAACTATCTACATTTAATTCAGTTTCTGTATTAAACTCATTTACTGTAATTTGATAATTTAAATTTGATTGTGATATTTCTAGAGCCGTATGAATAAATTTTGCAATTCCTTTTGGCCCTATTATCGTTAACGGTTTATCTTTACCACCTTGGAAGGAACGACTCGTTAATAATCCAGGTAATCCAAATATATGATCACCATGTAAGTGCGTTATAAATATGTGACTTACCTTACCCAGCTTTATGCCTGTATGCAATATTCTGTGCTGAGTTGCTTCTCCTACATCAAATAACCAAATTTGATTTTCATGTGGAAGGCAATTAAAGGCAATAGATTGTGTATTTCTTTCTTTAGTCGGTAGTCCGGCACTTGTGCCTAAAAATGTTAGTTCCATCGTCTTCCTCCTTACGAAATTATTATAACATGTTCTTAACTGCGATTTATAAAAATACATAAATAAACCTGTTATTATACAAATTACTGAATAAATTGAAAATTAACAGTTTAAATTGAAGAATATCAATTAGTAACATGTTATAATAAATGATATTGTAAATAGCAACAAAGTTAGAGAATCGAGGTAAATAAATGACAACCGAAACTAAAAATATCCCATGTTTAATTACAATATTTGGGGCAACAGGTGATTTAAGTCATCGTAAATTATTCCCATCTATTTTTCATTTATATCAACAAAACCAACTAGATGACCACATTGCAATTATTGGTGTTGGACGAAGAGATTGGTCTACTGAAAAATTCAGAAATGAAATTAAAATTTCAGTAGAAAAGCATGTTCAAGATACAGATAAATTAGATGAATTTATGGAACATGTATTTTATCAATCACATGATGTGAGTGACCCTTCTAGTTATGAAGCGTTATTAACTTTTTCAAATGAATTAAATTCTAAATATCAATTAGAAGGCAATAGATTATTTTATCTAGCTATGGCACCTCAATTTTTCGGAACTGTAACTGACTTCTTAAAATCATCTGGCTTAACTGAGACTGACGGTTTCAAAAGATTAATTATAGAAAAACCTTTTGGTACTGATTTAGCATCTGCAGAAGAATTAAATATACAAATAAGACGATCATTTAAAGAAGAAGAAATATATAGAATAGACCACTACTTAGGCAAAGATATGGTTCAGAACATTGAAGTGTTAAGATTTGCTAATGCTATGTTTGAACCATTATGGAATAATAAATACATTTCAAACGTACAAGTAACTTCATCTGAAATTTTAGGTGTCGAAGATCGTGGAGGCTATTATGAAAATAGTGGCGCACTTAAAGATATGTTCCAAAATCACATGTTACAAATGGTAGCTTTATTAGCAATGGAACCCCCTATTAGTTTAAATAGTGAAGACGTTAGAAATGAAAAAGTAAAAGTTTTACGTTCTATAAGACCTCTAAATGAATCAGAAGTAAAACAAAACTTTGTTAGAGGACAATATGACAAAGGTCAAATTGACGGAGAACAAGTTAAAAGTTATAGAGAAGAAGAGAAAGTGGCTGATGATTCTAACACACCTACTTTCGTTGCAGGTAAATTATTAATCGATAACTTTAGATGGGCTGGCGTACCATTCTTTATTAGAACTGGTAAAAGAATGAAGAAAAAAGGTATTCAAGTTATTGTTGAATTTAAAGAAGTACCTATGAACTTATATTATGACCGTGATTCAGAATTAGAATCAAATTTATTAGTTATCAACATCCAACCTAATGAAGGTTTATCATTACATTTAAATGCTAAAAAACAAGTTCAAGGCATTGAAACTGAACCAGTACAATTATCATATTCAATGAGTGCTCAAGATAAAATGAACACCGTAGATGCATATGAGAATCTAATATTTGATTGTCTTAAAGGCGATGCTACCAACTTCACTCATTGGGAAGAACTAAAAGCTACATGGAAATATGTAGATGTAATACAAAATGTGTGGGACAATGATAAAGCACCATTCCCAAATTATAGAGCTGGCACTAATGGACCAATAAAAAGTCAGCTATTATTGTCTATCGATGGATTTAAATGGTGGGACGATATTAACTAATCTTTCTACCAACAGGAGTGACTGAACATTGGAAGTAATTAAAGTTTTACAGAGAGCGATTGTGTACATAGAAGACCATTTACTGAGCAATATTGATTTGCAAACTTTAAGTGAACATGTAGACAAATCACCATTTCATTTGAATCAAACATTTACAATGGTGATTGGTATGACGCCTATTGAATATCAAAATGCGAGAAAAATGACAGAAGCGGCTTTTGATATACTTGGTGGTCACTCAAGAATACTAGATATTGCACTTAAGTATGGCTATAAAGACGCTAACACTTTCGCACATGATTATAATGAATATCATGGTATAAGTCCTTTACAAACAAAGACACATCAATCTATGTTAAAAATCAAAAAACGTGTATCTATAAAGTTAACAGCAACTGAGACGGAACCTTTAAATTATTCATTACAGTATAAAGATGATTTAAAATTAGTTGGTAAGAATCATCATTATCATTCAAACGAACTAGATAATCATTTTTTAATACCTGATTTATTAGAAATGTTATTAGAAAATAAATATATCGAAGATTTCATTAAATATAATGATGTAAAACCCCATCAATTATTTATTGTTAGAAGACCACTTATAGATGGACTAGAAGTATTTGTGGGTGTTCCTAGTGATCGCTACCCAGGTCATTTAGATAATTATTATTTACCTGGACATCACTTCGCAACATTTAATTTACAAGGTGAATTAGATTTTGTAGTAAGTGAAGCCTGGCACCATATTGAAAATCAATGGCAACTTAAAATGCCCTATTTGCATGATGACTTTTACGTAGAAGTTTACCCATTAGATGTTAACTTTAATCAGGAAATATCAAAAGTACAACTATGGGTTCCAATCGATCATAAAAGATTGAATTAATCAAAATGATAAGTGAAAGCACCTCGTTAATTTAGTTTTTATTATTATTAATTAAATTATACGAAAGTGCTTTTTTGTATAAAAATAATTATTTATCACGATTTTGTAGTGCTGACGCCTGAGGAAATAGTATGCGCGAGAGACTACAGGCTCGAACCATACCCTCTGGCAAATGCACGTACAAAATCAAAAGATTTTATATAAATAGATACTGTTAACGATTTTGTAAAGTGCGGACGCCTGAGGGAATAGTATGCGTGAGAGACTACAGGCTCGAACCATACACTCTGGCAAATGCACGAACAAAATCGAAAGATTTTATAAAAAATAAGCATATCACTGTAAACTTTAAAAAATCAGTTTAGTGATATGCTTATTTATTTTGAGTTAGGAAATATGTTCCAAACTCTATTTATTTAGTCCACTCAGTGTGGAAAATACCTTCTTTATCTTTGCGCTCATAAGTATGTGCACCAAAGTAATCACGTTGTGCTTGAATTAAGTTGGCTGGTAAATCTTCTGATCTATAACTATCGAAATAGTTTACAGCTGAAGAGAAACCTGGTGTTGCAATACCAGCTTTTATAGCTGTTGCTGACACTTCTCTTAATGAACCTTGATATTTAGCAACAATATCATTGAAGTATGGATCTAATAATAAGTTCGTTAAATCTTTATCATTATCATAAGCTTCTTTGATTTTTTGTAAGAATTGAGCACGAATGATACAACCTTCTCTCCAAATCATAGCTAATTCGCCTAATTTCAAGTCCCAGTTATTTGTTTCACTCGCAGTTTTCATTTGAGCAAACCCTTGAGCATAACCACAAATTTTACTCATATAAAGTGCTTGTCTGATTTGTTCTAAGAATGCCTCTTTATCTCCATCGAATTCTGTAACTTCTGGATTAAATGCAGTGCTTGCTTTAACTCTTTCATCTTTAAATGATGAAATAAATCTAGCAAATACTGATTCAGTAATAATAGTCAATGGAATTCCTAATTCTAAAGCATTAATTGAAGTCCATTTACCAGTACCTTTTTGTCCAGCTTTATCCATAATTTTTTCAACTAATGGTGTTCCATCTTCATCTAATTTGTTAAAGATTTCACCAGTAATTTCGATAAGATAACTTTCTAATTCGCCAGTATTCCATGACTTAAATGTTTCTGCAATTTCTTTATGATCCATGTGTAATACACGTTTCATTAAGTCATAACTTTCTGCAATTAATTGCATATCTGCATATTCAATACCGTTATGCACCATTTTCACATAGTGTCCCGCACCATCTGGTCCAACGTATGTCACACATGGTGATCCGTCAGATGCTTTTGCAGAAATACTTTCTAAAATTGGTGCTACCAAATCATAAGCTTCTTTCTGTCCACCAGGCATGATTGAAGGTCCAGTTAATGCACCTTCTTCTCCACCTGAAACGCCAGTACCGATGAAGTTTATTCCACTCTCGTCTAAGAATTGATTTCTACGAATAGTATCTAAATAGTTCGTGTTTCCACCATCAATAAGAATATCGCCTTTATCTAATAATGGTAATAAGCTATCAATCGTTTTATCTGTTGCTTCACCAGCTTTTACCATAAGTAAAATTTTTCTTGGTTTCTCTAATGAATCTACGAATTCTTCAATAGAATAGTTCGGATGTATATTTTTGCCTTTTGATTCTTCAACCATTTGGTCGACTTTTTCTTTAGAACGGTTATATACTGAGACTGAGTAGCCACGTGATTCAATATTCCAAGCCAAGTTTTTACCCATTACAGCTAAACCAACTACGCCTATTTGTTGTGTCATGAAATTAACCTCACTTTTTTTCATTTTCTAGTATATTTTAACATAATTTGAATTGGTTTCGCGTCTTATAGCACCTTAAAATTAAATGAATACGTTTACATTAGTGTTTTTTATGCTAATTCAGATATTGCGACTATTTGCTCTGTAATTTTTTGTAATTCTTCAACTGGCATACGTTCATTTTTAGTATGAATATATTCGTAACCAACACCTAATACTACAGTAGGTATTCCAAATCCACTTATAATATTACCATCTGAACCGCCACCTAATTTTACAAGTTCTGGTTGACGACCTATTTTTTCTGACGCTTTAATAGCTAATTTTACAACTTCATCTTTTTCAGATAAATTAAAGCTTGGGTACATGATTTGTACATTTACTTCAGCAGTACAACCAAATTCTTCTGCTGTTTTTTCAAAAGCTTCTTTCATATGTGATACTTGTTGATTCATTTTTTCGTCATTTAATGATCTAGCTTCTGCAAGTATATATACGTGGTCACTAACGATATTAGTAGCTGTACCACCTTCAAATCTACCAATATTAGCAGTCGTTTCTTCATCAATTCTTCCTAAACTCATATGACTAATAGCTTTAGCAGCAATATTTATTGCAGATACTCCTTTTTCTGGTTCTAATCCAGCATGAGCAGTTTTTCCTTTAATAATTGTTTCAATTTTAGCTTGAGTTGGAGCTGCAACAACTGTTGTTCCAACTTTACCAGGAGCATCAATTGCATAACCAAATTTAGCATTTATGTCTTCAGGGTTTAATGCTTTAGCACCTACTAGTCCTGATTCTTCGCCAACAGTAATGATAAATTCAATATCTCCATGCTTGATATTGTCATCTTGCATAACTTTGATTGCTTCTAATATCGCTGCCAATCCAGCTTTGTCATCTGATCCTAAGATTGTTTCACCCTTTGAATATATATAACCATCTTCACGTAGTTCCGGTTCAATATTATTCCCAGGAGTTACTGTGTCCATATGGCTTGTAAAATAAATTGGAGTTTTGCTACTATCCTGACCTTTTAATTTACATATTAGGTTTCCTGCCCCATAACCCGTTTCAGTTGCTGAATCATCTTCTTTAACTTCTAAACCTAGTTCAGTAAATTTTTGTTTAAGTAAGTCAGCAATTTTTCTTTCATTTTTAGTTTCAGAATCAACTTTTATTAATTCTAAGAATGTATTAAGTAATCTTTCTTCATTGATCATGATGGTCCCTCATTTCATTTATTTAAATATCTCATTAACTAGTGTATAATAGTTAATAAATATATACAAAATTATTGTTCAAAGTGAGGGTTTCCATGCTAAACAAGAAAGTTCGTAAAATAGTCATCATAGTAATGTTAGTAGCAATAGTTGCAGCATTAGTACTATCTGGTGTTTTGCCATTTCTACTATCATAAACTAAAAATAGCGAGATATAATTATCTTTCTCAAAATAAATCACCCAATCCATTGAATTCATTTTCGGATTGGGTGATTTTTTTAAAATATTAACTTATAAACTTACTATTTTTTCAAACTACCAAATTGTGATTTGATTAATAAATATTCCTCAACTTCATTTAATAATTGAATGAGTGCTGCTATACTTTCGAGTTCTTCATGAGTTCTAGGTAAGTCTATAGATTGTAATTTAATTTTTATTTCGTATAAACTATGCAATCTCATTAATGAGTAATCTTTACTTTGAACATTCTGAGAAACATCAAGCATTAATTCACTACATAAATAATGAGCGTGATTACTGTGTTGCATTGATTCAATCAAATTTTTCATGCGTTTCAATAATGAGAGTTGTTCTTGTCTCATATCAAAATAATGATAGTAAGAATTTTCATTTCTAACAAAATGATTTTTAACTTCTCTGAACGCTAATGATTTAGCTTTTTTAATATTTTGAGATACTTGATCAAATGAAGGTGTATTTATTTTTTTGTTAGGGTCTTTTAAGGATTCACTAAATACAAAAGTAATAATAATAAAGTCATCTTCAATTTTTCTTTTATATTGATTGAGTTTATGATCTAAACTAGGCATAAACATATTCATGATTAATGCAATACCGATACCTATAATTAGTAATAAAATTTCATTTATGATTAAGTGAAAATCAATTGTTTTAGCCATGTATAAATGTAAAATTATAACACAACTCGTTACAATTCCTTCTTGAACGCCTACCATAACTGTGACTGGAATAAATAATAAAACCATTATCCCTAATATTATAGGTGTGCTACCTAAATATGTGAAAAATACAGATCCTATCATTATCGCTATGAAACACGCTATAAAACGATATATAGCTGCTTCAAAAGACTTGATCCTTGTATCTTTAATGCAAAGTACAACGAGAATTGCACTTGAAGCGTAATTATCTAATCCTATTAACTGAGAAAGGATGACAGCTAATGTCATCCCTAAGGCAGTCTTTAAAGTTCTATAACCAATTCTATACGGTTTTATTTGCATAGGAAATTAACCAATCCTTTATAATTCTGCACAATGTTCTTCAAATAATGCTTGAATGTTTGTAATAACACTCATTGGATCATGTCCTTCAATTTCATGTCTTTCAATCATTTTAACAATTTTTCCATCTTTAAGAAATGCAAATGATGGACTTGATGGTGGATAACCTTCAAAGTAATCTCTAGCAGTTTCTGTAGCTTCTTTATCTTGACCAGCGAATACTGTAACTAATTGATCAGGTAATTTATCATAGTGTAGTGCGTGTTGAGCTGCTGGTCTAGCTATACCACCTGCACATCCACAAACTGAATTTACCATCACAAATGTTGTTCCTGGTTTATTAAAAGTTTCTTCAACTTCTTCTTTTGATGTTAATTGTTTGTAACCTGCTGATTCAATCTCATTTCGAGCAGAACTGACTACATCATTCATATATAAATTGAAATCCATTTCCATATAAAAAGCCTCCTGTAATAATAGATAAGTCTATTTTACAGGAGAATTAAAGTTAAAACAATGACAAGGTTTCATTAATATATAGAAGTGTTCTCAACAGTCATGCTTTGTATTCTTTCTTTTACATATTTCAAAAATTCACCAGCCATTAAACCATCTAATATTCTATGATCAATTGATAAAGATAAATTGACCATATCGCGTATGCCAATCATATCATTTACAACGACTGGTCTTTTTACTATTGATTCTACTTGTAAAATAGCTGCTTGAGGGTAATTAATAATTCCCATAGAAGAAACAGATCCAAATGAACCTGTATTATTCACAGTGAAAGTTCCACCTTGCATATCTTGAGAAGTGAGTTGATGTTTTCTACCTCTAGTAGCTAAATCATTTATTTCTTTTGCAATACCTTTAATAGATTTATCATCTGCATTTTTAATAACTGGAACGTATAATTTATCTTCACTTGCAACTGCTATAGAAACGTTTATATCTTTATGAATTTTAATTTCATCATTCGCCCAAGTACTATTAAGCATTGGATATTTTTTCAAACCTTCTGCTACAGCTTTAACAAAAAATGCGAAAAATGTTAAATTATAACCTTCATTTTGCTTGAAGGAAGTTTTATGATGCTGTCTTGTTTTAACAAGATCTGTAGCGTCTACTTCAACCATCATCCAAGCATGTGGAATTTCATTAACACTTTGAACCATTTTATTAGCTATTGCTCTTCTTACGCCATTTATAGGAACAGAATCTCCAGGTATATTTGTACTTTCGTTTGATACGTTTTGGAAACTCGCATTGGATACTTCAGTCGTTTTTTCTTCAACATTTTGTTGAGTGTTAGATACATCAACCGTACCATTTTCAATCGCATTTAAAATATCTTTCTTTGTCACTCTACCTAGGTTGCCAGTACCTTTTACATTCTCTAAATTAATGTTGTTTTCACTTGCTAATTTAAATACAACAGGTGAATATTGACCATTATTTAATTTATTATCTGAATTATTTTTGTTAGCAACATTATCTTCTTGATCAGTTTCTGCTACTTGTAAGCTATCATGAACTACTTCAGAAGAACCAACATTTTCATCTGTTGGAATATCGCCTTCTACTTCCATACGACAAATAATAGTCCCAACATCAACAGTTTCGCCTGCTTCGACAACGATTTCTTTAATTGTACCACTATATGTTGAAGGTACTTCAGCTGTAACCTTATCTGTAATCACTTCACATAATGCATCATATTCTTCAATCGTATCTCCGGGTTTAACTAACCATTGTTCGATTGTACCTTCATGAACACTTTCTCCAAGTTTCGGCATCTTTACGTCCATAATTTAACCTCCTAAAATTCAGCTAATGTTCTCATTTTTTGTTCTATTTTCTCTGGATTCATCATAAAGAAGTCTTCCATTGGCGGTGAAAATGGCATAGCTGGTACGTCTGGACCTGCAAGTCTTGCTATTGGCGCATCTAAGTCAAACAAACAGTTTTCAGCTATTATAGCTGAAACTTCACTTATAACACTACCTTCTAAATTGTCTTCTGTAACAACCAATACTTTACCAGTCTTTTTCGCACAATTAATAATAGTTTCTTTATCTAATGGATATATTGAACGTAAATCCACAATTTCAGCATCGATACCTTCTGTTGATAATATTTCAGCTGCTTGAAGTGCATAGTTTACACATAAACCATACGTAAACACTGTAATATCAGATCCTTCTCGTTTAACATCCGCTTTATCTAATGGCACAGTATAGTATTCTTCAGGTACTTCTTCTTTTAATAATCGATAAGCTTTTTTATGTTCAAAATACAATACAGGATCGTTGTCTTCTATTGATGCAAGTAATAGGCCTTTAGCATCATATGGACTTGATGGAATAACAACTCTTAAACCTGGAGTTGAACAAAATATACTTTCAATACTTTGGGAATGATAAAGCGCACCGTGAATTCCTCCACCAAAAGGACTTCTTATCGTAAGCGGACAATCCCAATCATTATTTGATCTATATCTAATTTTTGCAGCTTCATTAATGATTTGATTAGTCGCTGGAACGATATACTCAGCAAATTGAATTTCTGCTACAGGTCTTTTTCCCATCATAGCCGCTCCAATTGAAGCACCCACAATATTAGATTCTGCTAATGGTGAATCTAACACTCTGCCATTACCGTATTTATTATATAGATTTTTAGTAGCACCAAATACGCCACCTTTAAGGCCAACGTCTTCTCCAATTACAAATACATTATTGTCTTTTTCCATTGCTTGGTCCATTGCTTGATTAATTGCATCAAGATAAGATAACTTAGGCATTTTTTTCGCCTCCTTGATCATATACATGTGTTAAAGCTTCTTCAGGTAGTGGATAAGGTGCTTTTTCAGCATTTTTTGTAGCAGTATTTATTTCCTGTTTAATTTCTTCTTCAATTTGATTAAACCACGCATCATTAGCAACTTCATTTTCAACTAAATATTCTTTGAATTTAATCATACAGTCATTTTCTTTTTCAAGTTTCATTTCATCTGAAGGACGATAATTATCATCATCATCTGATGAGTGAGGCGTCAACCTACTACATAGAGCTTCAATCAAGGTTGGTCCTTCACCATTTATTGCACGTTCTCTTGCACGCTTAACAGCTTCATAAACAGCTATTGGGTCATTACCATCAACTTGTTCTCCAAAAGCACCATAACCTGCTGCTCTTGACGACAGGTCATCTGTCGCATATTGCAAGTGACTTGGTACTGAGATAGCGTATTTATTATTTTCAATGATACAAATATAAGGTAATTTATGGACACCTGCAAAATTCATAGCTTCATGAAAATCACCTTGACTCGTACTACCTTCACCAAGAGTCGCAAGAGCAATACTTTTTTTGCCATCCATTTTTAATGACAAACTTGCTCCAACTGCATGCAGCACTTGTGTAGTAACACATGATCCTTGTGTTAGGATATTTAAATCTTTTTTACTGAAGTGTGAAGGCATTTGCTTACCACCACTTGACGTATCACCTTGTTTTGCAAATGCAGCTAACATAGATTCTTCAGCTGAAATACCACGCGCAGTTACTAGAGCTAAATCTCTATAGTAAGGTGCTAATACATCTTCATCTTTCAAAGCAAAATATGTACCAATTTGAGTTGCTTCTTGACCTTGGCAACTAATGACGAATGGCAATTTACCCGCACGGTTTAGTAACCACATTCTTTCGTCAATTTTTCTTCCTAATAACATCCATTTATAAATTTCTTTTAAGTCTTCATGCGTTAATCCGACAGTCTTATAATCTAACATCTAATCTCTCCTCTTTAGACGTGAATAGCACGATTCTCAGATTTTAGTCCTAATTCCATAAGCACTTCTCCTATAGATGGATGTGCATGTACAGTAGTTGCTAATTCTTCAGTTGAGCCATTCATAAATGTAAATAGAGCTGCTTCATTAATCAATTCTGTTACTTTAGCACCAATCATATGAATACCGAGCACTTTTTCATTTTCAATATCTTTAATTAAAATACATTCACCTAATCCATTGTTCTCAATTACAGATTTGCCAATAGCTTTAAATGGCACTTTAAATTTTTTAAAAGAAATGTTTTCATTTTTAGCATCTTGTTCAGTCATGCCAATTGAAGCCACCTCTGGATTTGTATAAATACATCTAGGTATTGTTAAATAGTCTAACAAAATTGGATTTTGATCGAACATATGTTCAATCGCAATTGTCCCTTCTTTTGTTGCAACGTGGGCTAATTGGTAATTACCAATTACATCTCCAACAGCATAAATATGTTTATCATCAGTTTGATAAACATCATTCGTAATTATATAGCCTTTATCATCAGTTTTTATTTTAGTATTGTTTAAGCTAAGCTCTTCAGTGTTTGGTGTTCTACCAACAGCGACCAATACTTTATCAAAGGTTTCGTTACTATCTTGAATCTGAACTTCAACATGATTATCTTGGACAAGAATATTTTCTTCTGACAATGGCAATTTTTCATATATTTTAATACCATTCTCTTCAAATGAGCGTTTAATTGTCTTACTAATTTCTTGTTGCTCATTAGGAATGATAGAATCACCTGCTTCAATGACAGTAACTTCTACTCCTAAATCATTCAATAATGAAGCAAATTCAAGACCAATTACACCACCACCTATAATTAAAATATTATGAGGTAAACTTTCTAATTGCATCATATCGTCACTAGAAATGACTGTATGATGATTAAATTTTAAAAATGGTAATTCAACAGGTCGAGATCCAGTTGCTATAAGCACATTATTGTTCACAAGAAGTTCTGATTCTCCATTTTCAAACTCAACGGAAACTGTTCCAGCTTGAGGTGAAAACAGTGAAGGTCCTAGTATTGTGCCATTCCCTTCATAAATATCTATTTTATATTTCTTCATCAGGCTTTGAACACCACTGTACATAGTTGAAACTGTTTCATCTTTTTTCGCAACGATATCTGTCATTTCAAAATCTGCTGAAGCTGTTTTTATACCATATTCATTCGAATGGTTAATATATCTTAAAATTTCACCTGTTTTTAAATACGATTTCGTCGGAATGCAACCTTTATGCAAACATGTCCCACCAATTTTGTATTTCTCTACTATTGCTACTTTTTTTCCAAGTTGAGAAGCACGTATTGCAGATACATAACCTGCAGTTCCTCCACCAAGAATTACTAAATCATATTCTTTAGACATAGTATTACTCCTTATTCATATGACTTGGTACTAATTTTACCGTAAAAGAGGTCCAAAACACCAACATTTAGGGCATGCATTTCTTTTTCACCTTCATATATAGTAACATTTTGTAGCCAAGATACATATTGTTTTACTTTATTTATTATATATTTTGAATAACTTAAGCCACCTGTAATAATAATTTGATCCACTTGACCTTCAAGTACAACTGCACAAGAACCGATTGATTTCGAAATTTGGTAACACATAGCATCTAATACTAATTTCGCTGCTTTATCGCCATTTTCCATTAATTGTTCAACTTTAAGACAATTATTAGTACCAAAGTATGATAATAAGCCAGAATTTTTACTCAGTTCATTATTTGCTTCTATAGAGTTGTAGTCATGGTCAATCGCCCATTTTAATAGCGCATCATTTGGTATAGAACCTGCCCTTTCAGGACTAAGTGGTCCTTCACCTAATAAACCATCATTTACTTCAATAACTCTACCTTTTCTGTGAGCGCCTATACTTATACCACCACCAAGATGAGCTACGATGACATTTATATCTTCGTAATTTTTACCAATTCCATCTGCATATTGTTTAGCAACGGACTTCTGATTTAGTGCATGGAAAATACTTCTTCTTTCAATACCTTTTATTCCAGTTATCCTTGCTTCAGGAAGTAATTCATCTACTACAACAGGATCTACAATATAAGAATCTATATTGAGTTCTTGAGATAGTTCATATCCTATAACACCACTTAAATTAGACGCATGAAACCCATATTTAAATGATTTTAAATCATGATACATTATGTTATTTATTAAATAAGTGCCACCTTCTATCGGCTTTAAAACACCGCCTCTACAAGCTATAGCATCTATAGCTTGTAGAGTTATTTGGTGTTGTTCTAATGATTTCTTGATACTTTCAAGTCTAAATGGGACTTGATCAATTAACGGAAGATTTGTTTGATCGACATTATGTCTTATAACATCTTCAAATAACATATCATAATCAGAAAATACTGCAACTTTAGATGATGTGCTTCCTAAATTAAGTACAAGAATTTTTTTCATTAGTTTTTACCTCTAGATATAATTGATCTTTCCGTTTTTAAGAAATTACTTCTTACTTTCATCAACTGATCAATACGTTCTTCTGCTAAAATTTCTGCAGCGCGAGCTGTAGTAATGTTATCTCTTTTACTAATTTCAAATACTTTATCCATTTGATCATAGATTTTTTCAATATTTGAAATAGCACGTGTTTCATTATAGCCATCTAATTCATCTGCTACATTAATAACACCACCAGAGTTAGCTACGAAATCTGGTGCATATACAATACCTTTTTCTTCTAATTGAGCACCGTGTTTATCAATATCTTGTAATTGATTATTTGCACTACCACAAACAGCTTTAACTTTTAAACGATTAATTGTATCATCATTTAATACGCCACCAAGTGCACATGGTGCAAATATATCTGCATCTACGTCATAGATATCGTTAATACCTACACTTGTAGCATTAAAATCATTTAAAACTCTATCTATAGCTTCTTGATTAATATCTGTAACAACTAATTTAGCACCAGCTTCATGTAAATAGCGACATAAATCATAAGCAACATGTCCTACACCTTGTACTGCAACAGTTTTTCCATCTAATTCATCTGTACCAAACGCTTCTTTAGCAGCACGTTTCATTGAAACAAATACACCTAAAGATGTTTTTGGACTCGGATTACCACTTGATTGATGACTTTCAGATAGGCCAACTACATAATCAGTCTCTTCAAAAATGATATCCATATCATCTTCAGTTGTACCTACGTCTTCAGCTGTTATGTATCTGCCATTTAAACTTTCTACATATCTACCTAAAGCTCTAAATAAAGCTTCTGATTTATCTTTTTTAGGATCTCCGATGATTACTGTCTTACCTCCACCAAGATTTAATCCTGCAGCAGCGTTTTTATATGTCATACCTCTTGAAAGGCGTAATGCGTCATTGATTGCTTCTTCTTCATTTTCATATGGCCACATTCTGCAACCACCAAGTGCTGGCCCTAATGTTGTATCATGTATTGCAATAATCGCTTTTAATCCTGAACTTTTATCGTGACAAAATACAATTTGTTCATAGTCATATTTCTCAATCGTTTCAAATAACATAATAATCCCCTTTTCATCCTTTAATATATTAACTCTAAATCTAATTTTACATCAAATGTTTTATTTATCAAATAAATTAACGAAAAATGATAGCGCTTTCAAGAAGTAAAAATTTTTAGAAAATTCAAAATAAATTGATATAAAAGCAATGTAAACACTTTCATTTAACACTTTAATGGAGTATAGTTATTTATTTATTATTATAATATACTAAATAAGCATTAAAGCACTACAAATCGAATGGAATTTATCTCGAGAAGAATCTGAACGGGACGTTAAAATTATTGGTATTTTTGCACCAATAATCACAGAAGCTACATCTGCTTTTGATAAATACACGAGCGATTTATATAAAATATTACCACTTTCAATTTGCGGCACTACAACACCGTCAACATTACCAGAAATTTCAGAATCTATATTTTTAATAATCGAAGCTCTTTTATTGATTGCAGCATCAAATGCCATTGGGCCTTCAATTTCTAGATTTGCCATTTTATTTCGAATTCCTGAAACGACTGCATCAGCATCTACCGAGGACTTCATTTTAGGATTCACTTTTTCAATTGCAGATAAAACTGCTATTTTTGGAGATTGAATACCTATTTTTTGTAGACATGTTATTAAATTCGTCGTAATATCTATTTTTTGTTCTACATTAGGTTCAATATTCATCGCAACATCTGATACAGTTAGCATTTTATGATATTCAGGAATATTAAATAATGCAATATGACTCATTCTATCTGTTGTTTTTAATTTATATTTATTATTTAACACTTCTTTTAATAAAGTAGAAGTATCTATTAGACCTTTCATTATTAAATCAGCTTGTCCTTCATCTACTGATTTAACGCACTCAGAAACAGTATGTGCTTCATCATCTGTTTGTATAATTTTAATTCTATTTAATTCATCATGGGTTAAATTGAATGATCTAATCAACTCATCTTGCGGCTGTTCATCAAATAATATAAAATTCGCTTGAGTGTATTTTATAGCTTTAACTATTGCTTTAATAACCCCTTCATCATTTGATTTACAAACTGCAATTGTTGCTGAAATATTTTGACCTTGATTTATCATATCTTTAAATTGCATTTAATCCCCTCCTTCTAATATCATAATCAAATTTTGATGATTATTCCATTTTTTCAATGTTTACTTTTAATCATTATCTCATATATAATATAAGTTATTAATCAATAGGAGTTTTAACTTATGCAAAAGTACATTGCATTACTCATTTTAGTAATACCAGGAATAATAGCAGGATTAGGTATTAAGTGGATGAGAGACGCAGTTTTTGGTGAACTTGTTCCACAATTACAATTTATCTGGCTGCAATTTTTCTTAGGATTCATATTTTTCGTATTCGGTGTTATTTTTATTGGTGGATATATTTTACATCGTGAAAAGAAAAATAAAAGAGCGCAAGAACACTTTATGAAAAAAAATAATACAAAAAAAACTGATAAATCATAATTTGATTTATCAGTTTTTTTCATTTTGTGTTTCTTTATACTTTTTGTAAAGATGCGTAATCAACTCACCATTTGTTGGTCTTAAGTAAGATTTTTCACTATTATACCAATACGTTTTTAATTCTTTTTCCCAAGCTAATTTAATTGCATGTCTGATTGAACGCTCTACATTATTAGCTTGAACGTCATAATAATCTGAAATAAGTGGGTATAATTCTTTAGTTAATTGCATTTTGTGTGTATGTTTAAGCATTAAATGAACACCACATTTAATATATTTATAACCGTTCAAATTATATGAAAAGCCTATCTTTTCAAGTAATAAATCTAAAGCGTCTATTTCAGAAATATTTGTTTCACTTGTATTTAATACGCGTTGTATTGTATTTAGTAAGACATCAAATTCAATAGGCTTAATTAGAAAGTAATCTACACCTAATGAAACAGATTCTTTTAATACATCATCGCTTACGAATGCGCTCATACATATTACTTTATATTGTTTATTTGGGTTAATATATTTTTTAAGCAAAGTCATACCATCAATATGTGGCAAGATTAAGTCTAGTAGAAGAACATCGAAAGCTTCTCCACTTAAAATATCAAGAGCTTCTTTACCATTGTATCCAATATTAACTATCTCAATATCATGATTTTTTAGATACTGAGCCATTTCACTTACATATGCTTTCGAGTCTTCTATAATTGCTACCTTAATTACCATGCTAACACCCTATCAAATCATTTTATTTTAAATTTTTATTTTGTAAAATCATTTCTTTAGCATGTTGTTTAGTTAATTCTGTAACTTCAACACCTGAAATCATTCTTGCTATTTCATCTATTTTATCTTCACCATTTAATTGTTTGATTGAAGTAGTTGTTCGATCGTTTACTGTTTCTTTAGTTATATATAAATGATTATCACATATTGCAGCCACTTGTGGTAAATGTGATATACAAATTACTTGTAAAGATTGCGAAATTTGATGCATCTTTTCTGCCATTTTTTGAGCTACTCTACCAGATACACCAGTATCAACTTCATCAAATAATATTGCAGTTTGTCCTTTTGATGATACAAATATACTTTTTAATGCAAGCATAATCCTAGATAGTTCACCACCAGAAGCTATTTTATTTAGACTTTTTAGTGGTTCACCTTTGTTTGGACTAATTAAAAATTCAACTTCTTCTAATCCATAAGCGCTAGGTTTAGTTTTAGTGAAAGTTATCTCTATATTTGCATCTTGCATATGTAGATTTTGAACTTCTTCTACTAATCTATCTCTTAACTTCAAAGCAACTTGTCTTCTCTTTGTTGAAAGCACTTGACCATATTTCATTACATCATCATATAAATTATTTATTTCATCTCTTAACTGCGTTGTACTTTGTTCATAATTTTCAATTTTAAATATTTCATCATCAATTTTATCTCTATATTTTATTAATTCGGCTATACTCTTACCATATTTACGATTTAAATCTGTGAGTACATTTAAACGTGATTCATAATCATTTAATAATGACTCATCAAAATCATTTGATGTTAATTCATTATATAACTCATGTTTGTAGTCTTCCAAAGTATAATACATTTGATCTAGTTCTTCACTAAACGATGTATATTTATCTGGAATAATATCATTAATATGTTGAATCTCTTGATTGAGTTCATATATTTTATCCGTAATGTTCTCTTCACTGCTCAGTAAGAAATGTGCTTTATTAAGACTTTCGTTAATCTTTTCATGATTTTGAAGCATTTTAATTTCTTTATTTAAAAAGTCAATTTCATCTTCTTTTAAGTCTGCATCTTGTAATTCATCACGTTGGAATTTTATTAAATCTAATCGTTGTAGTAATGCTTGATCTTGAGATTCTAATTTTTCTAATTCTTGCTTTTTCGAACGATAAGAATGAAAAGCTTTTTCAAATTGATCAATTTCTGATTGATAAGTCCCATCCGCAAAATCATCAAGCAGAGATAAGTGATACTTAGGCTTTAATAATACTTGCGTCTCATGTTGTCCGTGTATATCCAATAATTCTTGCATGACGGTTTTTAAATCAGATAAAGTAACATTTTGATTATTTAATTTACAAATACTTTTACCAGATGAGAAGATTTCTCTTTTTACAAACAAAAAATCTTCATCGTAATCAATATCTAACTCATTTAAGATTTTATTTACGTTTGGTACATTATCAATATCAAATACGCCTTCTATAGTCGCCTTTTGCTCACCATGTCTTACAAAGCTTTGCGATGCTCTTGCACCTACTAATTGGCCGATTGCATCTATAATGATAGATTTACCAGCGCCTGTTTCACCACTTAATACAGTTAGTCCATCTGAAAAATTTATTTCTAAAGATTCAATTATAGCGAATTGTTTAATCGTAAGTGCTTGTAACATAGTATTTAAAATCTCCTTTAAAGCATATTAAAAATTCTATCAGTGATAACTTCAGCAGCATCTGTATCTTTACATATGATAAGACAAGTATCATCTCCACAAATAGTACCAATAACTTCTGTCCAATCAATTTGATCAATGATTGCCCCAATTGATTGAGCATTGCCTGGTAATGTCTTTAATACTAATAAATTATCCGCACCATCAATTTTAACGAATGAATCCATTAAATATCTACCTAATTTATCAATCGGATGATATTTTCTATCTCTAGGTAAACTATAAATGTATTGACCAGAAGGAGCTGGAACTTTTATTAGTTGTAATTCTTTTATATCACGAGAAATCGTAGCTTGTGTAATATTCAATTCGTATTCATTTAATCGCTTTACGAGCTCTTCTTGAGTTTCTATTTGTTCGTTAGAAATTATTTCTCTTATCTTAATTTGACGCATTGTTTTGTTCGCCATTTCATACACCTCTGTTAATGAATATTTATACACTTATAATAGCATAAAATTAACAAAAATAGTAATGTAAGCGCTATTAATATATTAAAAGACGCTTTAGAACTACTAAAGCGTCACTTTCAATATAATTATTCATATGTTTATAAATATTATTTTATTAAAGATTTTGCAAGTGATTTAATTTTTGCTTTAGAGATACCTATATCTTCTAATAATAAATCTACATCACCATGTTCGATATATTCATTATCAATACCAATTCTACGTAATACATTCTTATAATCATGATCTTTTAAGAAAGTTGCTATTTGGCTTCCTAATCCACCTGTTAACATTGATTCTTCTATCGTAATAATAGGCATAGACTCTTTGCCTAATTCATGTAGCATTTCAAAGTCCATAGGCTTAATAAATCGTGCATTAATGACATTAACATTAATACCTTCTTTTAATAATTCATCTGCAATATCAGAAATGAAATTAACAGTTGGACCATAACTAATTAAAGATAAATTACTTCCTTTTCGTTCATACGTCCATGTGCCAATGTCTAAAATTTCATGTTCTTTAGTATCCCTTAGCATAGGAGCATTTCCACGAGGATATCTTATAGCCATAGGACCATGATCTGTTTTAAATGCTGTATTTACCATATCAATTGCTTCATTACCGTCTTTAGGCATCATAATAGTAAAATTCGGAAATTGACTTAAAAATCCAACATCGAACACACCTTGATGTGTTTCACCATCCGCACCTACAAGACCTGCTCTATCAACACCAAATAATACGTTTAAATTCTGTCTATCTACATCATGTAATAATTGATCATACGCACGTTGCATAAATGTTGAATAAATCGCTACATACGGTTTCATACCTTGAGTTGCTAATCCAGCTGCCATCGTAACGGCGTGTTGCTCGGCAATACCAACATCAAAAAATTGATCTGGTAATTCTTGCTGGAACTTAGTTAGTTTTGAACCTACTGGCATTGCAGGTGTAATAGCAACAACACGTTTGTCTTGTTTAGCGTACTCTAGAACTTGATTACTCATTAATGCACTCCAAGCTGGTCCTTCTTCATTACCTTTAATAACCTCACCAGTTTCAAGTTTATAGGGTCCAAGACCATGCCAAGTACCAATAGTATCTACTTCAGCAGGTTTATAGCCTTTACCTTTTTTTGTTACAACGTGTATTAACACAGGTTTATTTATTTGTTTAGATGTATTGATAGCTTCATCTAATTCTTTGAAATTATGACCATCGACTGGTCCGATATATTTAATGCCTAATTCTTCAAAAAATATACCATCTACAACTAAATACTTTAAACTATCCTTTATTTTGTCTGCTGAAACTCTTAAACGATCTCCACCAGGAAGTCTATTCATAAAACTTTCAGCATCAAACTTAAATCTATTGTAGTTGTGATTTGTTCTAATTCTTCCAAACATATTATGCATAGCACCTACATTAGGCGCTATACTCATTTCATTATCGTTTAATATAATCGTTAAATTAGTTTTGTCATGTCCTATATGGTTCAGTGCTTCAAGTGCCATCCCACCTGTCAAAGCACCATCACCAATAACAGGTACAACATGATTTGTGTTTCCTAAAATATCACGTGCTTTTGCCATCCCCATAGCAGCTGATAATGAAGTAGAGCTATGCCCAGCTTCCCATACATCATGCCGAGACTCTTTCGTTTTAGGAAATCCACATAAACCTTTATATTGTCTTAAAGAATTGAATTCATGACCTCTACCAGTTAAAATTTTATGAATATAAGATTGGTGTCCAACATCCCATATAATTTTATCTATAGGACTATTAAAATGTTTATGCAAACTAAGCGTTAATTCAACCACACCTAAGTTAGCTCCAATATGTCCACCAGTTATTGAACATGTTTCTATTAAAAATTTTCTAATTTCACTGCTTAACTGTTCAAGTTCTTGATTAGATAAATCTTTGATAAAGGATGGATTTTTTATGCTAGATACATCCATTGTTTAACCACCTTCAGCACTATTTCTTACGAAACGATCTAACGCTTTAGTTTACTGTTTTTAATTTTCTCTATTTGCAAATAATTGAGTAAGTGATTTCAGTTCATCAATATTATATTTATCTTCTAATTGTTCAAGTAAATACAATGCTTGATTTACGTGTTGTTCTAAAGCAACTTTAGTATTTGTCTTACCTAAGAGTGAAACATAAGTACTTTTATTATTATTTTCATCGCTTCCAACTGATTTACCGATTTTATCAAAGTCACCTTCAATATCTAATAAATCATCTTTAATTTGAAAGATCAAACCTAACTCTTGGCTAAAAGAATCTAGTAGTAAAAATGTTTTGCTATTAACTTTTGCTATTGTACAAGCAGCAACTACAGAGAAACGTATGAGTGCGCCAGTTTTATATCTATGGATTTTACGTAGAGTGTCTAGTGATATTTCTTTATCTTCACTGTCCATATCTAATACTTGACCACCAACCATTCCTTGATGACCAGCTGATTCTGAAAGCAATCTAATAATTTTAACTTTTTCTTCTGAGCCTAAATATGTATCTTTAGTAATAAGTTCGAATGCTTTAGTTAATAATGCATCTCCAGCAAGTATTGCAGTAGCATCTCCATAAACTTTATGATTTGTCTTCATACCACGTCTAAAATCATCATTATCCATAGCAGGTAAATCATCATGTATTAGAGAATAAGTATGTATCATTTCTAGTGCTTTCGCAGTTTCCATACCTTTTTTGATATCAATTTTAAGCATCGATAATGTCATTAAAAGTAAAACAGGTCTTATACGTTTTCCACCAGCTGATAATGAATATCTCATGCTTTCTTCTAGCTTAGTTTCAACTACTGGATCAAGCTTTGTAGATTTTATAGCTTCATTAAATTTGTCTACATAATTATTCATGATCTGACTCATCTGAATCACCTTCTTTTTGAACAAGTTTATTTACTTTTTCTTCAGCTTCTTTAAGTTTCAATTCACATTTACTACTTAATTCGATTCCACGTTGATAAAGTTCAATAGATTCTTCTAATGAAATATTTTCTTCATCTAGTTTACCTACGACTTTCTCTAATTCAACCATCATTTCTTCAAAAGTTTGTTCTTTAGCCACATTGTCACCTAATTTCTTTTACATTAGCTTCTATTTTACCATCTTTTAAATTGATAGTAATGTCATCTTCTACATTTAAATCATCTTTACTTGTAATGATTTTATCATTTTTTTCAATTATTGAATAACCTCTAAGCATAATTTGCGTTGGACTCAGTGCATCTAGTTGGGCCAACTTGCTTTTAAGTATTTGCTTTTTCTGCGTAATAATCCTGTTGATAAGCTGATTTTGCATAATATTTAATCTGTCATAATCTTGTCTATATTGTATTGTTTTATTATAGATTGGAGCTATTCTCAATTTATTTTGCAATATATCTATTTTATGTTTATTTTGTAAAATAGTTTGTTCTAAATTTCTAGTTAATTGTTTTTGATAATCGTCTAATTTCTGTGTTTCTTGATCATATAATAATGAAGGTGTCTTCAATTTATAATATGATGAGAGCTGCTTTAATTTTTGTTTATCTTGTTGAATACTTTGAGTAACATGTTTTGTTAAATATTGACGAGCATTAGCAATTAGTTGATATAGTGCATTAATATCTGGTGTCGCTATCACAGCTGCTTGTGTTGGTGTAGCTGCTCTAACATCACTTACAAAATCACTTAAAGTGGTATCCGTTTCATGACCTACAGCAGAAATAATAGGTGTGGAACAGTTATAAATTGCTTCTACAACTTCCCTTTCATTAAAACTCCACAAATCTTCAATAGATCCACCACCACGACCAACGATAATAACATCAACGTCCATTGCGTCAGCTTGTTGTATATTGTTAATGATATTATCCTTAGCTTCTTTACCTTGTACTAGTGTGCTAATTAATACTTGCTCAGCAAGTGGATAGCGTTTGTCTAAGGTAGAACAAATATCTCTAATTGCTGCCCCAGTAGACGCAGTTAATACAGCTATTTTTCTAGGATACTTAGGAATATTTAATTTATGTTCACTATTAAAATATCCTTTTTCCATTAATTCTTTTTTTAGAGCTTCAAATTTCTCATATAAAAGACCAACACCATCTAATTGCATCGATTGAACATATATTTGATACGATCCTCTAGATTCATATATACCAATACGTCCTTCAATTAACACTTGGTCGCCTTCTTTAGGTTCAAATGACAGTTGATTAGCATTTGACTTAAACATCATCGCACTTAATACACCTTTATCATCTTTTAAAGCAAAATAAAGGTGTCCACTTGAATGTCTTTTGAAATTTGATATTTCACCCTTTATAAATACATTTTGTAAATGCGGATCTTGATCAAATTTATATTTGATATATTTTGTTATAGCTGTAACTGATAAATATTTATCCATTTATATCACTCTTTATTATTTTGATAAACTGCTTAATACACCGTTTATAAATTTATAATGATCGTCATCACTGTATATTTTGGCAATTTCAACTGCTTCATTAAAAATTACCTTCTGCGGTGTATCTGTATAATTTAATTCATATGATGCCATTCTTAAAATGATACGATCTGTTTTAAGCAGACGTTCTAATGTCCAATTTTTCAAATGAGGTTTGAATATTTCATCAAGTTCTTCTTTTTTGTCAGTGACTTCATTAACAAAATTCTTAACATATAAATATTGTTCACCTTTGAAATCATCAACTAAGTAGTTAATTGCTTCTTCTACCGTTAATTCTGTTTTGTTATTTTCTAATTGATATAATGTTTTAAAGACGAGTTCTCTTAATTCTGTTCTTTTCATATTCTTCTCCTTCAAAGAATAAGAGGATGCACGCATCCTCTTAATTAATCATTTTTTATTATTGGAAATGTATATTAACGATATGAACATTAACTTCTTTAGGAGTTAATGCAGTCATCGTATTTAATGCTTGTTTAATTTCTGATTGAACTTTTCGTGCAGTTTCAGAAATTTTTGTACCATAATCAAATGTACAATAAACATTAATATAAATGCCTTCATCTTTTATATCGACTTTTATACCTTTACCAAAATTCTTTTTCCCGAATTTTTCTAGGGAATTCTTATTAAAAACGGATTGCATATGAGATACACCTTTAATATCAGTAGTAGCAATACTCGCTATTACCTCAATTACTTCTGGTGCAATCTCAATTTTACCTAAAGAAGGCTTTTCATTCTCAATTGTTTTAGCCACTTGAATCCCTCCCTATTTATCTTCATTATTTATAATATCATGAATCTCTAGGAAATTGGTATTAAAATCACCTGATTCAAACACATCGTTTTCTAACAATCTTAAATGGAATGGGATAGTCGTATCAATGCCTGCAACTAAAAATTCTGTTAACGCTCTTTTACCTATTTGTATAGCTTCAGTTCGGTCTTTTCCATGCACGATTAGTTTAGCTACCATTGAATCGTAATATGGCGGGATTGTATATCCTGTGTAACAAGCTGAATCTATTCGAACACCAAATCCTCCTGGTGTTAAATATTGATTAATTTTACCTGGAGAAGGCATAAATTTCTTAAATGGACTTTCAGCGTTAATTCTAAACTCGATTGCATGCCCATTTAAATTAACTTCATCTTGTGTTAATGGTAAAGTTTCACCACTGGCAACTTTAAGTTGTAACTTAACTAAATCCATACCCGTAACCATCTCTGTTACTGGGTGTTCAACTTGAATACGTGTATTCATTTCCATAAAATAGAATGCTTCAGCATCTAAATCGTAAATAAACTCAATCGTCCCTGCGTTTTCATAATTAACAGCTTTTGCTGCTCTAATTGCCGCTTCACCCATTTCTTTTCTCATAACTTCTGAAAGAACTGGAGAAGGAGATTCTTCTACTAACTTTTGCATACGTCTTTGAATCGTACAATCACGTTCTCCTAGATGGATAACATTACCTTCCGAATCGCCCATTACTTGTATTTCTATATGTCTAAAGTTTTCGATGAATTTTTCTAAGTAAAGCCCTTTATTACCAAATGCTGTTTCAGCTTCTTGTTGAGTCATTCTAAATCCAGTTACAAGTTCTTCTTCATTTCGCGCTATTCGTATACCTTTACCACCACCACCGGCAGTTGCTTTAATTATTACAGGGTATCCAATTTGTTTAGCACATCTTTTTGCAATTTTAACTGTATCTACTAGACCTTCACTACCAGGTACAACAGGTACATCAGCTTTAATCATTTCTTCTTTAGCTACATCTTTTATACCCATTTTTTGTATCGATTGGTAACTAGGTCCAATAAATTTAATTTGGCACGCTTCACACATTTCAGCGAAGTCACTATTTTCAGCTAAGAAACCATATCCTGGATGGATGCCATCACATCCTGTTGATTTTGCTATTGAAATAATATTAGGTACATGTAAGTATGAATCTTTAGATTGTGTTGGTCCTACACAATAAGCTTCATCTGCAATTTGAGTATGTAATGCATCTTTATCAGCTTCTGAATAAATTGCAACTGTTTGTATGTCTAGCTCTCTACAAGCTCTAATGATTCTTACAGCTATTTCCCCTCTATTAGCAATTAATACTTTTTTCATATTATTTCACCTTGAATAACGGTTGGCCATACTCTACCATTTGTCCGTCTTCAACTAATATTTCAGTGATTTCTCCAGAAACCTCTGCTTGTATTTCATTAAATAGTTTCATAGCTTCTAAAATACAAACAGTTGAATCAGCATCAACATGTGAGCCTACTTGTACATACGGACCTTCGTCTGGAGATGGGGATTTATAAAATGTTCCTACCATTGGTGCATTAATAGTTAAACCACTTGGTGCCTCTGCTTCAACATTTTGTTGAGGAGAAGGTTGAGAAATTTGTTGTGGTTGTTCAGCAACTACGTTCGAAGTACCTTGGCTATAAATAATTTCTTGCTTAATTTCTTTTTTTAAAGTTAATTTAAAATCTTTATCATTAATGTCAATTTCAGTTAAAGAAGAATTGTCTAGTACATCAACTAATTCTTTAATTTGTTTTAAGTTCATTTGAAAATCTCCTTTTAAATTCTAATTCTTTACACTTCATACATTTTACTTTAGTGGTCATACCAATTCAAGAGATTTTAATATTTAATCAAAAATGACCAATAGAATTTATATCTATTGATCATTTTATCATTTATTCTTTCTGATTAACCTCTTGATACGTAACTACCATCAGTAGTGTTTATAACAAGTAAATCTCCTTCATTAACAAATAAAGGAACATTTAAACTGTAACCCGTTTCTACTGTCGCTTGTTTAGTTGCACCTGTAGCAGTATCACCTTTGATACCTGGTTCAGTTTCAGTTACTTGTAATGTTACTGTATTTGGTAATTCAATACCAATTGTTTCGCCTTCATAAGATTGAATATGAACTTCCATATTTTCTTTAATGAATTTAAGTTCGTATTCTAATCTTTCCTCTGGTAATTCTAATTGATCATAAGTTTCGTTATCCATAAATACATGGCTATCACCATTTGCATATAAATATTGCATGCGACTGTTTTCAATTTGAGCTTTTTCTACTTTTTCGCCAGCTCTGAAAGTTTTTTCTTGGATCGCACCAGTTCTTAAATTTCTTAATTTAGAACGAACAAAAGCTGCACCTTTGCCTGGTTTTACGTGTTGGAAATCTAATACTTTCCAAATCCCATTTTCAACTTTAATTGTTAAACCTGTTTTAAAATCATTAACTGAAATCATTCATTTTCCTCCTATTTATACCTTCTTATAAAATAATAAGGTCTTTTGAAGTTTTAGTAAAGCGTTGTAAGCCATTTTTTGTAACTAATACATCATCTTCTATTCTAACTCCACCTAATCCATCTATATATATACCTGGTTCTAATGTTATACACATATTTTCTTCAAGTACAATATCTGATTTTTGGGATAGTCCAGGTCCTTCATGCACCTCTAAGCCAATTCCATGCCCTAGAGAGTGACCAAACGCATCTCCATAACCATATCCTTTAATAATATCTCTCGCAATTGAATCTGCCTCTTTACCTGTCATACCTGGTTTAATTTGCTCTAAAGCAGCTAATTGAGCTTCTAATACAATATTATATATTTTTTTCATTTCTTTTTTCGGTTCACCTATCGCAAATGTTCTCGTCACATCACTTACATATCCTTCATATAGTGCACCATAATCTAATGTAATCATGTCACCATGTTCAATTACTTTATTACTTGCTACACCATGAGGTAGTGCACCACGATGACCTGAAGCAACTATTGTATCAAATGATGAACAAGTAGCCCCTTTACTTCTCATAAACATTTCCATTTCATTGTTTACTTCATTTTCAGTCATCCCTGGTTTAATCCATTTAAGGATATGTTCATATGTTTCATCTACTATATCAGCAGCTTTTTGAATTTGTTTAATTTCAAATTCATCTTTAATCATTCTAATCGTTTCAATTACACCTTCAATAGAAGAAAGCTCAACATTTTCTGTATTCAATGATTGATAATTATTATAAGTTATTAAATCAGCTTCAACACCAACTTTTTTATACTTACCTTGTTCAATTAATTCATTTATTTTTGCTAACATTGGACCTTCTTGATTTATAACTTCAAAATCTTTAGCTTGATCATTTGCTTGTTGAATATATCTAAAATCTGTAATTAATTGGGAATCATCTTGTGTAATTAACAGACTACCACTAGTACCAGTAAATCCAGAAAGATATCTAGAGTTATATGGTGAAAGTATGACTACTGCATCTAATCCTTTTTGATTCATAACTTGTCTCAATTTATTAATTTTCATATTTATCCCCTTTCTATTTGTACAATAAATCTATATACATTAAAATAATAGCATACATACAATAAATTTTTCACAGTAAAACATTGGGAGTTAATAAACATGAGAAAAACAATAATAGCAATCATGGCAAGTTCAGTTGTATTATCAGCGTGTGGTAATGATAAAGTTCAACAACTAGAAGAAAAGAAATCAACATTAAAAAGCGATAATAGAAAACATAAACAAGAAGTTCTAGATTTAGAAGATAAAAACAAAACATATAAACAAAAAGAATCGAGTATAGAAAGCTCAATAAAACAAACTAAAAAACAATCTACCAAACAATTTACAACTCAATATTTAAAATCATCAACTCGTTTTGTGAATGAAACTAAGACAAATATCTCGAGTTACAACAAAATCAAAAAAGATGTAACAACTAAGTTTAATGATGAAGATACAAAAAGTGAACTTGATAACATATATAATGATCAAAAGACTATTACAAATAAATATAAAGACGAAATGAAAGGGAAATCTATCCCGGAAGATTATAAAGATTTGCATAAAAGTATGCTAAAATTATCCAATGGAATCGAAAAAGTATTTAAAGATTTAAATGAAGCTTATAATAAGAAAGATAAAAAAGCAGTAGAAAAATCAATCAATCAGTTAAATAATTTAGACAAAGAAATAGGACAAATTAAGTGAGTACAAAGTTGATTTGTGCTATATTTAATAGACTAACAAATTAAGGTGAGATTCTATGAAAAATGTTTTATTTTATTTAATTATTGCAGTGGCACTATTCGGGTTAATTATGAACCTTGATTTCTTTATAATGGGATTTATTAGAATGATTATTTCACTCATAATATTTGGGTTAATCATTTATTTGATTTACTATTTCTTCTTCTTAACACCAGATCAAAGAAAATATAAGAAAGCTATGCGTAAACAAAAGCGTAGAAATAGATAAAAAAAGAGACCTCTGTGGTCTCTTTTCAGAGTGTCGACAAAGTCTTAGACTTTGCCGGCATTTTTTTATGCGCATGCTTTCCGCGGGCATGTTCTCAGCCTGTAGTCTTCGAATCATGCTTTTCCCGCAGGAGTCAGCGCAAAAAAATGCCAAATATTAACAAATTATTTTATAATATAGATGAAATTTAATTTAGGAGTTGATTCTATGTTAAATAAATGTACGGAAAACAAAACCTATATTAGAGAAATCCGTAGACATGTTTGGCAAGATGATTTAGACATAATCGAAGATTTAAGATTTATAGATACAATTAAAAAAGCATATAAATTAAGAAGTCAAACAGTAGATAGACGATTTGGCGATGCAAAAGAACAGACTAGTTTAAACGCAGTTTAAGCTTAAATTTAATAAAACATACTTATTAAAACAAACTGAAAGAGACCTCTGTGGTCTCTTTTTTTTACTATTCGACTAATGCGCAATGTAAGAATATGAATATTAATATGTCCTTTATTTTCTATACGTCCATTCTTCTGATTTATATTTTTCTTCTAATTGTTTAATCTCTGTTAGTTGTTCATCCGTAAAGTTCAAAGGCTTATATTCTATATCTAACCCTTTTTTAAATCCATCATGAAATGCTTGTTCCATTTCTTCAATAGTAATATGTCTGTCAGCTAAATCATTTATGGCCACTGCTTTATCCACGAATGCTGCTTTCATTTTATCTTTCAATCTATCATTTCTATATATGAACATATCAAATAATTCGTCTACATCTATATCTTGTAAAATAGATCCATGTTGTAAAATAACACCCTTTTGTCTCGTTTGAGCACTCCCTGCTATTTTTCTACCCTCTACTACAAGTTCATACCAACTTGGTGCATCAAAACAAACTGAACTCCGAGGTGTCTTTAATTTATCTCTTGCTTCTTTTGTCTTAGGAATAGAAAAATAAGCATCAAAGCCTAATGATTTAAATCCTTCTAATAATCCTTCTGATATTACTCTATATGCTTCTGTAACTGTTTTAGGCATATTTGGATGCGATTCTGGAACGATAACACTATATGTCAGTTCTTTGTCGTGTAAGACGCCTCTACCACCTGTTGCACGTCTAACAAGTCCATAACCTTTTTCTTTAACTTTCTCAATATCTATTTCTTTAGTTAGTTTTTGAAAATACCCTATAGATAATGTTGCAGGGTTCCATGTATAAAACCTGATTACAGGGTCTATTTCTCCTCTGCTTACGAAGTTCATGAGTGCTTCATCTACTGCCATATTATAGTATGGATCATTTGATTTTGTGTTTATAAAGTGCCAAGTTTCTTTCACAATTAAAAACTCCTATTCAATTAATTCTATATACTTGTCTATTTTAGCAAAAAAATTTTGATAAATCTCACAAGAAATCTTATAATAGTAGTATCGACTTGAATTGGGAGGAATTAGACCATGAATTATTGGTACATCGCGCTCATAGTCCTAGTCTTGATTATCATTTATATGGCAATTAACTATTCATTGAATAAGCGCGCAGTTAAAGAATTAGATCAAAATGAGTTTCACAAGGGTTTAAGGAAGGCACAAGTTATCGATTTACGTGAAAAGGCTGATTTTGAATATGGTCATATCATCGGGGCAAGAAACATACCAATGAGTGTCTTTCGTACAAGATACCAAGGGTTACGTAAAGACCAACCTATTTATTTTTGTGATGCAAATGGTGTAGCAAGTTCCAGAGCTGCAAGAATGATGAAGAAAAAAGGTTATACAGACTTGTACATGCTTAAAGGCGGATATAAAAAATGGACTGGGAAAGTTAAGTCTAAATAATAAAAAAGGATGAATTCTAATTGAATTCATCCTTTTTTATTAATTTTTTTCTTCTTTTAGCAACTCAAATTTTAAAACAGGTTTTCTAGCTGCTTGTGTTTCATCTAAACGTCCTATAACAGTAGTATGTGGTGCATCTAAGACTGTTTCTGGATTCTCTTCCGCTTCTTTTGCAATTTGTATTAAAGTATCACAAAAAGCATCTAAAGTTTCTTTTGATTCAGTTTCTGTTGGTTCTATCATCATACATTCTTCCACATTTATTGGGAAGTAGATTGTAGGTGGATGGAAATTGAAATCTAATAGTCGTTTTGCAATATCCAATGTTCTTACACCAAGTTTTTTCTGTCTAGAACCACTTATTACAAATTCATGTTTACAATGTTGCGTATATGGCGTATCGAAATGATCTTGTAATCTTCTCAACATGTAATTCGCATTTAGAACTGCTGTTTCAGAAACAGCTTTTAATCCATCTGGCCCCATCGTTCTAATGTAAGTGTAGGCTCTTAAGTAAATGCCAAAATTACCGAAGAATGGCTTAACTCGACCAATAGAATTTGGCATATCATGTTCGAATTTGTAAGAATCATTTTCTTTCACAACTGTTGGTTTAGGTAAATATGGTATTAAATCTGATTTAACGCCAACAGGTCCAGATCCAGGTCCACCGCCACCATGTGGTCCAGTAAACGTTTTGTGTAAGTTTAAATGTACTGCATCAAACCCCATGTCTCCTGGTCTTACTTTACTCATTATGGCATTTAGATTTGCACCATCATAATAAAGTTTACCACCAGCTTGATGGACGATTTCTCTAATTTCTACAATATCTTCTTCAAATAAACCTAATGTATTTGGATTTGTTAACATAATTGCAGCAGTGTCATCACCTACAACTCGTTTTAAATCTTCTATATCTACTAACCCTTTTTCATTTGATTTAACTGTAACAGTATCAAATCCTGCTACTTTAGCTGATGCTGGATTCGTACCATGTGCAGAATCTGGAACGATTACTTTAGTTCTATTAAAATCATTATTTGCTTCGTGGAAGGCTTTAATCATTAATAGTGCAGTCCATTCACCATGAGCTCCGGCTGCAGGTTGTAATGTTACTTCATCCATTCCAGTAATTTCTTTTAAATGTTCTTGTAAGTCGTATATTATTTCTAGTGATCCTTGTACTGTTGATACATCTTGTAATGGATGTGCATTAGCAAATCCAGACATTCTTGCTACTTTTTCATTTATTTTAGGGTTGTATTTCATAGTACATGAACCTAAAGGATAGAAACCTGTATCTACACCATGATTTTTATTCGACAATTCTGTATAGTGTCGCATTAAATCTAATTCACTAACCTCTGGCAACTCGGCTTTTTGTTTTCTAGTAAATTTATCTCCTAGTATTTCTTGAACATTTTGTGTTTCAACTTCTTTTTCTGGTAATGAATATGCAAATCTATCTTTTCTAGATCTTTCAAAAATTAATTCACTTGATGGTTTACGCACTATATTCACCTACTTTTTGGATAAATGTATCAATATCATCTTTAGTTCTTAGTTCAGTTACGGCAATTAGCATGTGATTTTTAAAGTCGTCATTCATAAATCCTAAATCAAAACCACCTATTATACCTTCTTCTAATAAATCTTTATTGATGTCACTAATAGATTTATTAAATTTAACAACAAATTCATTAAATGAAATACTTTCTAGTACTTCAAAGCCTGCTTCTTGCATTTTACGTTTCATATACGTCGTATTTTCCATATTTAGTTTTGCCATTTCATATACACCATTTTTACCTAATGCACTCATGCATACTGATGCAGCCAAAGCATTCAATGCTTGGTTAGAACAAATATTTGAAGTAGCTTTATCTCTTCTTATATGTTGTTCACGAGCTTGTAGTGTTAGCACAAAGCCTCTATTACCATCTTCATCTTGTGTTTGACCAACTAAACGACCTGGTAGTTTTCGCATTAATTTCTTAGTAGATGCAAAATAACCACAATGTGGGCCACCGTATTGGGCTGGAATACCGAATACTTGAGCATCCCCAACGACGATATCTGCTCCAAATTCTCCAGGAGGTGTAATTAAACCTAGTGCTAATGGATTACTAGAAACGATAAACAATGCCTTTTTATCTTCAATCAATTGTTTAATTGCTTCTAAATCTTCTAATGAACCAAAGAAGTTCGGATATTGAACACAAACAGCTGCAGTATCATCATCGATAACTTCTTTTAATTTATCCAAATCAGTTACTGTGCCGTCTAAGTCAACTTCGACAACTTCAATATCTTGGGCTTTAGTATATGTTTTAAGCACTTCTATAGACTGGTAATGTACTGACTTAGATACAATTACTTTTTTCTTTTTTGTGTGTCCTGCAGCAAGTACTGCAGCTTCTGCAAAAGCAGTACCTCCATCATACATTGACGAATTTGCTACATCCATTCCTGTTAATTCACATATTAATGTTTGGAATTCAAATATAGCTTGTAATTCACCTTGAGAAATTTCAGGTTGATATGGTGTATATGCAGTATAAAATTCAGAACGAGAGATGACATGATCTACTACAGTCGGTATATAGTGATCATAAACACCTGCTCCTAAAAATGACGCATGTGTTTCACTCGTAATATTCTTATTAGCAATTTGTGATAATTCTCTTAATAATGTAGTTTCTGGTTTTTTCTCTTTAATATTCAGTGTTTTATTAAATCTTACAGATTCAGGTATATCAGTAAACAATTCATCTACAGATTTAATACCTATGAAATCTAACATTTCTGATTTATCTTTTTCAGTTAAAGGTATATAGCGGTGACCCATTTTATTCACTCCTATGATTTAAATGATGATTTTTTTACAATTTTAGCTTTTACTTGTCTTTTTCTTACTTGAATTAAAATGTCTTTATCTAGTTCAAACGCTTCTTTCTTGATTAATCCCATCGCTATTGCTTTTCCAGTTGATGGCGATTGAGTGCCTGATGTGACATATCCAATTTCATTACTATCAACATCTAAAATTTTATAATCCGTTCTAGGTATGCCTTTATCAATCACTTCAATACCAATTGATTTTCTTTCTGCACCATTTTCTTTCTGGTCTTTAAGTACAGACTTACCAATAAAATCTGCCTCAATTAACGGTTTGACTGCAAATCCAATACCTGCTTCATAAGGTGTGATTTGTTCAGATAAGTCTTGACCATGTAGCGGTAGAGCAGCTTCTAATCTTAGTGTATCGCGAGCGCCTAAACCACAAGGCACGACGCCTTCACTTATGAAACCATCCCAAATTTCTTTAGTGTCTTCAGATTGACAATATACTTCAAAACCATCTTCACCTGTATAACCTGATTGTGACAAAATAACTTCTTTACCAAATAAACTAACTTTTTGTTGAAACTCAAACATTTTCATTTCACTTACATTTACATCTACTAATTTTTGAACTAAATCGCGAGCTTCTGGTCCTTGAATAGCTAATTGACCATATTCTGAAGATTTATTTTCAATGTTTACATTAAATCCTTCAATTTTTTGTAACCATTCAAAATCTATATCAGTATTACCAGCATTAACAACTAAGAAATAAACTGATTCATCCAATTTATATATAACTAAATCATCAACAACCCCACCTTTTTCGTTACAAAGTGTTGTATATTGTGCTTTCGTTTCATTTAAAATTGAAGAATCGTTTGTTAAAGCATATTGAACAAATTGATCTGCTTCTTCACCAGTAACAATAATTTCACCCATATGGCTAACATCAAAGATGCCAACTTTTGTTCTTACAGCATTATGTTCCTCTTTAATACTTGAAAATTGAACTGGTAATGCCCAACCAGAAAAATCAATAACTTTAGCACCTTGATCGATATATGTTTGATATAAAGGTGTTTTCTTTAATTCTGTAGTCATCATACCTCTCCCCTTCTAAATATGTATAATAAAAAAACAGGGTAGCTTTCGCTACCCTGTTGAAGTACTCTTCAGGAATGCGTCACAAAGTTATCCTTTTGCCTGAGAGATTCACTCAAAAATGGTTTGCTCCTTCGGCGATGAATATAACATTCACTCTCTCTAACTTTGATCATTCGCAATTATATATGCTTATAAAGATTCAATAATCTCACTTGCAACTACTTCTTCAGGTCTGCTTGCATCAATATGTTTGTATGCGATTTCATTATAACTTAATTCTCGTTTTGAATACAAGGTTTTTAATTCATTTAAAGATTTACCTCTTGCATTCGGTCTATTATTATCATGATTAATTCTATTAAATAGTATTTCAATATCACATTTTAACCAGAATGTATTCAAATTATCTTTCAAAATATCTTTCGAAAGTTCAGATTCTATAATACCACCACCAGTTGAAATAATAACATCTTTACCAATCCATTTTTGCAAAGCTTTATATTCTAAATCTCTAAAATATGCTTCACCAAAATTTTCAAATATTTGTGGAATTGGTAATTGTGTAATTTCAACGATATAAGTATCTATATCTACTAAAGGCCTGTCATAATGTTCACTTAACAATTTACCTATCGTTGTTTTGCCAACACCCATAAAACCAACTAACACTATCGACATTAAATCTACTCCTTAGTTGTTACATTTCAACTTAAACTTTATTCTATCTCATTATTCAGAAAATAAAAAGTCTAATATTATTTATTATTTAAAATTATTTTTATTTCTCGTTGATAGTACTGCTCTAAATTATGATAAATATTTAATTTATAACTATATTGAACTAAATAAAATGATAGAAAAGCTGAATAAATAAATAATATCCCTAGTACAAAAGGCAGAATAAATCCTTCATTTTTAAATATAAATTTCTTCATGAACTTTTTTGTCACCCTTCCTAATCAGTAAATCTAATTTGAGGGTATTTTGATGTAATTGCTGTATATTCAATCTTTCAACATTATTTAGTAATGTAATATTACCTTTACCGTTTATACTTTTAAAAATTTTTGAATTTAATAAAGTGTATTCTGTTGAGTTTTTATTGCGAATACATTTTATCCTCGTGTTTGAATAATCGATGATAACCTTACAATCTTCAATTTCTTCAGATAAATCTTTTCTAAACATGATTAATTCGTAATTAGTATGGTCGATAGCATTATCTTTTAAAGTATAAATACTTTTAATTAATATAGGTATAAGCGCGAGTATAATTAATAAAAATGATAAAGACAGCAACATCTCGATCATAGTAAACCCTTTATTATTTTTTAACACAAACTTTTTCATTTTTCATTTCATCTTCCAAGCAAATTTGATTTTTTAAATTTAAATATTTATATCGATTTACATCATATTTAAAATCATCGCTGGGAGATTGAATCGTTTGATATAACAACTGATATAGTTTTATTTTATTATGTTCTTTTTCAATATTTTTATTTAAAGAAGTCACTAATGGTAATAAAGTTCCACTCAATAACATGATAATAAATATCGAAAGCATAAAATCTATAAAAACATACCCGTTATTATTCTTCAACAATTCTATATCTCCCTTTCTCAATCCGAAATATAATTTTATATTTTTTGTTGTTAAAAATGATTTTCAAAGTACCAAACTGATTGATATTTCCTTCACCATCATATACTAACGTAGTAAACTTATTATCTTTTGAAATATTTCCTTTATATAAAGTAAGTGTCTGAATTTGATTTCTTTCTATTTGATAATAAATTTTCTCTGAATTAGGTTTAAACCAAACTAAAATCGGCTTTTTTGTAGCAATAGATTTTGTTTCTAAATACTCTAACTTTGTTTCTAAATCATATATTCCATTTGTTAAATCAACTTTATCGATTGCATTAATTGATAAGAACATTGTTAACATCATAATCATGCTTAAAATTGAAATTACAAATATCATTTCAATTAAAGTAAATCCTTTATTGCACATTAATTAGCAACTACTTCGCCATTTTGCAAAGTTATTCTTTCGCCTGATTTACAAGTAAGCTGTTTATCATTGATATAACCATCACTTACTAAATCATTTACAGAATTCGGTTTAGCATCATGCTTTAACGTATAAGCTTCAACTTGTCCAGCTACCATCTTTACTTGAGCTTGACAACCAGTACTTTTAACTGTTTCCGATTGCTTACTAATGTTAGGAATGATGATAATCAACAAGATACTTATGATTAAAAGTACTATCAACATTTTCACTAATGTGAAGCCTTCTTTTTTACAAAATAATTTAAAACTTTTCATCTACTACACCCTTTCATTTTATTCCTTCTACCATCTGTAACATTGGTAAAATTATAATTAAATAAAGCGTTATAATTAGTAATGCTAAAATGCCAAATACAATTGGCTGAATCCATTTCAAATGTTTTATAAAAGTTTTTTCTAGTTTGTCTAACATAAATACACTGAAATAATGCAATTCCATATCTAACTTTGATTTGTTTTCTCCGTGTTTAATATAATGAATTAAATGCTCCTCGAAACATCCTAATTTTTTTATGGCATCCGGGAACGATTCACCTTTTTCCATAGATTTATTAATTGATAAGCCAATGTACTTTAAAAAGCTATCTTTTGTTTGCATCATGTATATTTCAATTATTTTATTAAGCGTTATTCCGTTTTGTATAAAAAATGAAAAGTCCCTAGATATTCTATATGAGTGATACATAGATATATATTTGTTTATTAAAGGTATTTTATTGGAGAATGAAATTCTTTTAGACACGTCTTTACTACTATAATTTAAGTAAATGATGAGGAGAATAAGTACTAAACTTAAAAACAATGTAAAAATAGTTGTGGGTAAATAAGAAAAAATTGTCGTTATTACTTTTAATGAAGTTGAAATTTCAACATTCATAGATTCGTATATTTCACTAAATTGAGGAATGATTGTCTGGTTTACTGCAGCTAATAACATGAAAAAAATGCAGAATAATAAAGCAGGATATTGAATTGTTTTTATAAATCTTTCTTTTACTTGCTCAATTTTTCTTAAATATAAAATGGAATGATCAACTGTTTCAATCAAGTTTCCATATTGTTCACCAAAATATATTTGAGTTAAGATTACTTGAGGATAATTTAAAAATTTTAGAACTTCGTGTAATTGTCCAGTATCTTTGACTAGTCCAATTACTTTTATCTTTAATTCTTTTTTAGACAATTGAGGAAATTGATCATTCAACAATTGAATTGCTTCTAACAAGGTAAAACCTTGTTTCAACATGTCTGAAAGTCTTATTAGATATAATACTTTTTCTTTTTTTAAGACATTGCCTTTATTCATTAAAATCACACACCATATACTTAACAATGTCATCAGTGAATAAATAAGTCATAACTCTACTGCGACTGGAGTCATTTTGTTTAACTAAGCGCTGATTTGCGATACATGATATACCTTGTTTAATTTGTTCAGTAGTAATACCTAATTCGATTAACCTGTGTATTGCGCCAATATTATTTTTAGCATGCATTGTTGAAAGTACTAAATGACCACTTAAACTTGCTTGAATAACTTGTTTAGCAGTTTCTTTATCTCTAATTTCACCAATCATAATGACATCAGGATCACACCTTAAAATGGCTTTGAATGACTGATTATAAGAGATATTTGCTTTTTCATTAACAGAAACTTGTACAATACCATCTAAAGTTTGTTCAACTGGATCTTCAATAGTGATAATATGTTTGTTTTTCACTTTTTTTAAATCATGCATTAATTCATACATCAATGTGGACTTTCCCGATCCAGTGGGACCAGTAAACAGAAATAATCCTTCAGCATTATATATTTCATTTCTAATTTTTTTAAAATCTAAATCATCCTTACTAAATCCTCTCTCACTAAAATATTGTGGCGTTATTCTAATAGCGCACGATTCAATACCTAAGCTAATTGGTATCGTGGATATTCTCAAATAATAACTTATCTCATGCTCATATAAATATTGTCCGCTTTGTGCTTTATTCCTTTCACTTACATCTAAATGAGAGATGAATTTCATATAAATTAATAATCTACTATACAACTTCGAATCCATCGATAAATCATAGTGATTATTATCGCCATTGATTCTCATTTGGATAATAACCTTATCAGCAATTACTGGGATAAAGTGTATATCACTAGCTTCTAATTTCACTGCGTCATTAATAATTGATTTGAATAATTTCTCCATAATCTCCTCCTCATATATATAAACGCTTTCAATTTCGCTGATTACTTCTATGATAGTTTTTAATTTGCTAAAAATGCTATTTACTTTTGTATAGAGTAACTTTATAATTAAATGTGAATAAGAAAGTAAACACAGAGGGGGTTCTTAAGAAGATGGATAAAGTTTATAAAACTCTAGGCTTCTGGACTGCTATATTTGCTACAATGTTTTATGTCGGAGGAATGGACATGATGGCGTATTTCTTTGTAGCACAGACAGGATTTTTCGTATTATTGGGATACTTAAAATTAACAGAAAGAATGTATATGTATATATTCGCTATTTATTTAGTATTATGTTTTGTTGGATTTACATATTATTCAACATTCTTATTAGAGCCAGGCTTCGGTCATCATTAAAAAAAGCATTACACATTATGTGTAATGCTTTTTTATTTAACTAAACCCATTTAAATATGGATTTGTCATTTCTTCTTCAGAAATAGTTGATTCGGGACCATGTCCTGGGAAAATTGTAGTATTGGGATCTAATTCTAATAATTTATCTTCAATTGATTTAATTAAAGTTTCAGTATCACCTTTATATAAATCCGTTCTACCTATTCCACCTTTAAATAAAGTATCCCCAACAATTGCAAAATCTCCAAAAACGAATGACAAGCTACCTGGTGAATGCCCTGGTGTATGTAGAGCTTCAAACTCAAACTCTCCTATTTTGTGAGTTCCTTCATCCATAACTAAAGGTACTGTATGTTGTACAACTTGAGGTAATTGATATGCTGCGAATTTTTTAGATCCATTTTTCACTGTATCTGTTAACCATGATTTTTCTTCTTTATGAACATATACATCGACGTCATATTTTTTAACGACATCATCAATGCCACCTATATGGTCAAAATGAGCATGTGTAAGTAGAATACCACTTAACTTTTTATTAAATTTCTCTATGCGTTTGTTTATAAATTGTCCATTATCACCCGGATCAATTACTAGCAGTTCCTTGTCTCCTTCGATAATATAACAGTTAGTTTCAACTATTCCTAAAGAATAACTATGTACTTTCATTGTATTTCCTCCTCTTTTTTTAAAAAGTACCTCGACAAAATCACATATTAATTATACAATTAATATGATAATAAAAGAAAACGTATTGGGGGTATTGGAATGCCATTTATCGACACAGGGGAACTATTTGAGTTGTTTGGAATAAAAATCCATATCGGCGTTAATATTTTCTCTTTATTAATGCTTGCCGTTTTTATTCTTGCAATATTTGGTTTGATTTCAGCATTCAAAAACAAAAATATTTTGGGCATTCTTTTTGGTGCAATAACTGTAGTATCTTTTGGCTTTTTCTCATTAGCAACAATATTTACATACGGTTATCCAATTTTGCATCATTAAAGAAAAGACGAGTTTACACTCGTCTTTTTTTATTTGTTTAAATGTCTGTTAACTGATTCTAACTTTTCATTCATTTTTCTTGATTTGTCTCTTCGATCATCAATTCTTATGTTAGTACATACTCTATCCAAACCTTTATTAAATGGACTTTCATGAATTTCTTGAATTACTTCAAATAAATCTTTCAAGTCACCTTCGATTAAAGTGTTCATAGGTGTAAGTTGGAAATCAATTTTTCCAGATTGTTTATGTTTTTCTAAAATCAACTGGATATCTGCTATATATTCACTTACACTCGGTCCTTCTGTTCCTACCGGTATTACAACAACATCAACGATTGCCATTATTGATTCTCCTTTTCTAGTACATATGTCTTAATAAGGCCAGCTGCACCAATTATACCTGCATCATTGCCTAATTGTGCTACTTCAATGTGCGTATCTTCTTGAGCAGGTTTAAAAGTCATTTCTTCATAATGCTTTTTAATGAATTCGATAAGAATATCTCCAGCTTTACTAACGCCTCCACCAATTATAATATACTTTGGATTCGTCATAACACTAATTACGCTTGCTGCATAAGCTATGTAGCCACCCACTTTATCTATAATAAACAAACTGAATTCATCACCAGCTTTAGCAGCATCAAATACATCTTTAGCCGTTACGTTCTTGCTTGCGATTAATTCATGCAGTCTAGACTTCATATTAATATTTGGATAATAATGATGAACTAAATTTATAACTCCTGTTGCAGATGCAACTGTTTCCAAACAACCTTTTAATCCACAATTACATTGAAATCTTTTCTTTTGATCTACTAAAAAGTGACCGATCTCTGCTCCTGAACCATTATGTCCATGAATTAACTCACTATTGGATACAATTCCACCACCAACACCAGTTCCAAGTGTGATACATACGACATCACTTTCATTTCTTCCTGCACCTTTAAACTTCTCACCTAAAGTTGCTACATTCGCATCATTATCAACATAAACTGGGCCATCAAAATATTGTTGCATAAGTTTTCTTACTTCAATATTTCCTTTCCAATTTAAATTAACTGCACCATGTACAATACCATTGTCAAAATCGATAGGTCCTGGAACACCAAGACCCATACCGATTATATTTTCAATGTCTATATTTTTACGATTCATATGGACCATAAATGAATCGTAAATGTTTTCTAATATACCTTCTCCAGTTCTATTCGTAGAAATTTCCCATTTTTCTTCAATATTTAAAGAACGATCAAATATTCCTAATTTACATGTTGTTCCGCCTATATCTGCTGATAAAATATGTGTCATTTTTTCTCAATCCTTCTTTGGTTAATAATGAGTCTTGCTTGTAAAAATGTGTCTTTGTCAATTAGCATAGATTGATACATGGTTTTGATTTCTTGTTCCATCATTTCTAGTTGATCATCTTCATTTTTAAAATAAATGATATATCCAAACTTTTTTAACAATTGTTGTACATCATATAAGTTTTCCATATATTAACTCCTAAATGCAGTTATTTCTTTCTTTAAAGCTTTATAGCGTTTATTATCTTTATCAAGCTTCAATGATTGATTTATAAATTTACTGGCTTTATCATAATCGTCTTTAGCTCTATAACCTAACGCTAATTGATAATTTAACTGTCCAGATTTTGGAAAAACTTTTAAACCTTTTTCCCATTCTAATATTGCTTCATTTAATGAAGTTTTATTTGCAACAATCAATCCACTTAAAATATATGTTTCATCTGATTCAAAATCTTTTTCTTTTATTTGTTTTACCATTGTTTCAGCACTATCAAAATCACCGTTATTCATAGCATTTTTCGTTAATTCATCATATATATAATGCTGCTGTCTACTAAAAATAACTATGATTAGAATAATAATTAAAACTATAAACCCAATGATATAATATAATTTGAATTTATCATGTTCCATCCAACGATATATAATATACATTAGGATAGCACCACCTATAAATCCACCTAAATGTGCAAAATGGTTCACATTATTAATGAATAAGGCTAATAGTGAAATGATTGCAATGCCAATAAAAGTTTGCAATACAAATTGTTTATTTATATTTTTTCTAGTAAATAAGTAAACAATAAATGCACCAATCAAACCAAATATTGCACCACTCGCACCAATCGATATAGATTCTGTGTCAATACTTAAAGATACTAATCCTGCAAATAGCCCAGATGCCATGTAAATCGTAAACATCTTGACCGATCCTAATGCACCTTCAATTAATTTACCAAATATAATAAGTGAAAATACATTCATTATAAGATGTGTAAAATTGGCATGTAAGAACATAGATGTTAATAATCTATACCATTCCCCATGTACAACATTAAAATGTACTAGACCACCGTAATCTACTAAATTTATTTGCGCTACTTGATTAAATATTAATACTAAAGATAACCAAACAATCACATTAATTGCTACTAAAATATATGTAACTGGTGAGAATTTCAACATAAAACTATCAATAAAACTGGCATTAAGTAGCTTGTTTTTATAAGTTGTTACGGCCGATGTCTTTGAGCGTTTAATTTGCTGCTTAGTAATTAAATGCCCTGAAACTTTTTGAAAATCTTCCACATTACTTAAAGCGTAATACCGTATTTTTGGACGCTTATAATGATTAAACTCTGTGAAATCTATTTCTTTATCCGTTACATAGTATATATCTAGTTGTTCAAAACTAAACCCTATACTTTCAATCAAATTGCTTAAATGATCTGTTGTTTTCTCAAAATCAAAATCAACTTCTTGATGTGTCGGGGTCTTATGTATAAATCTTTTAACGATTTTTTTAGATTCATGCGTTAACCAAATTTCTGATTCATCTTCATCAATCGATAATATATTAAACCCTTCTGTATATACTAAATAATAAATCGATTTCCACATTTGCTTTATTTTATCCATTTATTCTTCTCCATTTAAAACGTTTGGTAATATAATTTCTTCAACAGGTATATCATGTTCTTCATATTCAAAAGATTTAATTTGGAATGGATATACTAAGCTAAGCGTATCTCCACTATATTGAGATAAGAACTTATCATAATAACCACCACCATAACCAATTCTATAACCTTCATTATTAAATACTACACCAGGCACAATTATCAAATCAATATTGTCCTCTATTTCTGTTTCTTTATCTATAAATTTAATGCCTTTTTCGTCTATTGCAATTGACTCTAAATCTGTTAATCGCTGGAATTTCATCATTTTTGTATTGTAATTTGTTGTAGGTACATAAACCTTTTTATTATCCTTCAATATTTTTTGGATAATCGGCAAAGTATCTACTTCATGATCCATGCTCATTACAATAGCTACAGATTTTGCATTTTGATATTTATAGTGCGCATATAATTGTTCATGTAAATTAAAATCATAATCGTCCTTCTGAGACTTTTGTTGATTTTTCATCAAACCTAATATTTCTTTTCTCAAATCTTTCTTCATCGTCATGAGTTTAACACTTCCCAATTATTATTTCATTTTTACCATTTTATACATTTAATGATAACACAAGAAATACTGTGAAAGGTAGTTGTAGGTCTCCTAAAAACGAATAAAAAACACATCACCAAAGCTGGCAATGTGTTCTTATTCGTTTTACTATTTTGTTTCTCTATGAAGAGTGTGTTTACCGTCACGAGCACAATATTTTTTCATTTCAATTCGCTCTGGGTTATTACGTTTATTCTTTTTAGAGATGTAGTTTCTTTCACCACAATCAGTACATGCTAAAGTTACATTTACGCGCATGATGAACCCTCCTATTCTTATTTCAATTAATATACGACCTTATTATAATACCATCTATGGTTATATAATTCCAGTATTATTTTTCAACGGCTTCATAGTGTTTGCCTGTAATATAATAATAACAGCTTTCACTAATATTTGTAATGTGATCACCAATTCTTTCTAAATATCTTGCAGCTAAGTGTGCTTGTGCAGAAATGAATGGGTCATTGTCTATTAAATAAGTCGTATTATTAATCTCTTTATACAAATCATCAATATCATCATCACGTTCAATGATTTCTTTAATTAATAATATATCTTTATTATTAACAGCAGTTTCTAGATCTCTAAGCATTAACATAGCCAATTTACCCATTGTTTTTAATCTCATTAATATAAAATAATCAGTAATTTTAGCTCTTTTTCTAATTTGAGCTATATTAGTTGAGTTATCTGCCATTCTTTCTAGCTCTGAAGCAATTTTTAAAGCTGAAATCATTACACGTAAATCAGTGGCAATTGGTTGCTGTTTTGTAATTAACATAACGACTTTTTCATTTATATCATATTCCATTTGATTAATTTTTTTATCATATGCAATTAGATTTCTAGCATTATCTTTTTTCTCATCACTAAGAACGGAAATGGATTGCTCAATCATATTATAAACTTCTTTGCCAAGTTTAAACAAATCTTCAATAAGTAGGTTTAACTCGCCTTCGTATTTTTCTCTAATAACCATATTAACCAAATCTCCCAGAAATATAGTCTTCAGTTTTCTTATCACTTGGATTTGAGAAAATTTTATTCGTATCATCAAATTCATTTACATATCCATTTAAGAAAAATGCTGTCTTGTCTGAAATTCTAGCAGCTTGTTGCATATTATGTGTCACGATAATAATTGAGTATTTTGATTTTAAGTCTTGAACAAGTTCTTCAACTTTTAATGTAGAAATAGGATCTAATGCAGATGTTGGTTCATCCATTAAAATTACATCTGGCTCTATTGCTAAACATCTAGCGATACAAATTCTTTGTTGTTGTCCACCAGATAGTCCATACGCATTTTTATCAAGTCTATCTTTACATTCATCCCATATAGCTGCACCTTTTAAAGAACGTTCAACAATTTCGTCTAATACTTTTTTATCCGTAATTCCATGAATTCTTGGTCCATAAGTTATATTGTCGTAAATAGACTTAGGAAATGGATTTGGTTTTTGGAATACCATACCTACATTCGTTCTTAATTCTTCAACACTATATTTTTTATCAAAAATATTTTTATCTCTATAAATGATTTCACCAGATGTTTTAACACTTGGAATTAACTCGATCATTCTATTTAATGTTTTAATATAAGTTGATTTACCACAACCTGATGGACCAATTATCGCTGTTACTTCGTTTTCAGTGATATCAAGATTAATATTTTTTAATGCGTGAAAATCACCATACCATAAGTCTAGGTTATTCGTTTTATATACAATATTTTTATCTTCAACCGCTATTTCTTTATTCTTTGTCATTTCATTTGAAGATATATTTTGAGATAAATCTCTAATTTTTACGTCTGTCATTTTAATGACCCCTCTTCATTTTGATTTTATAGTTTTCTTTGATATTTATTTCTAATGTAAATTGCAACTGAGTTCATAAGAATTAATATTACGAGTAGAACAATAATTGCTGCTGATGATACAAATTGGAATTCGGCTTGTGGCAATTTAGCCCAATTGTATATTTGCATCGGCAATGCTTGGAATGATTCAAAAATACTATTTGGCGTTTTCATTAATATTGCAGGTATACCTATTACAACCAATGGTGCTGTTTCACCAAGAGCTCTTGATAACGCAAGGATTGTTCCTGTCAAAATACCTGGTATAGACGCAGGTAATACAATATTTTTAATCGTTTGCCATTTAGTACTTCCTAGACCTAATGATGCTTCTCTAATCGAAGAAGGAACTGATTTAATCGCTTCTTGACTAGCTACAATTATTATAGGAAGAATCATTAATGACATTGTTAAAGCAGCTGCAATAACTGTTTTGCCTAATGATAAATTCTCAATCCCTGCTCCACGAACAAATATCGTTAATCCTAGTAAACCAAATACAACTGATGGTACACCAGCTAGATTCGATATATTTACTCTAATAAATTTCGTAAACCAATTTTCTTTTGCATATTCAACCATATAAATCGCTGTACCTACACCTAAAATAATTGATATTGGTGCAATCGTCATCATTAGCCAAAGTGTTCCTAATAATGCACCTTTAATACCAGCTCGTTCAGGTGAAGTAGAAGAAAAGTTAGTGAAGAAATCAGTACTTAGATAAGGAATCCCTTTTTTAAATATGTCAAAAAGCAGTATAGCTAATACGATTAATCCAATTAAGGTACATACAAAAAATATCGATTTGATTACTTTATTTTTCAATAATCTCGTTGGTAATTTTTTTTGAACAACGGTTTGATCAACTAAATTCACTTCTGACATATTAATACTCCTCTCTAAAGCGCTTAGTAATCCACTGAGAAATAATATTCATGATAAAAGTGAATATAAACAATGTGAAACCAACCGCATAAATACTATAATAAATATCCGAACCATATGTTGCGTCACCAGTAGCAACTTGAACGATAAACCCTGTCATCGTTTGTATTGAACCAATTAAGCTAAAGCTTGAATCTGGTGTACTACCAGCTGCTAATGATACTATCATCGTCTCTCCAATTGCTCTTGAGATTGCCAATACAATAGAAGCAATAATCCCTGATAAAGCTGCTGGAAATACAATTTTTGTAGCTAGTTCAAATTTTGTTGCACCTAAGCCAAGTGCACCCTCTTTAATCGATTCCGGCACTGAACTCATAGCATCTTCACTCATACTTGTAATCATTGGTATAATCATGACCCCCACAACTAAACCAGGACTAATTGAGTTAAAGCTACCTAAATCAGGGAAAATCCCTCGTAATATAGGTGTAACAAATGTTAAAGCAAAGAAACCATACACAATTGTAGGAATACCTGCCAGTATTTCTAAAACTGGTTTAATCAATCTTCTTGATCTGTCTGAAGCATACTCACTTAAATAAAGTGCTGCTCCTAATCCAACTGGTACTGCAAATATAGTAGCAACAGCAGTTACTTTTAATGTACCTAATATAAGAGCGAATATTCCATATTTAGGATCAGAAGAAAATGGTGCCCAATCCTTAGTAAATAAAAATTCAAATGGATTTACTCTTGTGAAAAATGTTACCGTTTCAGTAACTAGTGTAAACAATATCCCGATTGTTGTAAGTACAGAAACTGAAGCTATTAGTAATAAAACAATTGGAACAGCTTTGTCAGCAAAAACTTTCCCTTTGTTATTATTATTTCGTTTTATAAGTTCCTGTACTGAACTTTGTTCTTTCATAAAAATAACTCCTTCATTTTGAAAAAGGGCGACAATTAAGCGCCCTTTGTATTGATTTATTAATGATTATTTTTTAAACTTTTCTAATGTTTCTTTGTCTTTTTTGTATTCTTCATCTTTCAATGGAACGTATCCTGCATCTTTAGCAGCATCAGCTGAGTTATCAATAACATATTCCATGAATCCGTAGAATGCATCGTTATCTTCTAATGATTTATTCTTCGCATATACGAATAGTGGTCTACTTAATGGGTAAGAACCGTCATTAACAGATTCATCAGTAGGTTCTACTGCTTTACCTTCATCACCTTTAATTTTCACTGCTTTAAGTGAATCTTTATTTTCTTGATAGAAGTTGTATCCAAAGAAACCGATAGAATCTTTGTTATCTTGTACAGATTTAACAATTACGTTTGTATCAGCATTTTTCTCTGATTGTAGATCTTTTTCATCTAATACTTCTTCACTAAAGAAGTCGTATGTCCCGTGTGATTGGTCAGGAGAAAAGGCTTTAATTTTTTTATCTGGGAATTTTGAGTTAACATCTTTCCAAGTTTTAGCTTTCCCGCTATAAATTTTTGCAAGTTCGTCCATGCTTAGTTCTTCTACAAAGTCATTATCTTTATTAACCGCTACAGTTAAACCATCTTGAGCAACTTTAAACTCAGTATAATCAATTTTTTCTTTTTTTAATTTTTCTTTTTCTTCATCTTTAATATCTCTAGATGCATTTGAGAAATCTGTCTCACCCGCGATAAATTTCTCAAATCCTCCACCTGTTCCTGATACACCGATTGAAACTGAAACATCAGGTTGTTCAGCAGAAAAATCTTCATTTATTTTTTCCATTACTGGTGCAACAGTAGATGAACCGTCACCTTTAACTTCACCGCTTAATTTTTTATCATCTGAAGATTTAGTATCCCCTGAATCAGATTTTTCAGCTGCTCCACCACAAGCTCCTAATAATAGTGCAGAACTCAAAGCTGTTGTTGACCCAATTAATTGCCACTTTTTCATGTTAAATCCTCCTAATTAATAACGCCTTAATCTTTATTACACCTTTACTTTACATTTTCTTTATTAAGTACAAATAAATTGAATGTAAATTTTGTGTTAACATTTTATGTAAACGTTTTAATTTAACGCAAAAAAACTGAGACAATTACATTGTCTCAGCGTTATCATTATATCTGTTATTATTTTTTATCTTTAAAATAGTAATTTATAATATCTCTACCTAAATCTCCACCTGGTAACCATGGTTCTGGTACTGGTTGATTTGTGTAAGTTATTGAGAATGATAGTTCTGGATTTTTTGCTGGAGCATAACCAACATAAGTAGAATTTACTTTTGGTTTTCCATCTTTAAACACTTCAGCTGTACCTGTTTTACCTGCAGATCTTACAACAGTATCATTAAAACTAGAATATCCAGTTCCTTCTTCTTCATTAAATGCCATATCAAAACCTTTTTGTACTTGTTTGATTTCTTTATCACTATTATTTACTTTGTTCATCACTTCACCTTTAAATGACTTTTTAATAGGTCCAAGTGAATCTTCATTTGTAGAATTTCTTATTTCTTTAGCTAAGTGTGGTTTTAACCTATATCCATCATTAGCAATTGTTGCTGCATATTGGGACAGTTGTATTGGTGTATAAGTATCAAATTGTCCAATAGCTAAATCAATATAGTTACCTGGGTTATCTTTAATAGGTTCTATTTGACCTGCTGACTCGTTTGGTAAATCAATACCTGTTTTTACACCTAATCCTACTTGATTAAGTCCTTTACGTAATTTTATTCCAGCTTGTTCAACATCTGTCGGTAAGGACATACCGTTTCTATACGGTGAATCTGCTAGTAAAAGTGCTGTTTTATACATGAATACGTTTGAAGAATGCATTAATGCTTCAGCATCAGTTATTGTCTTTTTACCGTCTTGGTTGAAATAAGAACGTTTAGTTAATCCACCATTGAATTTCAACGGTTCATCGACCATTTTATCTCCAACATCTAAAACGCCATTTTGGTAACCCGTAAGTAACGTTGCACCTTTCACTGATGAACCTACCGTATATTGACTAGTAAAGTTACCGATATGATTATCAGTAATTTCTCCGTTCTCATCAATATCTCGACCCGCCATCGCTAAGACGTCTCCATTTCTTGGATCTTGTACAACTACCATAACTCTATCCATATCTTTTGCGCCTTCACTACGCAATGACTCAATATGCTTATCTACATACTCTTCTACTTTTTTCTGTAATTCAATATCTATAGTTAATACTAAATCATTACCTCTGGATCCTTCTGATATTACTTCTGAACTTGTAATCTTTCCAGATTTATCTGTAACGTATTTCATTTTTTTCTTAGAACCCTTTAATATATCTTCGTATTGATATTCTAAATATGATTTACCTACTCTATCATTTCTAGAATAACCTTTAGCTAAATAATCATCAACAAGCTCTTTCGGTAATCCTTCTTCTTTACTAGATACATTACCAAATAATGTTCTTAAAGTTTCTCCATATGGATATCGTCTTTCCCAATCCATAGTTGTATTAACTCCTGGTAGTTCTGATAAGTGTTGTGATACAGCTGCATATTCATCATTTTTCACACCTTCATTTTTTATAACTACAGGGCTAAGTTGAGAGCCTCCATTCATTTCTCTAAAGATTGCTAGAATTTGTAAATCTTCTTTTGATAGCGTATTTGTATATTTAGAAGTAACTTTGTTATATAGTGCTTCATCATATTCTTCCTGGCTAATATTGCCATCTGAGAATAAAGCTTGTTCATCTTTCATTAACTTTTGAACTTCAACTTGATTTCTTAAAATCCAAAAGTCTTGTTTATCTCTATCCGTTATATTTGATGTGTCCATCTTCATTAAATGGGATAGTTTTTCAGCGATTTCTAAAATATCATCCTGACTTGTTCTTCTATCTCTCGTATATGTAATTGCTTTTTTAGATTCGTTATCTACTAAAACTTTGCCATTTCTATCATAGATACGTCCTCTAGGTACGGATTCATTAACTGTGATTGATTCCGTACTATCAATTGTCCTTTTGTATTCTCCGCCTTTAACAATTTGCAAGTAACCTAAACGCATTATGAGTACAGAAAACAATATGACTACAACTGCTAATATAAGACTTACTCGTTTGTTCATTAAAAGGCGAAATGCTTCTTCTTTAGATTTCTTTTTTACTCGTTTCAACAACTAAACCTACCTTTGTAACTCTATATTAATAATTTCATCATATATGATTATGACGTACATTGCTATTGATAAAGTTAAAATTTTATAAAAAAAGCCGAGACAATAAAATTGTCCCGGCCCCTATTAGATAGTCGAATTATTTTGCTGCTTGATATAATTCGTTAACTTTATCCCAATTAACAACATTCCAGAATGCATTAATGTAGTCTGGACGTCTATTTTGATAGTTTAAGTAGTAAGCATGTTCCCAAACATCTAAACCTAAAACTGGAAGTTTACCTTCTGAAATAGGATTGTCTTGGTTTGGAGTTGAAACGATTGCTAATTCACCGTTATCTACAACTAACCATGCCCAACCTGAACCGAAACGGCCAGCTGCAGCAGCTGCAAATTCTTCTTTGAATTTGTCTAATGAACCGAATGTAGAACTAATTGCGTCAACAACTTCTCCTGAAGGTTCAGAAGCATTTGGAGTTAATAGTTCCCAGAATAATGAGTGATTATAATGTCCGCCACCATTGTTTTGAACTGCAGTACGAATATCGTCTGGAACTGAATTTAAATTCTTAACGATGTCTTCGATAGATTTACTTTCTAAATCTGTACCTTTAACTGCATCATTTAGTTTTGTTACATAAGTGTTATGGTGTTTCGTATGGTGAATCTCCATAGTTTCTTTGTCGATGTGTGGTTCTAATGCATCATATGCATATGGTAATTTTGGTAATTCAAAAGCCATAAAAAATCATCCTCCTCATTTGTTTTACATACTTATCTTATCAAGATTAAAGTTTTATAACAAACAATTTGTTTATATAATATTTAAAAAATTTTGTTTTCTAACTTATCATGTTGCAACTCTTGTTTTTTATCATTATTATTGAGTCAAGAAGAGGTGAAATTATGCAGTACATGAAAGAACTAAAAAGGTTATTTAAACACCCTAATAAATATCCTATGTTTAGAATAACTAAATTAAGATACATATTTCTACATATTCTATTACTCAGTTTTATATTAATATTACCTAATACAGTTCAATACATACAAATCACTCAAAACTTATCCACCCTAGCAAATGAACAAGTAGATGAAATACCTAATTTTAAAATAGAAAATAACAAAATGATTTTATCTTCTGACAAAAACATCAAAATGAACGATAAACAATCCATTATTTTCACAAGTTCTAATCAATTTAATATGGAAGCTAATCATCTTATCGTTTTCAAACCTGACCATATTGAAATATCAAATTACAATGACTATACCGAAATCAGTTACGGTTCTTTATCAACTGTTGTCACTGATCAAGATGATTTAATTAAATTCATAGATACGATCAATGATTCCAAGTACTTCTATTTAAGTATGATAATTATATTCTTATTAATAATTCAATTTATCAGTCTATCAATTAAAATTGGTATTCTAGCATTAGTAGGTCATTTATTAGGTATGTTACTTCGAAAGAAAACACGATACATGACATGGTTTAAAATGATGACGTTTATAATAACGCTTCCAACTTTAGTACTCTTATTAGGTATAGTTGCGTCGAATACTTTATTAATCCTTGTTTCATGGTGTATAATTGTGATTGGTATTCTCATAACAGTGTTTTACTTACCAAATGGAAAGAAACATGCTAATGTAAAATAATAAGCAAATCTATACAAAGGAGTCTTATCATGTCAGAAATCATTCATCGTACTAAAACTAGGCCTGTTAAAGTTGGGGATTTAACGATTGGCGGTTCAGATGAAGTCGTTATTCAAAGTATGACTACTACAAAAACATATGATGTCGAAGCAACAGTAGCAGAAATTAAACGTTTAGAAGAAGCTGGTTGCCAAATTGTTCGTGTCGCTTGTCCAAACGAAGAAGACGCATATGCAATTAAAGATATTAAAGCCCAAATAAACATTCCATTAGTTGTTGATATTCATTTCAACTATAAACTTGCTTTGATTGCTATTGAAAATGGCGCAGATAAGATTCGTATTAATCCTGGAAATATTGGTAGACGGGAAAAAGTTGAAGCGGTTGTTAAAGCGTGTAAAGAAAAAGGAATTCCTATTAGAATTGGTGTAAATGCTGGATCGTTAGAAAAACATATTATTAAAAAATATGGTTACCCTACCGCAGATGGTATGGTTGAAAGTGCCTTGCATCATATAAAAATACTAGAAGATCTAGATTTTCATGATATCATCGTTTCAATGAAAGCCAGTGATGTTAATCTAGCCATAGAGGCATATACGAAAGCTGCACAAGCTTTTAATTACCCATTACATCTTGGCATTACAGAAAGTGGTACGCTTTTCAATGGTACAGTTAAATCGTCTGCAGGCTTAGGTGCAATCTTAAGTTTAGGTATAGGTAATACTTGTCGTATTTCTTTATCAGCAGATCCAGTAGAAGAAGTTAAAGTAGCAAAATCACTACTTAAAGCATTCGGTTTAGCAAGTAATGCTGCAACATTGATTGCTTGTCCTACTTGCGGACGTATAGAAATAGATTTAATATCTATAGCTAATGAAGTAGAAGAATATATCTCTAATCTTCAAGTACCTCTTAAAGTAGCCGTTCTTGGATGTGCAGTAAATGGTCCAGGAGAAGCAAGAGAAGCCGATATCGGTATTGCTGGTGCTCGAGGTGAAGGCCTTTTATTTATGAAAGGTAAAACAGTTCGTAAAGTACCAGAAGAAACAATGGTAGACGAATTAAAAAAAGAAATAGATAAACTAGCTTTAGAAATGGAACAAAATAAAGAAATTCAAAACTCATAAATATAATGTTTGAGGCTGAGACAATTAATTTGTCCCAGCCTTTCATTAAATAATATATAAAGGTGATTTTTATGAACCAAAAACCAAGACTAGGAATAGATATAGATGGGACTGTCACTTGCCCAAAAACATTTGTCCCTTATTTACAAAGAGACTTTAATGAACAATTGAAATATGAAGATATTACAGAATACAATTTAGCAAATGTCTTAAATTGTGAAGAAGAAGAAATGCTTAACTGGTTTAAAAATAATGAATCATATATTTACCAAAACTCTCCAGTTGCAGAAGGCGCTAAAGATATTTTAAGCCAACTTCAATATCAATATGAACTATATTATATAAGTGCCAGGCATAACTATTTAGAAGACATAACAAAAGAATGGTTTAATTTGCATAACATTCCATTTGATCAAATTACATTAACAGGTAGTCATAACAAATTAGAAATAACTAAAAATCAGAATATAGATGTATTTTTTGAAGATAAATTAGACAATGCTGAAGACATCAATCACCAACTAAATATTCCAGTATTTTTATTCGACACACCATATAATCAAAAAGAACTTCAATCTGGTATATATAGAATAAACAGTTGGCATGAAGTATCTCCATTATTAAATAAATTATAAATTATAAATTAAAGAGCTTGGACATAACTATCCTAGAATTCTATTAAGAGCAGAAATTCAATTTTAATAATGAATTTCTGCTCTTACTTTTTAAAAATCATTTAAGTAGCTTATAGAATTTGTTGGCATTTTTATGCGCATGCTTTCCGCGGGCATGTTCTCAGCCTGTAGTCTTCGAATCATGCTTTTCCCGCAGGAGTCAGCGCTAAAAAATACCAAATATTAATTAAATATTTATAATATAGGTGGAATTCATTCAAGAGTTCACTCTATGTTTAATAATCTACTTATTAAAACAAAAAACAAACTGAACTTATAAATTTAAGTTCAATTTGTCCACAGTACAAAATAGTGATTAGAGAAACCATTTTTCTATTTAAAAATAAATATTGAGAGTGATTTTGTGAAGTGCTGACGCCTGAAGGAATAGTATGTGGGAGAGACTACAGGCTCGAGCCATACCCTTAGGCAAGCATGCACGAACAAAATCGTAAGATTGTATAAAAGGTAGGCAAGCATGTACGTACAAAATCGTAAGATATTAAAAAATAAGCATATCACTGTAAACTAAAAAATCAGTTAAGTGATATGCTTATTTATTTTATACTGTTTTACAATGCTCACATTTACCATATACCTCAAGTTTATGTGATGAAATTTCTACGTTTGGTAGTTGTTGCTTAATTGAATCCATTGGACAGAAATCGATGACTTTTGTTGTTCCACACGAATCACATATAAAGTGATGATGGTGGTGGCTTTGACATGAAATACGAAACTTCATTTCACCGTCAATTTCAGTACTTTCAATTATATTTAAGTCTTTAAATAAGTATAAATTACGATAAATTGTATCGAAAGACAAACCTGCATAATCATCTTTTAAAGCTTCTTGTATATATTTTGCTGTTATATATTTATCTTCGTTAACGAATAAAGAAATGATATCACGTCGTTTATTGGTATACTTATGACCATCATTCTTCAATATTTGAATGGCTTCTTCTACTTTCAAGATGATAGCCTCCTTTTTTTATCAATACTTTACTATATGCAATACTTGCAAGTAATTCTATAATTAACAATCCTACTATAATACCTCCAGGTGAAATATTCAGATAGAAGGAAAGTATCAGACCAACAATGACAGATAATTCACCAAATATAATACTTAGTGCAATTAATTGTTTAAATCCTTTCGCAAGTCTCATACTAGTAGCAACTGGCAATGTCATTAAACTACTTACAAGTAATATCCCTACTACTCTCATTGAAGCCGAGATAACCAATGCAACAATAACTATAAATAAGAGTTGAATCCATTTAGGCATCCCTATTACTTTTGAATATTCTTCATCAAAAGATAGCACGAAAAGTGATTTATACAATAACATGACAAAAATTAACACGATTAAAGTAATAATAATGATTGTAAATAAATCACTCATATTTACTGCGCTGATAGAACCAAATAAATATCCAAATAAATCTTGGTTAAATCCATTAGCTAATGAAATGAAGATTACACTTACACCAATACCACCACTCATAATAATCGGTATAGCGATTTCTTGATAATGTTTATATTCAGTTCTTAATTGTTCAATGAGTAAAGCACCAGCTATTGAAAATATAATACCGAACCAAATCGGGTTAATGGAAGCAAACAAAGGACTAATACTCATTAAGAATAATCCCATTGAAATACCACCTAAAGTAACATGGCTTAAAGCATCTGCAATAAGCGATAATCTTCTAACTACAATAAATGCACCGATTAGAGGTGCAATTAAACCAACTAAGACACCACTTATAAATGAATATCTTATAAAATCAAAATTTAAAAACGCATCAATCATTCTTTAAACACCCCTCACATAGGAGGTTTAAAGAACTTATATTATTAAAGTACTCAATCTCACTTTCCATATACTATCTCCTTACCGATACTTATCTACTAGTTCTATTTATTTAACAAGCTCTTCTAATTGTTCTTCTGCACAGCAATCACGATCATGTTGGTGGTCAACAAATTGTACTGGATGTCCATAAATTTTAGATATTGAAACTTCATCTAGTGATTTGAATGATTCACTTGTCCCATGGAAATGAATATGTTGATTTAAACAAGCAACTTTACTTGCTGTATCAGCAACGACACCAATATCATGTGTTACGAGTATAATTGTTATGCCTTCTTGTTTTAATTGTGTAAGTAGTTGGTAAAATTCTGATACGTGTCTTGCATCTATACCAACTGTAGGTTCATCTAATATTAAAATGCTAGGCTTAGAAATTAAAGCTCTCGCTATGAATGTTCTCTGTTGCTGTCCACCGGATAGTTGTGCGATATTCTCGTTTTTAAGTTCGATTATATTTAATCTTTCTAATATTTCATCGACTTTTTTCGCATCTTCATTATTAAACCATTTGAACAAACCTTTATTTTTAGTTAATCCACTCATGACAACTTCTTTAACAGTTGCAGGAAATCCTGAACTAAACGCATTAGATTTTTGTGATACGTAACTAATTTTTTCCCAAGATTTATATTGATTTATTTTTTTACCACTTATGAATATATCACCTTTTTGTAAAGGTAAAAGTCCTAATATTAATTTAAGTAAGGTTGATTTCCCTGAACCATTTGGTCCTACTATTGCTAGAAAATCACCTTTATAAATTTGTATATTGATATGGCTAAGCGCCAATTTATTTGGATAGCTATAACTTATATCTTTTAATTCAAAAATTGGTGTTTCTTTTTCCACATTCATCACCTCGTCAATAGAATACTATACAATGAAAATGGATTAATGTAAATAGGAATGTTTACGAATAAAAAAAGGAATGCTATTAATTTAGCATTCCTTAAGTATTATTTATTGATTAAAAATTTTATCTTTTAAATCTGGATCGAAAGTACCATTTTTAATCATTTCAATTTCGTATTTATATGGTGGTTTTTTATTCTTTTTATCATCACCTACATAAGGTGTTTCTAAGATTTTAGGAACATTAGTAAAGGCTTCATGATGAACAATATAATGTAATGCATCATAACCTAAAGAACCAAAGCCAATGTTTTCATGTCTATCTTTTTTAGCACCTTGTGGGTTTTTACTATCGTTTACGTGAAGGACTTTTATTCTATCAATACCGACGATTTTGTCGAATTCGTTTAATACACCATCAAAGTCTTCTTTAACGTTGTAACCAGCGTCGTTAGTATGACAAGTGTCAAAACATACTGATAATCTTTCATTATGATCTACACCATCAATAATTTGTGCAAGTTCTTCGAATGTTTTACCACATTCTGAACCTTTACCCGCCATAGTTTCTAAAGCTATACGAACATCGTTATTATTCGTTAAAACTTCATTTAAACCTTCAATAATTTTTTTAATTCCTTTTTCTTCTCCAGCACCTACATGAGCACCAGGATGAAGTACGATATCTTTAGCTCCTAAAGCTTCAGTACGTTCAATTTCAGATTGTAAGAATTCAACACCTAAATTAAATACTTCAGGCTTTGTAGTATTCGCAATATTAATGATATATGGTGCATGCACAACAATATTTGATAAACCGTATTCTTTCATTGCTGCTTGACCATTCTCAATATTTAAATCTTCAATTTTTTTACGTCTTGTGTTTTGAGGTGCGCCAGTATAAATCATAAATGTTGAAGCATTATAACTTGCCGCTTCTTCCGCTGCTTGAAGCAACATCTTCTTACCACTCATTGATACGTGTGATCCGATTAACATATATGACACCTATCCTTTTCTGCTTTGTTTTTTAGTTCTTTTAGAATGTGCTTTCTTTTCTTTGAATTTCAATTCATCTAATTCACGTTTGAATTTCTTCTTATAACCAGGTTTAACTTTATTTTTGTTATTTCTTTTAATTTTTTGTTTAAGCGATTTCTCAATATTATCTTCTTTTTTAACACGTCTTGTTCTATTTTGACGATCTTTTATTTCTACAAATTCGTCATTTTTAATATCAACATGTTTAAGTTTATAATTATTCTTCTCAATTTGAGTTATTAGATCATCTTCGTCTGGTGTATATAAAGTGATTGCTACACCTTTATAGTCACCACGACCAGTTCTACCTACTCTATGCGTAAAGAAATCAATCTCTTTAGGTAAATCATAATTAATAACGTGACTAACACCTTCAATATCAATACCTCTTGAAGCTAAATCACTTGCTACAACAAATTCAAAATCTAATTGTTTAATACGTTTCATTTGTTGTGTTCTTTCTCTAGGTGTTAATCCACCATGAATAACACCAACTTTATATCCTTCTTCAGATAAATGAGCGACTAATTCATCAGCTCTATCACGACTATTTGCAAATATAATTGCTAAATAAGGATTTATAACTTTCATAACTTTTAAGATTTTTGTTTTTTTCTCTTCACCTTTAGTAGGAATTAAGTAAAAATCAATATTATCTTTATTTGAAGATGCTGTTTCAATTTCAACAAATTCAGGATTGCTTAAATATTTATTTAAGAAAGGATGTAATGCTTTAGGAATTGTTGCACTAAATACGGAAATTTGTGCTTTTCCATCTAATCTACTCGCAACACTATCAACCTTAGGCATAAACCCTAAATCAATCATTAAATCTGCTTCATCAATAACAACTGACTTAGCTAAATGTAAATCTAAAGCTCTTTCAACAGCCATATCATCAATTCTGTTTGGCGTTCCTACAACTACATGTGGTGTGTTTTTAGATTTATCAATATCTCTCGATTTATCAGTTCCACCAATATATAAGCTTACTTTAACACCTGTTTTAAATTGTGCCAAATGTGATGCAGCGTCATATAATTGTTTAGCCAACTCTCTCGTTGGAGCTAAAATAATTATTTGTGGTTCTTTTATATCAACATCAATTTTATCAAATAATGGTAATAAAAAGGCGTGAGACTTACCAGTACCAGTCTGAGATTGACCTATAATATTAGATCCTTTTTTAATCTTAGGTATAACTCTACGTTGTATTTCTGTCGGCTGATCAAAGTGTAAATCTTCAACTGCCTTTACTAATTCATTTTCTAACTGAAAATGTTCAAACGGATGCTTAGACATAAGCGACCCTCCTCGTTTCTTTTTCACTTCATACATTATATAGTAAATACGTAGTTTATGATAGGCTTAAAGATTTATTTTGAATTTTTATTTAGTTTCATTCAATCTTAAGTGTTGTTATAATAGATATTAATAAGGAGGGCAATTAATGGAGATTATAAAAATTACCCCTAGAGGCTATTGTTACGGCGTTGTAGATGCTATGGTGATTGCAAGAAATGCTTCACTAGACAAATCACTTCCTAGACCAATTTATATACTTGGCATGATTGTTCATAATAAACATGTAACAGACGCGTTTGAATCAGATGGAATTATTACTTTAGATGGACCAAACAGATTAAAGATTTTAGAGCAAATAGAAGAAGGAACTGTAATCTTTACTGCACATGGTGTGTCACCTGAAGTAAAAAAACGTGCTAAAGAAAAAGGACTTGTTTGTATCGACGCAACTTGCCCTGATGTAGACAACACACATCAACTTATAAGAAAAGTTAAATCAGAAGGATACCATGTCATTTATATTGGCAAGAAAGGTCATCCAGAGCCTGAGGGAGCAGTTGGTGTTGCTCCAGATATTATTCACCTCGTCCAGACATTAGATGATATAGAAGATTTGCCAGAAGATATTAAAGATAAAAAACTCATCGTAACTAATCAAACAACGATGTCACAATGGGATGTTAAACATTTAATAGATAAACTACAAACTAATTACCCGCACATCGAAGTTCATGAAGAAATTTGTTTAGCAACACAAGTAAGACAAGAAGCTGTTGCTAATCAAGCAAATCAAGCTGACTTATTAATAGTTGTAGGCGATCCAAAAAGTAATAACTCTAATAGACTCGCACAAGTATCCAAAGAGATTGCACACACAAATGCATATAGAATTTCTGATTTAAGTGAACTAAAACTAGAATGGTTACAAGACATTGGAAGTGTAGCCGTTACTGCAGGTGCATCAACACCTACTCCAATAGTAAAAGAAGTCATTGACTATATTAAAAACTATGATCCAACTCATGTGCCAACTTCAGCTCTTAAGAGTAATGTACCTGTTGAAAAAATATTACCTAAGATTAAAAAACCACAACCAGTAACAATAATGGAATAAAAAAACTGCCGACTTTTTCGGCAGTTTTTTTACATATAACAATAAGGATCTGTATTGATTTTAGAACTTTTTATTTCTATTGATTGATTTGTCCATTCTTCTAATAATGACTTCAATCCTTCTCTCATTACATATTCACTATAATGATTTATATCTAGAACATTAATACCATCCATTTTGGCATCTAATGCTTCGTGATGCTTAACATCACCAGTTATAAATAAATCTGCTTGTTTATTTTGTGCAAGTTGTGCGTACTCTATTCCAGCGCCACCAACTATTGCCACTCTATTTATTTTCGCCTCTTTATTCCCTATAAATCTAACAGCTGGAATGTGTAGTTTTTCTTTATAGTGTTCAACAAATTCATTTATTGATTGTGTTTTATCTAATTCTCCAACTATTCCTAATCCTATTCTAGAAGTCTTCTTCATTTCTATAAAATCAAAAACAGGTTCTTCATACGGATGATTTTCATAAATAAGTTGTTTAGCTAGTGACTTATCTTTTCCATCTACCATAAGCTCTAATTTAGTTTCATAAACCGTTTCAGTCTTATGAGATTGTCCAATATGCGGGTTAGCATTCTCACTTGGTTTAAATTGACCTTTTCCTTGCGATTGGAAAAACACTTCGCTATACTCTCCTGTTTGTGCTAAATGATGTTTGTTAAATGCAGACTTCATTAGTTCCACATCTTTATCTGGTATAAATATCTGTACTTTGAAATAACTTTCTTCTTTGTCATCTAGAACAGACATGTTTTTCAAACCTATTTGGTCACCTATCATGTAACTTACACCTTTTGGATACACATCTAAGTTTGTGTGAAGCGCGATTAAATTAATATCATTTTGAATCAGTTTTTTTAGAATCAGTCCATAACCTTTTTCTGTAATGTTTTTAACACCTTTAAAAATAAGTGGATGATGCGCAATAATTGTATTTAAATCGTTTTCTATTGCTTCATCTACTACTTCCATAGTGCAATCTAGTGTTGTTAATATGCCCGTCACTTCACTATCTTCAGTTCCAATTAATAAACCAACATTATCCCATGATTCACTACTTGAAAATGGAATATGTTTATTAATGACATTTAGTAATTCTTGAATAATCATTTAAGCACCTCTTTAATTTGAAGTATTTGTTGATTAATTTCATTATACCTAATTTGATCATCATGATGTTCTAACTGTTTACTAATTTTATTTAACGATTCAAGTTCTCTCTGCCATTTTTCATAAAACAAATCGCTTTTATTTTTTAATAATATTGGTCCAAATCTCATTTCTTTTTCATCTAGTAGCATTGTTCCTTTTTTAGCGACTAATATTTCATATATATGTTTTTTATCTTTTATTAATTGTTCGTCATAAATTTTATATCCAATTTTTTGTAACACTTGTCTAATTGGTAACGCATGTATATTTGCTTGTAATATTAAATCAGGATATTTGTTTAATTTATGTTGACCTTCTTCAATAATTTGTGCAATTAATGGTCCACCCATACCACATATCGTAATAACATCTATTGTTTCGTCAATCACTTCTAAACCATTTCCAAGTTTAACTTCAATACTATCTGTCATACCATAAGTTTTAGTGTTCTGTTGTGCTGCCAAAAAAGGACCTTTAACTACTTCTCCAGCTATCGCTTTGTTAATTAAGCCTTTTTGTATAGCATATATTGGTAAATAAGCATGATCAGATCCAATGTCAGCTAATTTATTATGATTGAGGTATTCGCTCACCTTCGTTAAACGTTTGTTTATCTGGATCATCATTTTTTCCTTTCATAAAAAAAATCTTTTGCAATAGCAAAAGATTTTTTTGTGTTATTTAGCGCCGTCTTTTAAGTATTTGACAAGTGTGTCTAAATCTTTGTCTGAAATAGTCGCTTCATCGTGGGCAGGCATTGAACCTTTACCATCACGGATGATTTTTTTCATTTCGCCAGCTTCTTTAGAAGAACCAGCTAATTTAGGTCCCATTCCACCTTCAAGATTTTGTCCATGACAACTTGTACAATTATCTTTTGCGAATGTAGCTGCGTCAAACTTCTCAGTTTTTTCACCGCCACCGCCTTCTTTTTCTTCCTCTTTGTTAGCACCATGTGCTGACATGAAGAATATTAATCCCACACCGAGTAATAATATCAGAATAAACGGGATAACAGGATTACGATTCATTCATACAACCTCCCTTTTGTTAAACCTTCATACAATTATATTTTATATTAAAACAAGGCATTGTCAAAGGCTTTTTGGGATTAATATAAACTTTTCGTGATTAATCCATAAAATCTTTCAATCGCTTACTTCTAGATGGATGTCTTAATTTGCGTAAAGCCTTAGCTTCAATTTGACGAATACGCTCTCTAGTAACGCCAAATACTTTACCAACTTCTTCTAATGTTCTTGTTCTTCCATCATCAAGACCGAATCTTAATCTTAAAACATTTTCTTCTCTATCAGTAAGTGTATCTAATACATCTTCTAATTGTTCTTTTAACAATTCATAAGCAGCGTGATCAGATGGACTTTGCGCATCTTGATCTTCAATGAAGTCTCCTAAATGACTATCATCTTCTTCGCCTATAGGTGTTTCTAGTGAAACTGGTTCTTGTGCTATTTTTAAAATTTCACGCACTTTTTCTGGAGGTAAATCCATTTCTTCGCCAATTTCTTCAGGAGATGGATCTCTACCTAAATCTTGTAACAATTGACGTTGAACACGTATTAATTTATTGATTGTTTCAACCATATGAACTGGAATACGGATTGTACGTGCTTGGTCTGCGATAGCTCTAGTTATCGCTTGACGAATCCACCAAGTTGCATATGTCGAGAATTTAAATCCTTTATTAAAATCGAATTTTTCAACTGCTTTAATTAGACCCATGTTACCTTCTTGAATAAGATCTAAGAATAACATACCTCTACCTACATAACGTTTAGCAATACTAACTACAAGACGTAAGTTTGCTTCAGCAAGGCGTGATTTAGCAATATCATCACCTTTTTCGATACGTTTAGCCAATTCTACTTCTTCTTGTGCAGTTAATAAATTAACTCGTCCAATTTCTTTTAAATACATTCTAACTGGGTCATTTATTTTTACGCCTGGAGGAGCACTTAAATCATTTAAATTTAATTTATCATTTGTATCAGTTGAGTCTTTTTCATTGATTAAATTAATTTCATTCTCGTTAATTAAATCAAAGAAATCATCCATTTGATCTGGATCCATTTCGAAGTTTTGTAATTTATCTGCAATCTCTTCATGACTTAAATGTCCTGCTTTTTTACCTTGTTCAATTAATTGATGCTTTACTTGATCAATAGTAAGTACTGCTTCATTATTAGCGCTATTAATTTTGTTTAATTCTTTATCAGACATGAATAGGCCTCCCGGTTTATTAACTCTTACATTCTATTCCGATTATATTGTACAATTTGTTCTAAATACTGTCTTTGTAGTGCGATGTCGCCTGCTTGCATTGCCTTATTCAATTGTTCATTTAAATATTCTATTGATGTTTCTACTTGCTCATTAGGATGAATGACATTAATATAATCTTCCACTTCATCCGTTTCTGGTTCATCATTGATTGATAATGAATCTAAATACATTACTGTCTCCATGATTTGATGTTCTTCAATGTAACTTGAAAAATCACTAATGTTAAAAACATCATTATTCTTATAATACCCGTTTAAACGTGAAAAAATCACTCTATTATTCAATGAAGTGAAGTCTTCTTGATTAATCCTAGAATGATATTCTAAAAATAACTGTTTATGATTCATAAAATGTTTTAACAACGCTTGTTCAGCTCTACCAATTTTATCTAGTTTTTTTTCCTTTAATTCAGGAACGACATAATTATAATCAGCATTATTTTGAACAATATTCGGCGATAGTCGATTTTTAAGACTGTTAACATCTACTTTATACAAATCAGCTACTTGTTGCAATACTTTTTTTCTTAAAAATTCAGAACGAATCAGATTGATATCATGAACTAACTCTTCTAAATGCTGTCCATGCTTTAAATCATTGTTTTCGTTGGCATAATATAATTGTTGAGCCTTAAACCCTACATAAGATTGTTTTTGCCCTTCTACAAATGATTTAAACGCTTCACTTCCATATTCAGAGATATAGTCATCTGGGTCCATTTTTTTAGGTAAATTTACAACAAAGACATTTAAACCTTCATTTAATAATTCTTTACCAACATTCATCGCTGCTTCTTTACCTGCGAAATCTCCATCATACAGTAATGTTACGTTTGACGCCAGTTTTTTGACCATAATAATATGTTCTTTTGAAAGAGCAGTTCCCATTGTAGCAACAACTTGTTTTATATCCGCTTCTGATGATTTAATAACATCCATAAATCCTTCTAGGAGAATGACTTCATCATTTTGTCTAATGAATTTTCTAGCACGATCAATGTTATATAACATTTTTCTTTTTTGGAAAATTGGCGTCTCTGGGCTATTCAAGTACTTAGGCGATTGGTCCGTATATGTACGACCGGAAAATCCAACCGTTTTACCTTGAAAATTCAATAACGGAAAAATAATCCTATCCCTAAATCTATCAAAATAGTCAAACGTTTCATCATTACGACTTAATAATCCAGCTTCATAGGCAATCACAGCATCGTAGCCATTTTTTTCTAAAAAGTCATGTGTAAATTTAGAATGGTTTGGAGCATATCCTATCTTTCTATCATTTATAAGTTCATCTGTGAATCCTCTTGATTTTAAATAGTTTAAGGCTGCTTCGCCTTCTTCTGTATGTTTCAATATGTAATGATAATTATTTGCCATAAGCTCGTGCATTTCTATCATTTTTATGTGATCATCAACCATTGAATCAGTTGCAGAAGGTTCTTGCTTTTGAATATGAATATCTACTTTATCGCCTAACTCTCTAACAGCATCAACAAAGGATACACCTTTAATTTCTTGAATAAACTGAAAGACGTTACCACCTTTTTTACAACCAAAACAATGGCATATTTGTTTATCTTCTGATACTGAAAATGAAGGTGTTTTTTCGTCATGGAAAGGACATAACCCTATATAGTTACGTCCTCTTTTTTCAAGCTTTACATATTCGCTTACCACATCTAAAATATCGTTTTTTTCACGAATTTCTTTTATTACATCTTGTTCTATACGCATCATTTCACCCTTTATCGATTTTGTTGAGTAATAATTTTTATGATGTCATTTGCTGTTTCTTCAATTGCTTTATCCGAAACGTCTAAGACAGGGCAACCAATCTTTTCAACAATTTCTTCAAAGTATCTTAATTCCTCTTCAATTCTATCATCTTTAGCATAATCTGCATCATCACTTAGACCTAGTTGAATTAGTCTAGCTCTTCTAATTGCATTTAGGTTTTTTTGATTGATTTTTAATGCTATACATTTCTTAGGATCTATATCAAATAACCCTTCTGGAGGTGCAACTTCTGGAACTAACGGTACATTCATTACTTTATAACGCTTATGCGCTAAATATTGAGAAAGTGGTGTCTTTGAAGTTCTAGATACACCAATAAGTACAATATCAGCTTTTGGTAAACCTCTAGGATCTCTTCCATCATCATATTTAACTGCAAATTCTATTGCTTCAATCTTTTTAAAGTAGTCTTCATCAAGTTTATGAATATTACCTGGTTCATTAAGTGGTGATTCATTTAATTCATTACTTAAAATACTCATTAAAGGTCCCATAATATCAACATTTTTTATATTATTTTCTTCTAGTTTTTCTTTTAAGTATAATCTCATTTCAGGTTTAACTAATGTATAAACTACTATAGAATTTTGTTCTAATGCTAATGAAACAACTTCATTAATATTACTTTCATTCTCTATATAAGGTAATCTGACAATATCTAATGCATTGCCTTCAGTTTTATATTGAGATGTACATGCCTTAGTAACCAGTTCGGCTGTCTCGCCTACTGAATCTGACGCTATAATTATTCTTATTTCTTCCATTTTAAATTTATCCCCCTACTCATCTTCAATTAATGAAACAAATGCTCTTGTTATAGTTGTTTTTGTTATTCTACCTTTTACTTTCATCTTATCGCCTTTTAATTTTTTCACTACAGGTAATGCATCTATTTGTTTATCAATTAATAATTTTGCCGCGTATATTAGTAAATCGTCTTCCAAACATACCGTTATGTTAGGCATTCGACTCATATTTATACTTACTGGTGTTTCTTTTAAACTCTGTCCACCTATTGCTGCTCTTAGCAAATCTTTTCTGGAACAAACACCTATTAAATAACCTTCTTTATTAATTACAAATAATGTACCGACATCTTCTAAAAACATTTTACATATAGCTTCATATACAGACACACTTTCTTCTATAACAACTGGTATGGCCATAGATTCTTTAATTGTCATCTTCTTAATAGAATCACTTAACAACTGTGTGCTCGATTTTCCTGTATAAAAATATCCAACTCTTGGTCTAGCATCTAAATAACCAGCCATAGTTAAAATAGCTAAATCAGGTCTTAAAGTTGCCCTAGTTAAATTTAATCTTTCAGCAATTTTTTCACCTGTTATAGGACCATTATTTTTAACAATTTGTACAATATGTTCTTGTCTTTGATTTAATTCGATTGCTCTCACCCCTTCAAACACAACTCAGTTAGATTAATTATAACATGTATCGCAAATTTTGCTCAATTTGAATATCTGTTTTTACTTGATAAGTCTTACATACCATGCTATATTTTAAATAACTTTGAAATTAAAAGCGAGTTAAGGTTGGTGAAAGCTTAACATTAAAAGTTCTGGCTTATAAAATTTCATATAAAGAGAGTGGCTACACTAATTTGGGTGGAACCGCGGGTTATATACTCGTCCCAAGGCATTATTTAATGATGTCTTGGGACTTTTTTAATTTAAATAAGGAGTGAATTATTTATGGCAAATGATATGGACAAAGTAGTAACGTTAGCAAAACACAGAGGATTTGTATTCCCTGGTAGTGAAATTTATGGTGGTTTAGCAAACACTTGGGATTACGGTCCACTAGGTGTTGAATTAAAAAATAATATTAAAAAAGCATGGTGGCAAAAATTCGTTCAACAATCTCCATACAATGTTGGATTAGATGCTGCAATTTTAATGAACCCAAGAACTTGGGAAGCTTCAGGTCATTTATCTAACTTTAATGATCCAATGATTGATAACAAAGATTCTAAAATTCGTTATAGAGCTGATAAACTGATCGAAGACTACATGCAAAATGTTGAAGGCGACGAGAACTTTATCGCTGATGGCATGAGCTTTGACGAAATGAAACAACTTATCGATGACAAAGGTATTACATGTCCTGAAAGTGGAACAGCAAATTGGACTGACATTCGTCAATTCAACTTAATGTTCAAAACTTTCCAAGGTGTAACAGAATCATCAACAAATGAAATTTTCTTACGTCCTGAAACTGCTCAAGGTATTTTCGTGAACTATAAAAATGTTCAACGTTCAATGCGTAAAAAATTACCATTTGGTATCGCACAAGTTGGTAAATCTTTCAGAAATGAAATTACACCAGGTAACTTTATTTTCAGAACAAGAGAATTTGAACAAATGGAACTTGAATTCTTCTGTAAACCAGGCACTGAAATTGAGTGGCAAAATTACTGGAAAGAATTTGCTGCAAAATGGTTAAAAGATTTAGGAATTAAAGAAGAAAACACTAAGTTACGTGACCATGATGATGATGAATTAAGTCACTACTCTAATGCAACTACTGATATCGAATATAAATTCCCATTCGGTTGGGGTGAACTATGGGGTATCGCTTCAAGAACAGATTTCGACTTGAAACAACATAGTGAATTTAGTGGTGAAGACTTTAATTATCATGATCAAGAAACGAATGAAAAATTCGTACCATATTGTATCGAACCATCATTAGGTGCTGACCGTGTTACATTAGCGTTCTTATGTGATGCTTATGAGGAAGAAAACGAAGGCGAAAAAGAACAACGTACAGTTCTACACTTCCACCCTGCATTAGCACCTTACAAAGCAGCTATTTTACCATTAAGTAAAAAGCTTTCACCTGATGCAATTAAAGTATATGAAAAATTAAGCGAAAAATTCGCAATTGACTTTGACGAATCACAATCAATCGGTAAACGTTACCGTCGTCAAGACGAAATTGGTACACCATACTGTATTACATTCGACTTTGATTCTTTAGAAGACAATCAAGTTACAGTTCGTGATAGAGACACAATGGAACAAATTCGTATGCCAATTGACGAAGTTGAAAGCTTCTTAGCTGAAAAAATTAGATTCTAAATAAAAAAAGAGCAAAGACTTTTCGATAAGTCTTTGCTCTTTTTTATATATTTAAGTTTTCTAGTTGTTTTAGTAATTTTTTTGTTCTGAATACAATTCCAACATATTCATCATACATATTATCAATCAAAGTTACGATTTCTTTCTTAACTTGATCATTAATTGTAAAGCTATTTAAATGTTGTATTGGTAGCTGGTACATTAAATTCATAAAATATAATGCTCTATTTGAAATTCGATAAGCATGTTCATCATTTACGAGTGCTTGGTTACTTAATGGGCCATTATATTTAAAGCTATACGCATTTAATTGTTGTTGATCCATATCACCTGTAATGACACATGCATTAAATCTAGGTTCATAACCATATTTAGGCATACATTTCAAAGCGACTATCATACTCATTGTATCGGCATCAACGCCTTTTTCAACAGCTTGAAATACACTTAAAAGCAAGTCATAGAAAAATACATCATGTTCATCTTCTTCCAACGCTTTATCAACTATCTCTATACAATAAGCACCATAAGCACTTTTAAAAATATCGCTTTGCATCATTCTATGACTATTTATAATATCAGCTGACGACAACGTTCCCATACCTTTAAACTTTGAAAAAATAAACAAGCCATGTACAAAGGGCTGTGTAGCACCTTGTAAAGGATGACTTGTTTTTTTAGCACCGCGTGCCATTAATGGAACTTTATGTCCATGTTCATTTAATATAGTTATGATTTTATTATTCTCACCATAATTTACTGAGCGAATGACAAATCCTTCTTGTTTATAAAGCATTTTATCATCGCCTCCATTCTAAATATTACTCGTCTTCTCTGTAACCAATTTGCTTAATGAAATTAGGTTTATTACGCCAGTCTTTTTGAACTTTTACCCATAGATCTAAATATACTTTCGAACCAAGTAACATTTCTATGTCTCTACGTGCACGTTTCCCTATTTCTTTAAGCATTTTACCACCTTTACCGATAACAATGCCTTTTTGAGAATCACGTTCTACATAAATTGTAGCTTCAACATGCACCTTTTCACCTTCAACTTTAGTCATTTTATCAACACTAACGCCAATTGAATGTGGTATTTCTTGGCTAGTTAAATGTAGTGCTTTTTCTCTAATCAATTCTGATACAACAAATTGCTCAGGATGGTCAGAAATTTGATCTTTAGGATAATACATTGGACCTTCTTCTAAATATTTCTTGAATTGTGCTAGAAGCGTCTCAATATTTAATCCTTCTAGTGCAGAGATAGGTACTATTTCTGCAAATTCCATTCTTTTTTGATATTTTTCAATCTCAACTAGTAACTGATCTGGATGTACTAAGTCTATTTTATTTAATACTAAAAATACTGGCGTCTTAGTATCTTTTAACAAATCAATGATAAATTCATCGCCTTTACCGATACTTTCATCTACATTAACCATAAACATAATTAAGTCTACTTCTTTTAATGTATTTTTGGCGATTTTCATCATGTAATCACCTAACACATGTTTAGGCTTATGGATACCTGGTGTATCAATAAATATCATTTGAGAATCATCAGTTGTTAAAACACCTTGCACTTTATTTCTTGTCGTTTGTGCTTTATCTGACATAATTGCTACTTTATGACCTATTACTTTATTCATAAAAGTAGATTTTCCAACATTAGGTCTACCTATAATAGATATAAAACCTGATTTAAATTCATTCATTTATTCTAAATCCTTTCCTGAGAAACCTAAAGGTAATAAATCATTAACAGTAGTTTCAATTCTTTCATCTGTTTGATGTGTTAAATAAACAGGCATGTCATCATCACAAAGCTCTTTTAAGACTTGTCTACAAGTACCACATGGTGATGAAGGTTTATCTGCATCAACAGTTATTGTAATACATTTGAAGTCTCCAGGTCTATAGCCATCTGACATTGCAGCAACTAAAGCTGAGCGTTCAGCGCATATTGTAGATGGATATGCAGCATTCTCAATATTTGCACCATAATATGCTTTGCCATCTTTAGTGATTAAATATGCACCAACATTAAATTTCGAATATGGTGTATAAGCCCTTTTCTGTGCTTCTCTTGCGCCATCGTACCACTCTTGTTTAAATTCCATAATTCTTCCCCCTTATACTTACTATATAATTTTTGGTAAAAATATAATTATCCCGATTATTGCTGCCATAATTGATGACATTAATACAGCTAATGCAGCTGTATCTTTTGCATGTTTAGCAAGTGCATGATATTTATCTGTATACATATCAACAACATATTCTATAGAAGTGTTTAAAATTTCTGTTATTAAAACACTAAATATTGCAAGTATAATCCATAGCCATTCGTTTTGATTTAAATTTAATATTAAACTAACAATGATGACAATAATTGCAAATGCTAAATGTAAAATAAAATTACGGTCTTTCTTCAGTATCGTTATTAAACCAGCTAAAGGAAATTTAAAACGATTAATAAATTTAATCACGAGTTAAACCAAATTCATTTAAAATTTCATCTTGTCGAGAAAACATTTCTTTCTCATCAACTTCAGTCATATGGTCATAACCTAATAGATGTAAGAAGCCATGTAATGCTAAGAACCCTAATTCCCTACTTAAACTATGATTATATGAATCAGCTTGTTCCTTAGCGACTTCTAAACATATGATTATATCCCCTAATACTCTAGGAATATCTAGCCCTTCAATCTCTGGTTCATCCTCTTCAAGTGAAAATGAAATGACATCAGTAACTTTATCTTTATCTCTATAATCACGATTAATAGCTTGTATTTCTTCTTCATCGACAAATGAAATAGAAAGCTCTGCTTCTTGAGTTATATTTTCTTTTTTAGCAGCAAATGTCAGTAATGATTCAATTTGATTTTTTGTATCTTCATCAATCACTTGTTGTTCATCAATAAAATCCATTGTTAGCATATTAAATCTCCTCTTCGTATGCATTTATTATTTTACCTACTAATGGGTGTCTTACAACGTCTGTTTGTTCTAAATAAGACATTGAGATACCTTTGACTCCACTTAATCTTTGGTCAGCTTCAATCAGACCACTTTTAACGCCTTTTGGTAAGTCGATTTGTGTTCTGTCACCAGTAACAACCATCTTAGATCCAAAGCCTAACCTTGTTAAGAACATCTTCATCTGTGGATGCGTTGTATTTTGTGCTTCATCAAGAATAACAAAGGCATCATCAAGTGTTCTACCTCTCATATAAGCTAAAGGAGCAATTTCAATTGTACCTCTCTCAATTAATCGAGCCGTTTGCTCTGTACCCAGTACTGTATGTAGGCCATCATATAGTGGTCTTAAATAAGGATCTACCTTTTCTTTCAGGTCACCTGGTAAGAATCCTAGTGATTCACCTGCTTCGACTGCTGGGCGCGTTAATACGATGCGTTTAACTTGTCCTAGACGCAATGCTCTTGCTGCCATTACAACGGCTAAGAACGTCTTCCCTGTCCCTGCAGGACCTATACCGAAAACTAAGTCATTTTTTTTAATATTATTAATATAAACTCTTTGGCCCATTGTTTTTGCTCTTATTATTTTACCATTACTATCTTTAGTAATTTCTTCGTCATATAAATTAATAAGCTGATCTATTGTGCCTTTTTCAGCCATTTTAACAGCAGCTTGAACATCATTGATTGTTATACTTGCTCCACTTTCAATCACTTTTAGTAAGTTCATTAGGACTTTTTCTGCTTTTTCAACATTTTCTAAACGTTTTCCGCGAACACTAATTTCTTGTCCTCGAGTTAAAATATCCACCTCGAGTTCATTTTCAATATATTTTATATGCTCATCTCCATTACCTAATAATGCTTGAGCTTGATCCATATTTTCGATTTGAATTAATGTAGGCATTAAATATCTCCTTTATAAGTTGAATTGTTAACACTTTAAATGTACCAAACCTTACTATAACGTGCAATCTTATGCACTTTATTTTGCATATTATTTAATTTTTCTTGTGAAGTTATCAAATGACTTACTTTTTCAAATTCACGTAATCTATTACTGTTATTTAATTTAATTTTAGGATTGATACGCATAAGCGCAATGATAAATTCTCTTTCTTCAAGCGGACTAACCTTTTCAACTAATTCACCACTTGATACGATTTCTAACATGCTATTACCTTCTATAGATTTAGTCATGTTAATTTGCTCAATTTCAAAGATGTTATATGTGTTTTTAAAAAGACCTCTTCTAATCGTTAAAAAATGTTCTTTTATTGTGTACCTTTCAAAAAGAATGTTTAAAATAATAAGAAATACCAAGACGAAAGTTATCATTATTAAGTATTTGTTACTAATAAAAAGAGGTATTAAAGCAATTAAAAACACTATAAATGAAATCAATATAGATAAAAAACTAAGCTTTTTCTTAAATACCATTTTTATCACACCTTCTTGATTCCTACTTATATTGTAAGACTAAATGGTATTTTTGTGAATAAAAAAACAGGCTGAGACAATTAATTTGTCTCAGCCTGTATCAATATATTAGCAGTAGATGACTGAATTGAATATATGATTATATTAAGCTTATTTCAACTCATTTGGTCTTTTAAGTATTTCTGACCAAATTATACCGTTAACCACTTGGTTCTCATCAACGTTTATAGCTTCATCATTAAATTTATGTTTACTGTTCAAATAAAGTTGTTTAACCATTGAGCGTCTTGTTCTCTCAGAAAGTTGAGTATTCTTAATAATTTGTTCTGCCTCAGCTTCAATTTGAGAAATGTTATCTCTTTGTAAGTTTGATAAAGAATTTTTTTCATCTTGACTAAATTGTAATAGTTGTTTTATTACTTGCTCTTGTTTTTTAGGTCTATTTTTATGAATTTGCTCTTTTTTCTCATTTATATACGCATTTTCATGTTCATTAGATGTGTGTTGAGCAGTATTTTCTTTAGGTCTTTCACTTACTTTAGGTTGTTCAACGTCAATATTATATTGTTTAAGATGAGTTGCAAGTTGATCAGCTAAATTTTTATAGTGACCTGACATACGATCAGTAGAACTCGTTTCAGCTTTTTGTTTATAAGATTCGTATTTATTAACTAAATCTTGTAATTGTTGCTGAGCTTTATCTGTTTTTTCTGTTGCTTGTTTATTTACTGGATTTGGTCTTTGATTATTTTGGGGTTGTTTATTCTTTTTCTTTTTAGAGCTACCTTCAATAATTCCACTAACTACACTAAAAATCACCCAAATAACAAAGACGATAATGCCTATTTCCATTTCAAATCACCTCTCTTATTGGTTCGGTGAATTAGAATCTTGTGGCTTTGTACTCTTGTTAATTGCTTCTCTCATGCCAGTATCAGCTTCTACATTTTTTAAATTGTAGTAATCTTTAACACCTAAATTACCTGATTTAAGTGCTTCTGCCATTGCAAGTGGTACTTCTGCTTCTGATTCAACAACTTTAGAACGCATTTCTTGTACTCTTGCTTTCATTTCTTGTTCAGTTGCTACAGCCATAGCACGACGTTCTTCGGCTTTAGCTTGTGCAATGTTTTTATCTGCAAGTGCTTGTTCAGTTTGAAGATCTGCACCAATATTTTTACCGATATCTACATCAGCTATATCGATAGATAAGATTTCAAATGCTGTACCTGAATCAAGACCTTTACTTAATACAGTTTGAGAAATACTATCTGGATTTTCTAGAACTTTTGTATGGTGTTGACTTGAACCAATTGTAGAAACAATACCTTCACCAACACGAGCGATGATTGTATCTTCACCAGCACCACCAACTAAACGTTCAATGTTAGCTCTAACTGTAATTCTGGCTTTCGCTTTCACTTCAATACCGTTCATTGCAACACCTGAAATAAATGGTGTTTCAATAACTTTAGGGTTTACTGACATTTGAACTGCTTCTAAAACGTCACGGCCAGCTAAATCTATTGCTGCACCTCTTTCAAATGCTAAATTAATTTCTGCTCTTTGTGCCGCAATAATCGCATCTACGACTCTATCAACATTACCTCCAGCTAAAAAGTGAGACTCTAGTTGATTTGTTGTTAATGCTAAACCTGCTTTGTGTGCTTTAATTAATGGATTGATAACACGTCTTGGTGATACACGTCTTAAACGCATACCGACTAAAGTACCAATTCCAACTTTGACACCTGCTGCTACAGCTGAAATCCATAATCCTACTGGAACAAATGAGAATAAAATCATAAGCAGTACGATTAAAATGACAGCAATAATTATAAAGGCAATTAAACCTGATAACATATGCAATTCTCTCCTTCACTATCTTAAATTTCTCTTACAACAACTCTTGTACCTTCAACCTGTACAATCTTTACTTGTTTATCATTCTGAATAAATGTACCATCTGAAACAGCATCTATTCTTTCATCATCAACAAGGATAATGCCTGAGGGCCTTAATGCAGTGTATGTTGTACATATTTTGCCAATCAAATGACTTCTATCTTCGTGAGATGTATAGCCAGATTCTTTATTTGTAGAATCTCTAAGAATGACTTTATCAAAGAATGGTATTTTACGATTAAATCCTTTCACTAATATCACCCACTCTATCGTCGTTAAAATTAATGCTACAGCAATAATCATACCCATAACTAATATATTCTCTCCAACTAATATAAAACTACCTATAATAGCTACAAAGCCTAGGATACCCAAAATTGCGCCAATAACAAATAATTCAATTATTACTAATAACGCTCCAATACTAAAAAGTAAAACAGAAATCAAACTTATTTCATCAATTATAACGTAACCTATAAAGAATATAAGTGTACAAATGAAACTTAAAATTCCAGCAAAATTAATATGTTCAGAATATAATTGATAAAGAGCGCCAAGAAAAATAATACAAGTCAAAATTAACGTCACTAGAGGCGAAGTTATAAAGTCGCCAATAGTTGAAATACTATGACTTGAAACAATACCTAAATTCAAATTATGTTGAATAAAAGCAAATATGTATTCATACGCTGATGTCAATAATCTCACCCCTCATTAATATTATACAATAAAACAACTACGAACTAAAACGTATACACGTATTATTTTATATATATATGTACTTAAATATTTTTAATATAAGCAAAAGAACACATAAACAAGATGTTTATGTGTTCTTCATACATTTTAAACGTTAAATTTGTTCATTATAATTAATTAATATTCATTGAGGGAGTTCAATAAACTATTAATTATTTAACTTTACGTTTACGAGCTGCTTCTGATTTCTTCTTACGCTTAACGCTTGGTTTTTCATAGAACTCACGTTTACGCACTTCTTGAATCGTACCGCTTTTTGAAACTGTACGTTTAAAGCGACGTAATGCATCTTCGATTGATTCGTTTTTACGAACTACTGTTTTAGACATCTGTATTTCCCTCCCTCCAAATATCAACAAAGCTTTATATGTCATTTACATAGTAAATAAATTACTATGTACTTTAACATTATAAAATAACTCATTTTTTAAGTCAATAATCATTTGTTATGAATATTAAAATGTAACTAATCTTTCATCTTTATTAGTTGCATGATTGACTACTTTTACAAGTTTTCCTTCATTTATAGGATAACCTGGTGTCATTACTTTAACTTTCACTATTTCACCAATTAATGTTTCATCGCCATCAAATTCAATCTTCATGTAATTATCAGCATAACCAATTAATTTCCCTTCAGATGAACCACTCTCTTCGGGAATAACTTCTAAAACAGTTTGATCAAATTTAGATGCATAGTCTTTTGCTAATTGGTTAGATAACTCAATTAGGCGATGCACACGATCATTCTTAACATCTTCATCAACTTGATCTGTCATTCGTGCAGCTGGTGTACCTGTTCTCATAGAATAAGGGAATACATGTAATTCTGAAAATTGGTGTTTCACGATAAAATCATATGTTTCTTGAAATTCTTTTTCAGTTTCACCAGGGAAACCAACAATAACATCACTTGTTACAGCTAAACCAGGTAATGCTTTATGAAGTTTCTGCAACCTTTCAGAGAAGTGTGCCATCGTATACTTTCTTCTCATACGTTTTAACACAGTATCTGATCCTGATTGTAATGGAATGTGTAAATGTCTTACTACTTTAGTAGACTTATCAATTACATCAATCACCTCATCAGTAAGTTGACTTGCTTCAATTGAAGAAATTCTAATTCTTTCAAGATTCTCAACTTGTTCCAAATCTCTAAGAAGTTGTGCTAAGTTATAGTCTTTTAAATCTTCACCATAGCCACCTGTATGAATACCAGTTAAAACGATTTCTTTATATCCTGAATTAACTAAAGTTGTTGCTTGACTCACAACTTGTTCAGGATCTCTTGATCTCATTAAGCCTCTTGCCCACGGAATGATGCAAAATGTACAGAAGTTATTACATCCTTCTTGGATTTTTAATGATGCGCGAGTTCTGTCAGTAAAATATGGTACTTCTAATTCTTCATATTTTCTGTTCTTCATAATATTACCTACACCATTAATTGGTTGTCTACTTTGCTTATATTCTTCAATATAAGAAAGTAATTTATGTCTATCTTGAGTACCTACAACTATATCAACACCAGGTATTGCCATGATTTCTGCTGGAGAAGTCTGAGCGTAACAACCCGTTACACAAACAACTGCATCTGGATTTTTACGAATAGCTCGTCTGATTACTTGTCTACTTTTTTTATCCCCAGTGTTTGTAACAGTGCATGTGTTTATAATAAACACGTCAGCATTTGTTTCAAATTCTACTCTTTCGTAATCATTTTCCTTAAATAATTGCCAAATCGCTTCAGTCTCATAGTGATTAACTTTACAACCTAAAGTATGGAACGCTACTGTAGCCAAATATATTCACCTCATTAATTCTAATTGATAGCTTAAAGCAGCTAAAGCATACAATGGAGCAGTTTCAGCCCTTAAAATTCTAGGTCCTAAACTCATCTTTACTGCATCTTTAAAAAGATGGACTTCACTTTCTGTTAAGCCACCTTCTGGACCAAAAATAATTAAAATTTTCTGTCCATGTTTAAGATTAGAACCAATTTGATGTAATTTACTTGTTTCCCCACGTTTTGCCTCTTCTTCATAAGCTATTAATATATAATCATATTCATTCATATTATCATAAATACCTTTAAAATTCGATTTATACTTAATATCTGGAATTGTAAGCCTCATACTTTGCTCGCTTGCTTCTTTTACAATTTTTTGCCATCTTTCGAGTTTCTTATGAAGTTTCTTTTCTTCTAATTTAACAATTGATCTTTCTGATTGAACCGCAATAAAATGATGAGCACCCATCTCTGTTGCTTTTTGAATCATCCATTCGTATTTGTCACCTTTAATGAGTCCACTAGCAATTGTGACTTCAATAGGAAGTTCAGTTTGTCTTGTTGTATCTTCAAGTGTAAGTACTTCAATACAATCATCATGATAAGCAGTTATTTCAGAAATTAGAGATTTTTTATCTTTAAAAGTTAAAATAATTTTTTGTTCCACATTCATACGCATCACATTTTTAATATGATGTATATCATCAGTATTATGTATAAAAAAACGCTGATTTAACTCAGCGTTTTCGAGTAAGAAATATCTTTGCATCATTTCTCCTACTTTCTAGCTCTTATTGAAACCCATCCATCTTCTCGTAATACTTTTTCGATAGTATAACCAGTTTCTTTTAGTTTTCCAATAATTTCATCAGATTTTTCTTCTATAATTCCAGAAGTAATAAAGTAACCATTATCGTTTAGCCTTGTATAACTATCCTCAATCATTAAATCAATGATATGTGCCAAAATATTTGCAATAATCACATCATACTGTTCAGTTTCTTCAGTCAATAAATTACCTGTATCAGCTAATATATCTTGCTCACAATTATTTTTCTCGAAGTTTTCCTTAGCAACTTTAATAGCTAAATCATCTAAATCTACAGCTTTTATTGATTTGACACCAAGCAAATGACAAGCAATACTTAAAATACCTGAACCAGTACCAACATCAATAACTTTATGGTTTGGGTTCACAACTTCTTCTATATGTTTCAGACACATGCTTGTTGTTGGATGGTCACCAGTTCCAAATGCCATTCCGGGATCAAGTTTTATACATAAATCATCATCTTGGTTATCATATTCTTCTTCTTCCCAACTTGGTACTATAGCAAATCTCTCAGAAGCTTTAAATGGATGGAAATAATTTTTCCACTCATTTTCCCAATCAGATTCTTTAATTATTGTTTTAGAAAAAGAAAGAATTTCTGAATTTATTCCTTCGACATCAGCAATTGAAACTTTAATTTCTTTTTCTAAATCATCTGTAAAGACTAATTCATTAAAGTAACATTTTATCCTAATATCGTTATCAGGATAGTCGTCAGGATTCAACTCATATATTTCACCATATACATCTGCATGGTCTTTTTCTAATTCAGCTGAATCTTCAATTACTACTCCATTTGCTCCTAATTCATTTAAAAGAGCAGTAACAACTGGTTCTGCTTCTTTATTAATCATTATAGAATACTCAATCCAATTCACAGGCTATTCTCCTTTAAAAAACTTTTTGGCTCTATCTTTTAAACTAGATGGTTGTTCTGTTAAATCTTCTCCACCAATTTCAGCAAACTCACGAAGAAGTTCTTCTTGTCTTTCTGTCATTTTATCTGGAGTTACAACTTTAACAGTTACAAAATAATCACCTTTTCCATAACCATGAACATTTTGTACACCTTTTTCTCGTAGTCTAAACTGTTTACCTGTTTGAGTACCTGCAGGAACAGATAGAGATACATTACCAGTTAGTGTAGGGACCGTTATTTCATCACCAAGTGCTGCTTGTGGGAATGAAAGGTTTAGATCATAGAATATATCATCGCCTTCACGTCTGAATTTATTATGAGGTTTAACTCTAAATACTACATATAAATCACCAGCTGGACCACCATTAACACCTGGACCACCTTTGCCTGCAAGACGTATTTGTTGGTCATTATCAACGCCTTCAGGTACTTTAACTTTAATTGTAACTTTTTTGTTTTGTGTACCTTTACCATGACAATCTGAACATTTTTCTTCGAATATTTCTCCAGAACCTTCACATTCAGGACAAACTTTTTGAGTTTGCATTCTTCCAAGAATAGTATTTTGTTCTACTGTTACATGTCCTTGACCATTACAATAAGTACATGTTTTTTTCTTAGTTCCTGGTTTAGCGCCTTTACCATGACAAGTATCACATTCAACGTCTTTGCGAACTGTAATATCTTTTTCAGTACCGAATACAGCTTCTTCAAATGTTAGAGTCATACTGTATTGTAAATCATCACCTTGTCTTGGAGCGTTAGGATCTCTTCTAGCACCACCGCCACCAAAGAATGAACCAAATATATCTTCAAATCCACCGAATCCAGAGAAGTCTTGTCCACCAAATCCTTGTGAACCACCGAAACCTTGTTGCGGTCCATTATGTCCAAAACGGTCATATTGAGCACGCTTATTTTCATCACTTAATATTTCATAAGCCTCAGATATTTCCTTGAATTTAGCGTCAGCACCTTCTTCCTGATTAATGTCAGGATGGAACTTTTTTGATAATTTTCTATAAGCTTTTTTTATTTCGTCTTTAGAAGCATCTTTAGATACACCTAGCACTTCATAATAATCTCTTTTTGCCAATATAATCTCTCCTTTACACACTGATTTATAATACGGATATGCATTAAAAAAGTCAAAGCCAATCACATTGACTTTGACTTTTTAATAATGAGTATTATTTTTTATCGTCTTCGTTAACTTCTGTATAATCAGCATCAACTACGTCGTCATCGTTTGAAGTAGATTGGCCTTCAGCTGATTCAGCACCTTGTTGTGCTTGAGCAGCTTGTTCATACATTTTTACTGATAATTGTTGAACGATTTCTTGAAGCGCATCTTTTTTAGTTCTGATGTCTTCTATATCAGTGCCTTCTAATGCTTTTTTCAATTCTTCTTTAGCATCTTCAGCTTTAGCTTTTTCGCTTTCATCAACATTATCACCAAGATCAGTTAATGTTTTTTCAACAGTAAATACCATTTGGTCTGCTTCATTTCTTACATCTATTTCTTCACGACGTTTTTTGTCTTCTTCAGCATTTTTTTCTGCATCTTGTACCATACGATCGATTTCTTCATCAGATAATGATGAACTTGATTCGATTGTAATTTTTTGTTCTTTGTTTGTTCCTAAATCTTTAGCTGTAACATTTACGATACCATTTTTATCGATATCAAATGATACTTCAATTTGAGGTACGCCACGTGGTGCTGGTGGAATATCAGTTAATTGGAATCTACCAAGTGTTTTGTTATCTGCTGCTAATTGACGTTCACCTTGTAACACGTGAATATCTACTGCTGGTTGATTATCAGCTGCTGTAGAGAACACTTGTGATTTAGATGTTGGAATTGTTGTATTTCTTTCAATTAATACTGTAGATACGCCACCCATAGTTTCAATACCTAAAGACAATGGTGTAACATCAAGTAATACTACATCTTTAACATCACCAGTGATAACGCCACCTTGAATAGCTGCACCCATTGCTACAACTTCATCAGGGTTAACACCTTTGTTTGGTTCTTTACCAATTTCTTTTTTGATCGCTTCTTGTACAGCTGGGATACGAGTTGATCCACCAACTAAAATTACTTCGTCAATTTCAGAATTAGATAAACCAGCATCTTTCATAGCTTGTTTAGTTGGACCCATAGTTCTTTCAACTAATTCACTTGTTAATGATTCAAATTTAGCTCTTGATAAAGTAGTTTCTAAGTGTAATGGTCCATTTGCTCCACCTGAAATGAATGGTAATGAAATTTGTGTTGAAGATACACCTGATAAATCTTTTTTAGCTTTTTCAGCTGCGTCTTTAAGACGTTGTACTGCCATTTTATCTTGTGATAAATCTATACCATTTTCTTTTTTAAATTCTTCAACTAAGTGTTTAATGATAACATCATCAAAGTCGTCCCCACCTAGTTTATTGTCACCTGCTGTAGCTAATACTTCAAATACACCGTCACCTAATTCAAGGATAGATACGTCGAAAGTACCGCCACCAAGGTCAAATACTAATACTTTTTGATCAGTTTCAGTTTTATCTAAACCGTATGCTAATGCAGCTGCAGTAGGTTCGTTAATGATACGTTCTACTTCTAAACCAGCAATTTTACCAGCATCTTTAGTAGCTTGACGTTCAGAGTCATTGAAATATGCAGGAACAGTGATTACTGCTTTAGAAACACTTTCTCCTAAATAGCTTTCTGCAGTTGATTTTAAGTTTTGTAAAATCATTGCTGAAATTTCTTGTGGTGTATACTCTTTATCTTCTACTTTTTCTTTATAATCAGTACCCATATGACGTTTAACTGATTGAATTGTGTTAGGGTTTGTTACTGCTTGACGTTTAGCAACTTCACCAACTTGTGTTTCTCCATCTTTAAATGCTACTACTGATGGTGTTGTTCTGTTACCTTCTGGGTTTTGAATTACTTTAGGTTCTCCACCTTCTAATACTGATACTACTGAATTTGTTGTACCTAAGTCTATACCTATTACTTTACTCATAATAATTATTCCTCCAATTTATAGTTACGTTTGAATTAAATTATTTATTCGTTCACTTTAACCATTGCTGGTCGAAGAACGCGGTCTTTTAATTTATAACCTCTTTGTAGTTCTTCAGTTACGACACCTGATTCGAAATCAGGATTACTATCTTGCATTACTGCTTGATGTATATTTGGATCGAATTGTTTATTATACGATTCAATTTCTTCTAATCCATTATCTTTCAATGATCTTAGTAAATCGTTATAAACCATATCAACACCCTTTTTGAATGTTAAAAAGTCTTCAGATTCGCCATCTTGTTGTAAAGCGCGATCCATGTTATCTAAAGCAGGTAATACATCAGTAAGCACTCTTTGTGCTTGATAGTCTTTCATGATACTAGATTCTTGTTTCATTCTACGTTTATAATTTTCAAATTCCGCATATAAACGTAAGTATTTTTCTTCTTCTTCATCAGCTTTTTGTTTTAATTGTTCGAGTTCAGCTTCCGGAATTTCGACTAACTTTTCTTCTTCAACCTCTTCTACATCTTCTACTGAATCATGAGTATTTGCTTCTGCTTCTTCAGTAGCGACAGATTGAGCTTGATCATTTGTTTCGTCGAATTGTTCATTTTGCTTTTCTTCCGTCATTTCATGCCCTCCATATTTTCTTATTTAAAAATGATTCAGTAATTGAATCACTTTGTTATAATGCATAGCAGTTGGACCGATAACGGCTAAATGACCGCTTATATCTCCAGAAATTTCATAATTTGTACTTACAATCGATATACCATGTAAGTCTTTATTAATTTCTTGTCCAATATTGACACTTATTGAATCATTAGTCGTTTCATTTAAAAATTGAGCAATGCGTTCTGATTCAAGATATTTTAATATAGATTGAATCATCGTTATATTCGTAACATCCATTGCCTCAATCAGGTGCATCTTTCCACCTAGAAACATTTCTTCACTTTGATTATTAATTTGAGTTAATAATGCATGTTTAAACTTCTTGATAAAGTTGCGATCTATGAATGACAACGTTAATGATTCTAACGTGTTTATCATTGTAGATAAAGTATTTTGCTTAAAATGTTGATTTAAATAGTTCATTAGTTTCTCTATTTGTTGCTGATTCAAAGATTCTAATACCTGAACATGAACTTTCTCAACATATCCATCAGTAAATACAATGACACTCATTAAATGAGTAGGGTTGACTCTAACAAAATGAATTTCAAATATATATCTTGAAAATTTATTTGGTCCAAGTACAACAGTCGTATAATGTGAACGATTTGATATTTCTAAAGCTAACCATTTGAGCATAGCATTTACATCGTATTGGTTTTCATCATGGAATTGATTAAACCAATTTGCGCTTTTCTTACTTTGTGACTTAGACTTTAGTAATTGATCTACATAATGTCTAATTCCACTTTCAGAAGGAATACGCCCAGATGATGTATGTGTCTTTTCTAACAAATCTAAATCTTCAAGTTGCTTCATTTCATTTCTAACTGTTGCTGGACTTATAGGCAATTGATGCCTTTCGATAATCGACTTAGAACCTATTGGTTGTCCTAACTCAACATAATCCTCAACAATCACATTTAATATTTGTAATTGTCTCTCAGTAATCATGTCATCACCTCGATTAGCACTCTCTCTTATCAAGTGCTAATTACAATTTATCAAATTGGTCAAAGAAAGTCAACGTTAAAGCATTCGATTTTTCAAAACTTTTTTCAAAATAATAATTAACTTAACAAAAATCTCTCAAACACTTCATTACCAATGTTTTGACCCCTATTACTCAAACGTAAATAATCATTTTCATCTATTAATAATTCTCTTGAAGTTAATTCATTAACATGATCACCGAACACATCTTCTATTGATCTTTTGAATTTATTTTTAAATTTAGACTTGGAAACACCTTCAGTCATTCTAAGACCAAGAAACATTTCCTCTTCCATTTGTTCTTTAATAGATACATCGCTGCTTTGTAATTTAGGCATTTCATTATGACTAATCTTTTTAATGTATTGATTAACGGGGTTAATGTTTCCATATCGAACCCCTTTTATATAGCCATGCGCACCTGCACCAAATCCGTAATATTCTTCGTTTTTCCAATAAACCATATTATGTAGGGATTCATGTCCAGACTTTGAAAAGTTTGAGATTTCATATTGATTTAAATTTGAATTTTTCATTTTTTCCTTTAAATGCTGATACATCTCTTCCCCTAAATCTTCATTTGGTAATTTTAATTTACCTTTTCTATATAAATTATAAAATTGAGTTTTTGGTTCAAGTATAAGTGCATAGCTTGAGATATGATCAACATCTAGCGCTAATGCTTTGTTTAGTGAGTCATCAAATTGTTTTAATGTTTGTCCTGGCAAATGAAACATTAAGTCTAGACTAACAGAATCAATTTGATGCTTTCTAGATAAGTTGACTGCTTTTTCAATATCTCCACTATGATGTGTTCTTCCTAACACTTTAAGCAATTCATCGTCAAATGTTTGAACACCTAACGACAATCTATTTACGCCATATTGTTTTAATAATTTTATTTTAGCTTCAGTCAATTCATCTGGATTAGCTTCAAAAGTATATTCTTTTGTAATTACGAACAAGTCATTAATCGCTTGAAGCAATTTTTCTAATTGTAGTTCTGATAAAGCTGTAGGTGTACCACCACCTACGAACATTGTTTCAACTATTTTATCTTCCCTAGTTGCCATTTCTTTAATCAAGCAATCTAAATATTCATCAACTGGTTGATTGGCTATATAAAACTTATTAAAATCACAATAAGTACAAATTCTCACACAGAAAGGTATATGAATATATACACTTTTAGCCATATAAACTCTCCTTTAAAAATAGAAACAGCTACATATTATGCAGCTGTTTCAAAATTAGTCTTCATCCATTTTAAGTACAGCTAAGAATGCATCTTGAGGTATTTCAACATTACCTACTGATTTCATTTTAGCTTTACCTGCTTTTTGTTTTTCAAGTAATTTACGTTTACGGCTAATATCTCCACCATAACATTTTGCTAATACATTTTTACCCATCGATTTAATATTTGTACGTGCGACTATTTTATTACCAATTGCTGCTTGAACTGGCACTTCAAATTGTTGTCTTGGGATTAATTTTTTTAATTTTTCAACTATTACTTTTCCTCTATCATATGCAAAATCTTTATGAACGATAAAACTTAATGCATCCACTTTTTCACTATTTAAAAGTATATCCATCTTAACTAATGTACTTTCTTGATATCCAATTAGTTCGTAATCAAACGAAGCATAACCTTTTGTATTAGATTTTAGCTGATCGAAGAAATCAAACACAACTTCTGATAATGGAATTTCATAAATAATATTCACTCTAATATCATCTAAATAATCCATTGTTTTAAAGTTACCACGTTTTTTCTGACACAGTTCCATAACAGCACCGACATAATCATTAGGAACCATCATTGTTGCTTTAACATATGGTTCATAAATTGTATTTATTTTTTGTGGGTCTGGAAATTGTGACGGATTATCTATTTGAACTTTTTCTCCATCTGTTAGTTCACATTCATATACAACTGAAGGAGCAGTAGCAATCAATTCAATATTAAACTCTCTCTCAATTCTCTCTTGAATGATTTCCATATGCAATAATCCTAAAAATCCAGTTCTAAAACCAAATCCTAGTGCTTGCGAAGTCTCAGCTTCAAATTCTAATGAAGCATCATTAAGTTGTAATCTCTCTAACGCTTCTCTTAAATCATTATATTTACTATTATCAATCGGATATAATCCACAGAATACCATTGGATTCATTTTTTTATATCCTTGTAGTGGTTTTTCAGCAGGTCTATTCGCTAATGTTATAGTATCACCAACGTTTGAATCTCCAACATTTTTAATAGATGCAACAATATAACCTACATCACCAACTGATAAATTTTGAACTGGAAGTTGTTTAGGTGTATTAATACCTACTTCTGTAACTTCAAATGTCTTCCCAGTAGACATCATTTGAATTTTATCTCCTGCTTTAACAGAACCTTCAACTACTCTAATTGAAGAAATTACGCCTCTGTATGCATCAAATGAAGAATCAAATATTAAGGCTTGTAATGGATTCTCAGGATCACCTTCAGGAGGCGGAACCATTTCTACTACTTTTTCTAAAATATCTTCAATTCCAATATTGGCTTTAGCACTAGCTAAAACGGCATCACTTGCATCTAAACCAATTACGTCTTCAATTTCTTGTTTCACACGTTCAGGCTCAGCAGCAGGCAAATCAATTTTGTTAACCACTGGTATTAATTCCAAATCGTTATCTAACGCTAAATAAACATTAGCTAAAGTTTGAGCTTCTATCCCTTGAGCAGCATCTACTACTAATATCGCACCTTCACACGCTGCCAAAGAACGTGAAACTTCATATGTAAAGTCGACATGTCCTGGTGTGTCTATTAAGTGTAAAATATATGTTTCCCCATCTTTTGCTGTATAGTTCAATCGAACAGCATTAAGTTTAATCGTAATACCACGTTCTCTTTCAAGATCCATAGAATCAAGCAATTGTGCTTTCATGTCTCTTGTCTCTACAGTTTTAGTATTTTCCAATATTCTATCTGCTAACGTTGATTTACCATGGTCAATGTGAGCAATAATTGAAAAGTTTCTAATTTTATTTTGGCGCTCTAGGCGTTTAGTTCTGTCCATTTGAACTCCAACTTTCTCGTTAATTTTACATCTCTTAAATGTAAGTCGCATCTTTGATATGATACCGTCTTTATGAAATAAATGCAAACGTATTACCAAACTAACAATAAAGTGGTATGCTTTATAAGGAATGTGCAAATAATGATTGCACTTATGTCCTACATTTGATAAAATATTTTTTGTTGCAATCAAATAATTTTTGATCACGGACAACATACTTAGGAGGTGACTCTCATGCCAAACATTAAATCTGCAATTAAACGTGTTTCTGTAACAGAAAAGAAAGACGCTGCAAACATATCACAAAAAAATGATATGCGTTCAGCTGTAAAAGCTGCTAGAACTGCTATCGAAAATAATGCTGATAACAAAGGTGAATTAGTTTCATTAGCTGTTAAAAAAATTGATAAAGCTTCTAAAAAGAACTTAATCCATTCAAATAAAGCTGATAGAATTAAATCAAGCTTAATGTCTAAAGCTAACTAATTATTAAAGCTACAGAATTTTCTGTAGCTTTTTTATTTTTATATTTTTAAGATGAATAGTTCTAAAATAAGCACTTTATCCATATATGAAGATTTTAAATCATAGTCTGTTTCTGCACATACATCAATTGTTGCTAACAATCTTTCTAAAGATAATTTCCTCACTATACGAAGTGCAAGTTTAACTCTATATGGATGAACGCCTATTGTTTTAGCTATTTGTTGTTCACTATAATGCTTACTAGCTAATATTTTACATTGATAATATAACCTATAATTACTTGTTATCAATGCTAATAGTTTAATAGGCTCTTCTTTCATATTAATTAAATCTTTCAATAAGTTTATAGACTTCTCTTTCTGCCCTTTTTGTATATATTCTGTAAGTAAAAATACGTTTTGCTCTAACGAACGACTCACAATATCTTTTACATCTTGTTTATTTATTACCGCTTCATCGCCTATAAATAATACTAATTTATCAAGTTCAGCTTTTATTATATTAAACTGTATACCTGTAAGCTCTAAGAACGCTACTAATGCATCTTCTTTAATATCTTTGTATTGTTCATTTAAATAAGACTTAATCCACTGTTTTATTTCTTGCTCTGTCATTTGATCAATTTTATTTAATCTAGCATTTTTCTTAACAGATTTGACTAACTTTTTCCTTTCATCTAACTTTTCATTGAATACATCAAAAACAACTAATGTTTCCCCGTCATATTGCTCAATAAAACCAATCAATTGATCAACATTTTGATTAATATTATTTGTTACTTTTTCTCCTGTAAAAAGGTATGCATTCTTAATATGTACTACTTTCTTATCTGAGAGGAATGGTAAAGTTAATGCTTCTTCAATTGCGCTCGAAATGGATGTCTCATATAAATCATATTTTACATAGTTGAACTCATCGCGTTCTCCATCTAAATATTGATTGATAATTTCGTCAGATTTTTTCTCTATTAGTGCATCTACTGCACCATAATTCAACACAATATTATCTTCCAAAATAAGTCTCCCTCTCTTATAAAGTTCTAATTAAGTATAGCATTTTTAAGTTTATTATCATATAATGAATGTAAGTATAGGAGGGAGTCATATGAACAGATTTGAAGGTGAAAATACTCAAGGGCGTAACAATGACGTTAAAGACTCTGGAATGGGATTTTTAGTTGGTTTCTTATTCTTGGCTGCAATTTATATAATTGCTCAAGTATTTAGTTTACTTCCAAATTAAGATTTACATAATAAGACCATTTTTATAAAGCGTACAAAAATTCAATGATTTTTGTACGCTTTTTTATTATACTCATTTAATCCATTATTGACTCTAATACTATTTTCTTCGATTACAAAGTTTATCACTCCATAATTTTGTGTATTAAAGACTTTACATTTATTTCCTTCAAGCTTTTTTACTATTTTCTGGCTTGGCAATCCATATCTATTGTTACGACCTGAACTAATGACACATAATTTAGGGTTTACTTTATATAAAAATTCATCACTTGTACTAGTTGAACTACCATGATGACCAACTTTTAAAAGATCATAGTTTTGTTTTAAATCACTTATTATAATATCTTCTACTCTTTCTGTTGCATCTCCTGTTGCTAGTATTTTTTTATTGTATGCTCTTATTTCTGTAACGATAGAAGTATCATTTTTATCTTCATGATTTTCACTATCATTATTATATAATTGATAAATAGATTCACCAATTTTTAATTTATTAATATTTCTACTATCTATTATACTTGTGCTAGTATTAGCAACTTCACTTATTAATAACTTTAAATATGGACTATCCCACGTCTTTTGATTGATAACTAAATTTTTAATTTCAACTTTCTTTATCAAATTGCTCAATTCACCCATATGGTCAGCATGAGGATGCGAAATGATTAAATAATCAATTCGATTATAGCCATTCTCATGTAATTCAGGGACTAGCACTGAATCAGTATAAGTAAATTCTTTATTCCTAATTTGCCATTTTTTCTTATTTCTCTTATCTTTGCCTCCTGTATCAATCATAACTACTTTATCTACATCTTGATGATAAGCAATCATTGCGTCTCCTTGACCTATATCTAAAAACTTCAAAACCACCCTATCATAATTCGGTCTTATGGATATAGCTAAAATTAATATTGAAAATATAGTTATGGATTTAACGATATGTTTTTTAAGCACTAAAATTGAAATTGATACTACAACTATAAATATTAAAAAATATAAAAATCCATCTAGATTTCTAACAACTAAATCATTGATTGGTATATTATTTATTTTCTCAATTAAGTCAATTGTTTTACTTAGTAAGGTTTCAATAACATCACTCAATAAAAATGGTACTTTTTTAAATATGATAAATATGATTAAAAATGTCATTACGAGAGGAAATATTATTAGCTCAAAAAGTGGAATAAAAATAAAATTACTTATAAAACCGAGCCATTGAAAAGTATTAAAGTGGAGAATCAAAATAATAAATGAGGATAATTGCGATATTATATTTATGGTGAATATTTTATAGAAGGTTGTAAATGTTTTAATAATTGGAATACATAATAGGATAAATGTGGAAATAATATAAGATAATTGGAAGCCAATGTCAAATATGACATAAGGATTATAAAGGGTATATAAAATGAATGTAATAGATAAAATTTGCAATGAATCAATATTCGTAATTCTTTTAATAACCATATATACCATAACGACACCAACAGCTCTTAAAACGCTCGGACTTAAACCTGTCAAAATGGCGTATAACGGCAATGCTATAAAAATAATCAACTCCGCATGGTTGTATTTCACATTAATTCTTAGTAAAAATCGAAATAAAAATACATTGACTAATGCAACATGAGAACCACTAACAGCATACAAATGATAAATTCCTAATTTTTTTAATTGCTCTATTCTTTCAGATGATAAATAACGTGTTTCACCTAAAGTTAAGGCAATAATATCATCTATATTTTTTACGTCTAGTTTTTTAAGATTTTGTATTAACCTCTCTCTGTATAGTTGTCCCTTCTCAATAACATTTAAATAACGCTTTTTACAACTTCCTACTGAAAAATTTTTCAGTTTTAATACTCCGTCTATTTCATGCTCTAGCAAATATTCGTTATAATTAAACTTTAAATTGTTAGTGTTAGGCAACGTGATTGTTTTGTTATAAGTAATGATGCAATTCTTCATAAATGGCATTGTGTTTAAAAGCTTATTTTTTTCATGTTCATTTTTCAATTTGTAAAACACTTTATATGATTTACCATTTATATCGCCATTAGCTTGAAAAAAATCTCCATCTATAAGCACTTTATCTCCAAATTCTATTACGTTAGTGTAACTTTTATGATCAATAGGAATATTAAAAGAATCAATTTGAGGTAATAATAACTTTGGATATGTTAAATAGCCCATGAAGATAAACGATAAACTCATTATCATTATTTTAAACGAGTGGAGCTTAATAAAACAGCTTAACGAAATGATAATGAGTATGGATAATCCTACATATAAATTTAGATGAAAAATATAGCCACATAATAAATAAAGTGCAAAATAAAACCACATATATTTATTCAACCATTAATTCAAATATTTAATAATATCTTGTGGATGAAAATCAATTTTTTCATAATGTACACCTGACTGTTCTAATAACTGAATTGCATATGTATGATTATGATAATCTTCAGCATAATAAATTTGTTTAATACCTGCTTGAATTATTGTCTTAGTACAATTTAAACATGGAAAGTGTGTAACATATATTGTTGCGCCTTCTGTAGAAACACCGAGTTTAGCACATTGAATAATAGCATTCATTTCAGCATGTATTGTTCTAATACAGTGACCATCTACCACTAGACAACCATTATCGATACAATGTTCTTCTCCAGAAACTGATCCATTATAGCCACCAGCAATTACTCTATTATCTTTCACGATTGTAGCGCCAACCGATAGTCTTTCACATGTTGATCTTAATGATAAGAGATGACTTTGAGCCATAAAATATTCTTTCCATTGTATTCTTTCCATTCCATATCGACCTACCTTTCATATAACCTTATTGTAATTATTTAAAAGTGTAATTGCAATTTCAATCTAATACAATATATTCCTTTAATGATTCAACTGTTTTTTCTCCAAAACCTTTAACTTTTTTTAAATCTTCAATAGTCTTAAACTCGCCTTTTGTTTCCCTATATTGTACGATTGCTTCTGCTTTATTAGGACCAATACCTGGTAATTTTTCTATTTCTGCTTTATCACCTGTATTTATATTAACTTCTATCTTGTTTTCTGTGGGCTGATTTAACATTGCACTAGAAACATGTTCTCCTTGTGATGGCACATAAATATACATTTGGTCCTTTAATTTCTCAGATAAGTTTATTTTTGTAATATCTGCGTTGCCTTTTATTTGTGCTTTCTTTAATACATCATCCACTCTATCTGATGTTTTCATGTTATATGTATTCGGAAAATTGACTGCACCTTTCACATCTACAATGACATTTTTATTTGCTTTTTCTTCTGGTGATGACTTTGCTAACTCTTGTTTATCTTTGTTCTCAATGGATGTTTCAATCGTCTCACGATGAATTGAACGATCTTCCATATTCATTTGTTCTGAGTCTGGCTCAATAAATAAAAATTTAAATACAACAAATAATAAAATTACGCCTATTAAAACGAAATGATAATTGTTACGTATCCAATCTTTTATTTTTATAACATTATTCAAAAAAACACCTCCTACTTTATTAAACGTAAGAGGTGTAAATGATTACTTATTTTTGCGCAACAATAAAATGTCTATCGCCATCTTCATTGTAATCATCGATATTAAAATCTGTAAAAACGTTCTTCACTTCAAAACCAGCAAATTCTAAAAGTTGTTTATATAATGGTATTTCAAATGTTATTTGATAATGTTCTTCATCAAATCTTTCGTATAAACCATCTTCTCTTTCAGCAAAAAATGACATTTGATGATATACACTATTCGGTTCTTCGCCTGCAATTGCTTGCCAAGTTAAAGTTAAGTGTTCTGATTCATCAATATAGTTACAATTATTAAACTGGTGATTCATTTTATGAATTGAATGAACATCAAAAATTAGTAAACCATCTTTCTTTAAGTAATTGTTTATATAGTTAAATACTTGAAGAACATCTTCCGGATCAGTAACATAGTTTAAACTATCACAAAATATCGTAATGACATCATAATTTTTGGGTAAATCTAAATCTCTCATATCTTGGCAATACCAATCAATATTTGGATTTCGACTTTCAGCTATTTCTAACATTTCAGCACTTAAATCAAGGCCACTAACATTACCAAAGTCTAAAAGTTTAGTAGTTAGTCTCCCAGTGCCACAACCAATATCTAAAATTTCATTATCATTACTTTTTAAAAAATGACCGACTATTTCTTTCCATTTGTCATATGGCTGATCATGAGTTAATAAGTCATAATAATTGCTCATACGATTGTATGCCATTAATTAGCAACCTCATCTAAAGTAATGAATGGTGGTGCATCTTTATATAATCTTTCTAAATTATAATAATCACGTTCTTCTCTATGGAAAACATGAACAACTACATCACCTAAGTCGATTAATATCCATCTTGCTTCGTTAAAACCTTCTAATCTTTTTACATTTATGTCATTAATTTCAGCTTCATCTTTAACATTTCTAGCGATAGCTTGAACTTGCTTATCACTATTACCATGACAAATAACAAAATAATCCGAAATGTCACTTATACCTTGCATATTAATTGCTATAATATCTTCAGCACGCTTATCATCACATGCTAATATACTTTGTTTCATTAATTCATTCGAATTCATTTAACCATTCCTTTATTGTTCTGAATGCAAATTATAATAATTCAAACATTCAATAGTTTTTAAGTGTACTGTTTTATCTTTATTAATTAAATGTAAGACAGTACGTTTTGAAATTTCATAAACAGCTTTATCTAAGCTACGTTCTTTGAATACGATATCTCTAATTTCTTCAACACCCGGTGTAGTTCTTTTAGGCTCGATATAATCAGCGATAAAAATAATTTTTTCAGTCTTGTTCATTTGAGCTCTACCTGTTGTATGACTATATATAGCATAATAAATTTCTTCATCATCTATATCATATAGATCTTTAAGACGAGCTGCAGCAACTGGTCCATGTAATATCTCTGATCCATAGCTTAATAAATCATGCCCTAAATCATATTGAGTCACACTTTGATATAAATCTGAAAGCTCTTCATATTTACATAAATCATGCAAAATACCTGCTAATTCAACTTTTTTAGAGTCACCATCAAAAATTTCTGCTATTTTTTTTCCTGTTTCTGCTACTCTAATTGAATGATTATATCTTTTTGAAGGCAAAGTTTCTTCTACTAACTTTACTGCTTTTTTAATTTTCATACAATCGTCCCCTTTTGATATATGTTTCAATTCTTGGTGTAACCAACATCTTTATAGATTGACGATTTTTAGATCGATTACGAATGTCTGTTGAACTTACATCTATTCTAGGTATGTGTAAAGCTAACATACCTTCATGAACATCTTGGGTATCGACTTCTCTATTAACAACTACAAAAGTTAACATATTTTTCAATTCCTCTATGTTTTTCCATTTATTCAAATTTTCATATTGATCGGAACCAATAACAAAATAAATTTGATAATTAGGATATTCACTTTGAAATTCTTTTATTGTATCAAATGTATAACTTGTACCTTTTCTATCAAGTTCTCTTTTATCAACTACACCAAATTGTAAATCTTCAATCGCTAATTCTAACATATTTACACGTTCAGATTCTATAAGATAAGCATCATTATGTTCTTTAAGTGGAGACTGATAACTAGGTAAAAATATAAATTCATCTGGTTGAATAAAATGATATGATTCACTCGCGACTAACATATGACCAATGTGAATAGGGTTAAATTGGCCACCATATATCACTAATTTTTCCATAAAAATTAAGGCAGTTCTATTTTTTTGTTTTCGTTAGATTCTTTATATATAACAATGATATTTCCAATAAGTTGTACGAGTTCACCATTAGTCTGTTTTGCAAGAGTCGCCGCTATTTCTTTATGATCATCCATATTATTTTGTAAAATATGCACTTTAATTAATTCTCTTTTTTCTAATGCTTCTTTCACTTGTTCTATCATATTTTCATTTAATCCACCCTTACCTATTTGAAAAATCGGGTCTAAATGATGTGCTTCTTTTCTTAAATATCTCTTTTGTTTACCAGTTAACATAATTATCTCCTTTTTAATTCGTTTTTTACTTTATTTTTCATTTCTTCAATAACTGCTTCTTTGCCAGTCCATATTTTAAAGCTTTCAGCACCTTGATATACAAACATATCCAACCCATTGTATATTGCTAAACCTCTTTTTTCACAAGCTTGTAAAAAAGGTGTTTTATTTGGGATATAAATAATATCACATACTAAAGTATTTTTATTTATATTTTCTATTGGAATAATGAGTTCACTGCTACTTTCATTCATCCCAACAGGTGTCGTATTTATAATAATATCAAAAGTATTTAGTATATCCTTAACGTCTGTTAAGCTCATAGCTTCTACATCTAGTTTCCAGTTATCAAACCTATTTATACTACGATTAGCAACAGTAATTTTATTATTGGTAAATTTCATCATTTCTGACACAATGCCTTTACTAGCACCACCAGCACCGAGCACTAAAATATTATCTTTATCTATTGAGCCATGCTTGTCTATTAAGCCTTTAACAAAGCCAATACCATCAGTATTATAACCTATCCACTTATCATCTTTCACTAAAACTGTATTTACTGCTCCTATATGCTCTGCACTTGGAGATATTTCATCTAAATACGGAATAATTGATTCTTTATGTGGAATCGTAATATTAAAGCCATTTAATTCATTTTCTTTAATAATTTCTTTAATGTACTGAAAGTCTTGAGGTGATACGTCCAAAGCGCTATATTGATCATTTCTACCTAAAGCATTAAAATTAGCTACATGCATAATAGGTGAAAGAGAATGGCTTATAGGATGACCAATAACTCCAAATTTCATTTAAATCACCTCTTATAAAATTGATGTTCTCAATGTAACTTCCACTTCTTCAGGTGCAATTACATGTACTTCAGCACCAGCATCAACAGTCACAAATCCTAAACCAGAAATCATAATATCTTGTCTTTCAAATTCAGTTGTAACTTCAGTTTTCTTTAAACGGTCAAAATCAAAGTTTGTAGGATCATATGGTGGCTTTAGAATTTCACCAATTTGACGATTCCATAAATCATCAGCATTTGCTAACTTTGTTCTATGAATATTTAAATCATTAGAAACGAAACATGTTAAAGAACGTCTGCCACCACTTACATAATCCACTCTAACTAATCCACCTAAGAATAAACTTTGTTCTTCATTTAATTGATAAACTTTTGGTTTTATTTCTTTTTTAGGCATTACAACTTTTAACTCTTTGTCCGTTACATAATGTGTCATTTGATGACTTTGAATAATACCTGGTGTATCAAACATATAAGAGTCATCATCTAGAGGGATATCTATCATATCTAAAGTTGTTCCAGGGAAATGACTTGTTGTAATGACTTCTTTCTCACCAACACTTTTCTCAATTAATTTATTAATTAATGTTGATTTCCCGACATTGGTTGTACCTACAACGTACACATCTTTACCGTCACGAACTTTTTCAATTATATCTAGTAAGTCATCAATTCCTTGATTTTTATATGCAGATATTAAAACTACTTCATCAGGATTTAAGCCGTAATCTTTTGCTCTACTTCTAAGCCATATTTCTACTCTTCTTTTATTAATTGCTTTAGGTAAAATATCCATTTTATTTGCTACTAGGACAACTTTTTTCTTACCTACTATATCTTTTAAACGATGTATCATTGATCCTTCTAAATCAAATACATCAACTACATTAACAATCAAACCATCTTCGTTATGGAGTGATTTCAGCATATTTAAAAAGTCTTCACTTGTTAAATCAACATCTTGAACTTCATTATAGTTTTTAAGTCTAAAACATCTTTTACAAATGACATCTTCTTTACTCAAACTAGATTGTGGAACATAACCTGCTTCTTTCGGATTATCAGATTGAAGTGTTGCACCACAACCAATACATTTAGCTATTTCTGTCAAATTTATTCCTCCCAATTAATTAAACCTTTTCTCTTGAAATAGTTTAGGAATCTTCTCTCAATTAAGCGATTGAATTTTGTAACTAAACCATCTGTTTTTTTCACTGGTACTACCATTATTGTATAAAGTCCATTTCTATTACCGCCAAAGACGTCAGTTAACATTTGATCACCTATCACAACGACTTCAGATTTATTAACGTCCATTAAATTCGAAGCTTGTCTAAATGCTTTACCTCTTGGTTTGCGTGCTTTGAAAATATAATCAATGTTTAACGTCGATGAAAATGATGCGACACGTTCTTGATTATTATTTGATACAATCGTTACGGTAATATTTTGTTCTTTCATCTCTTCAAACCATGTTCGTACTTCATCAGTTGGATCTTTAACATCCCAACCAACTAAAGTATTATCTAAATCTGTAATGATTGCTTTTATATTTTTTGATTTTAAATGTTCAGGCTTAATATCAAAAATAGACTGAACATATTCATTTGGCAAAAAGTATTTAGTAAAAATTCCCATTATTACACCTCAATATTATTCTTATTTTAACATAAATTAAAAGGACATTCCTTTTAGTTGAATACAAAATAAAAGTGTTGCAAATCGAATTAGATTCGCAACACTAAATATTATTCAGTAATTTCACGGTCAGATTCTTTTTCAACATCTGTATTCGCAAAAATCACAAAACCAACAAGTGCTGTAGCAATGACAGCGATAGCCATTAATATTAACATGATACTGCCTCCTTATGCCACTCTATTTAATAATAATTTTACAATTTTACTGGAATTCACGCAAGCTACTTTTAAGAATTCTTCAAAAGTAACATCTGATTCTTTATCTGCTAAGTCTGAAACTGCTCTTGTAACAATGATAGGTACGTTAAATTGGTGACACGTTTGTGCTATAGCGCCAGCTTCCATTTCAACGACGCTTGATGTAGGAAAGTTAGATTTGATTTCTTTACGCTGTTCAAACGATCCAATAAAACTATCACCAGTTGCAACTTCTCCAACAATACCATTTAAGTTCAGATTCTCTATAGATGACTTCGCAAGAGATATCAATTCTTCTTTTGTTTCATAATATTCTGGCATACTTGGAACTTGTCCAAATTTATAACCAAATGCAGTCGCATTAACATCATGATAATAAACTTTATTACTGATGATTATATCTCCAATATTTAATTGATTGTCTACTGATCCAGCTGACCCCGTATTAATAACAAGTTCTGGATTGAATTCATCAATTAATAATGTAGCTGTAATAGCAGCATTGACTTTACCAATTCCACTTTGTGCAAGTATAATTTCTTTGCCCTCTAATTGGCCTCTATAAAAAATAACATGTGCTTTTTGGATTGTTTCTATATTTTCAATAGATGACTTTAAAATTTCAACTTCTTCTTCCATTGCTCCAATTATACCAATCATGCTTATCACTCCATCATTTTCATTCTTATTTATATTAACATAATTAGCATACTTTGAAACATGTTTTTAGTTATTCCATAAATCTTGTAATCCTTGTAATGATAATATGCCAGCAATTAATGTAGTTAAGACGGCAATGATACCAATTATAATCATCCAAGCTGGATGTTTATAATCACCAACAATACTTTTCTTTCTAGATGCTATAAGAATTGTTCCTAATGTGATTGGTAATATTAGTCCATTTAATGCTCCCGCAATGATAAGTAATTTTACTGGTTTACCTATTGTTAAGAAGACAATAGATGAAACGACAATAAATATAATTATAACTAAATTTCTATGATTTTTAATAGATGGATGTAATGATTGGATAAAGGTTGTACTTGTATATGCACAACCAATTACTGACGACAGTGCTGCTGCAAACAAAACAACTCCAAACACTTGTTTACCGACTGGACCAAGTACATGTTCAAATACTGATGCAGGCGGATTATCTGGATTTAAAGTAAAACCAGTTATTACTACACCAAGAACAGCTAAGAATAAAAATACGCGCATAACACCTGTTGTTAAGATTCCTGATATTGCTGCTCTATTAACAAATGGTATGTAATGTTTTCCAGTGATACCTGCTTCAAGTAATCTGTGTGCACCTGCAAATGTGATATAACCCCCAACAGTTCCACCCACAAGTGTAATAATTGGTACAATCAGCTTATTTATATCGTCTGGTGCAACCATTTTTTGTGCTGCTTCAACTACTGGTGGTTTTGTTAAAACCATTACGTATGCAACTATTGCGATCATCAGTACACCTAAAATTTGTGTAATAATATCTACAACTTTTTGTGCGTTTCTAACTATAAATATTAGAATTGCTAATACACCGGTAATTCCGGCACCTATTCTAACGTCTATCCCAAATATAGCATTTAAACCGAGTCCTGCACCAGCTACATTACCAATATTAAAAGCTAAGCCTCCTATAGCAATTAAAATAGCAATAACTGTTCCTAACCCCTTAAACACGTCATTCGCTATATCTTGCCCACCTTTACCAGCAACCGTGATCACGCGCCATATATTAATTTGAGCACCAATGTCAATTAATATAGATGCGAGAATAGCGAAGGCGAAACTCGCCATAAATTGTTCAGTGAATACTGCAGTCTGCGTTAAAAATGCTGGACCGATAGAAGAAGTAGCCATTAAGAAAACAGCACCCCATAAAATTCTTCTATGTTTATTTGTGTATTCAAACGGTTTGTTTAAATCCTCATACCCTTTATTCTGTTTCATAAATTAACCTCCTAGTTCATTGCACTAATTTGTATACTTTCAGATTTAAATTGATTCACAATTTTTTTAACAAAGTCTAGTGCATGTTGGCCATCGCCATGTACACAAATAGTGTCCGCTTCAATCGATATTTCATTGCCATTTATCGTTTTAACTTTAGATTCTTTAACCATTTTAATCACTTGTGTAACAGCTTTTTCAGTATCTTTAATGAGTGCACCTTCTTTTTTACGAGAAACAAGTTGTCCATTATCTTCATAAGCTCTATCAGCAAAAACTTCGCTTTTATAAGTTAATTTGTGCCTTTTACAAGATTCGATTAATTCACTATTTGACAAACCTACAAACAATAGCTGATCATCGAAGTCTTTTACTGCTTTAACAATTGCATCAGCTATCTCAGGATTTTTCGCACCCATTTGGTAAAGTGCACCATGAGGTTTAACATGATAAATCTTAGTATTATGAATTTTACAAAATCCTGACAACGCACCTAGTTGGTAGATCACTAAGTCGTATACTTCATTTGGTGTAACATCCATATTTCTACGACCAAATCCATTTAAATCTTGAAATCCTGGATGGGCACCAATGTGTATATTATGTTCAACAGCCTTTTTAACCGTTTCATTCATAACATGTTGGTCACCTGCATGAAATCCACAAGCTATATTTGCAGAAGTAATCAACGGTAAAATAAGTTCATCATTACCTAGTTTATAATTACCAAAACTTTCTCCTAAATCGCAATTCAAATCAACTTGTACCATGTAGCATTCTCCTTAAACAATTTTATGTTCATGTAAAAATTTAATCGTAATATCATTTTTTATATATGGTTCATAGCTTAATACGCGATATAGAAAATCTAACGTAGTTGGAAAACCATCTATTACAGTTTCTTCTAAAGTACCTTTCATCTTCTCAATTGCTTCCAGTCTATCTGTTCCTTTAACCAATATTTTAGCAACTAAAGAATCATAATACGGTGGTATTAAATAATTATCATAAAGCATACTATCCACTCTCGTATTAAATCCATTTGGTAAATGTAATGCTTTTACTTTTCCAGCTGCAGGTCTAAATTCTTTTTCAGGATTCTCAGCATTTATTCTACACTCGATCACATGACCATCAAATCGAATATCTTCTTGACCAATTGTTAAGTGCTCGCCATTTGCCATTAATATTTGCTGTTTTATTAAATCTACACCCGTTAATAATTCCGTTACAGTATGTTCTACTTGGATACGCGTATTCATCTCTAAAAAGTAATATCCATCATCCGTTAGTAGAAATTCAATTGTTCCTGCACTTTCATAATTACAGGCTTTAGCAGCTTTAACTGCATCATCATGGAGTGAAGTGCGTGTATGTTCATCAAGTGCTGCGCAAGGTGCTTCTTCAATTAGTTTTTGGTTTTTTCTTTGAATAGAACAATCTCTTTCACCTAAATGAATGACTTCATCATGACTGCTTCCTAACACTTGTACTTCAACATGTCTTGCCTTATCAATAAATGTCTCAATATATACACGTTTGTCGCTAAAATATTTCTCGCCTTCTGATTGTGCCTCTTTAAAGCATTTTTCTAATTCAGATTCGTCATTAACAATTCTTATACCTTTACCTCCGCCACCACTAGCAGCTTTTATTACAAATGGATAATCAACTTCTAATGCAACATTACGTGCTTCTTCAATCGTTTTAACTTCACCAATCGAACCAGGAATAATAGGAACATCAGCATGATACATTGTTTCTCGTGCTTTGATTTTATCTCCCATTAAATCCATTGTATTATAGCTTGGGCCAACGAAAATAATTTTCTCTTCTTCTACTCTTTTTCTAAAAGTAGTCGATTCAGATAAGAAACCATATCCTGGATGAATAGCGTCAGCTTTGCTCATTTTACAAGCTTCTAATATTCGATCAATGTCTAAATAACTTTCGGCAGATTGATTTGGTCCAATACAAATAGCTTCGTCAGCTAGTTGAACATGCAAACTATTTTTATCGACTTCAGAATATATTGCAATTGTTGTAATGTTCATCATTCTACATGTTCTTATGATTCTAACAGCGATTTCTCCTCTGTTTGCTATTAATAAACGTTTAATCATTTCAATCCCCCTTTACTTTAATGTGATGATGATTTGTCCATATTCTACTGGATCTCCATGACTAATATGAATATCTTCAACAACTCCGTCATATTCACTCATAACTTCATTCAATACTTTCATTGATTCTATGTACCCTACTGTTTGACCTTTCTTAACTTCATCTCCAACTTTAACGAGTGGATTGCTTAATTGTTCTTCATCTTGTAAATAAAATGTTCCTAAGATTTCTGCATCAATAGTTGCATGATTATGTTGTTGTTTATTTTCCGAAATATTGTTATCCTCTTCACTTACTACAGTTTCAGGACTCGTTACTTCAGATACTTTATTTTTTAAATCTAATTCTAATTCAATAGATTTGTCTTTATAATTCATATAAGAAACGTCATTTCTTTTCATTAATTTGATTACTTCTTCTATTTTTTTGATATTCACGCTTTATTCCCCTTTTATAAGTTTTGCAATTTTTTTAGATTTTGGTCTAATATTACTTAAATCTTTATATTTGTTTAATTTAATAGATTTTATGTCTTGATTCATTTGATGAATATAATCTTTGTAATCTTTTGTAGCTTCTTCTACAGAAACCCACTTAAATTCAATATGGTCATGTGCTTTTAATTGAGCAAGTTTTTCTCGACCTGCAAAACTAACTGTAGCAATTTTGGTATATCCCCCTATTGTTTGGCGATCATTTAAAAGTATAATAGGTTGCCCATTATTAGGTACTTGAACACTCCCTGGTGCGATTGGTTCAGATATAATATCAGCATTTTCTAAATGAACTAAATTTTTGTTACCATTTAATCTATACCCCATTCTGTCTGACATTTCAGAAATACTATATGTTTGATTTACTAGTAACTGATGAGATGCCGTATCAAATTGATCAAATTGAAGTCCTTTAACGATTGGAATTGTATGAGGTTCTTCTATACTTTTAATGTTAAAAGTATTGCCTATAATGTCATGATTTAGCGCTTTTTCATTGAAATAAAATACATCATTTCGTTTTAAAGTTCTACCATTATATCCGCCTATTCCACTTCTCGTATGTGTGGAAGCGCTTTCTAAAATGTGTTTAATTTTTAATGATTTATGAAATGCCAAATAACCTCTTGCACCTGATTTAATTGTTTGTATTTTAAGAATTTGTCCCTTCTCAACATATACAGCAGTATTCACCGGAATTTGTTGTTCATCTAAAAAAATCTCTGCATCTTGAGCTACAAAAGCAATTATATTTGAAGCATTAAATTGTAATACAGGTCCATTCATCGTAATTTCTAGAACTGCCCCATCATCATTATCAACTAATGCATTAGCTAAATTATATAAATATTGACTCATAACTCCTGCTACAGAGAAGCCATCTTTTTCATATTTTGTTCTTCCAATATCTTGTACAGTTGTAAATAGACCTGGCTTTATACATTTCATTTCATTTCACCTACCAATTGACTATAATCAAATCGTTCTCTTTTAATTTCTAAATCAATTTTGTTAAATTCTTCTTCATCTATAGATTTAAATGAAATATAATCGCCTGCTTCATATAAAATCATAGGATTTCTCTCTAAATTAAATACATCAATTGGTGTACGACCAATAATTTGCCATCCGCCAGGAGACTCTTTTGGATATAAGCCAGTTTGATTATGAGCTATACCGACAGAACCTGATTTAATTTTACTTCTAGGTGTCTCTTTTCTTGGTGTATATATTTTTTTATTTAATCCACCTAAAAATGGAAATCCTGGTAAAAAACCTATTGCATATATTAAATATTTTTCTTCTGTATGTAATTTTATAACTTCAGCTTCAGTTATGTTTGCATGTTCTGCTACAACACTTATGTCTGGACCATGTTGTTCCCCATAAACAACTGGTAAAGTAATTAATTTTTTAGATTTAACATTATCTTGTAAATTAAAATTAACGTTTTGCAGATTCAACTCTTTAATTAAAGTATCAAAAGAATATTGTTGTGCATCAAAGGCTACCATTAATGATCTATATGAAGATGTCACACTCAATATTGCTGGATGATTAACACCCTCGATATATAACGATATAGTTGAAATTTTTTCTCTTATCATAGAATCAATTTCATTCTTTTCATAAATCATAAAGTGCGTTTCGTTAATTTGCTGAATATCCAATATACCACCCCTTTAAACATTCTTTGTATAATATTCAGATTATTATAACTTTTTCTCTTTATCATAATATCATGATTTCCGCATTAAAAAAAAGAGGCATAGACAAATTAATTGTCTATGCCTCTAGCTATTATAAGTTCTAGTCTATTTTTACAATTTTAACTTTCATTTCATTGCCATTTGGTAATGGGACGTTAACTTCGTCATTAATTTTTTTACCAATTAAAGCTTTAGCTATTGGAGATTCATTTGAAATTTTGCCTTCAAATGGGTCAGCTTCTGCAGAACCTACAATTTTATAACTTTCTTCATCATTACCTGGAATCTCAGTAAATGTTACAGTTCTACCAATTTGAATATCATTTTTTGAACCATTATCTTCAATAATTTGTGCATGACGAATCATGTTTTCGATTTTTTGAATTTCTTGTTCAATAAAACCTTGTTCATCTTTTGCAGCATCATACTCAGAGTTCTCAGATAAATCTCCGAAGCTACGCGCTACTTTTATTTTTTCAACGACTTCTGGTCGTTTAACTGTTTTTAATTCTTCTAACTCTTTTTCTAATTTGATATAGCCTTCCTGTGTCATAGGAAATTCTTTTTGTGTTTCCATTCTTCCATCTTCCTTTACTTTGTAATTATTTAAATATTTTTAACTAAGGATTGAATCTTTGTTGTCATGATATCAATAGCTACCTTATTACTACCACCTTCAGGGATGATGATATCCGCGTATTTCTTTGTTGGTTCTATAAACTGGATATGCATCGGTCTTACAACTGATAGGTATTGATCAATTACTGATTCCATAGTACGTCCTCTATCTTTAATATCTCTTGTTAGTCGGCGTAATATTCTCAAATCAGCATCAGTATCAACATAAATCTTAACATCCATTAAATCTCTTAAACCTTCGTTTTCTAAAGCAAATATACCTTCAAGTATTATAACATCTTTAGGTTCGAATCTAATCGTTTTATCACTTCGTGTATGATTTGAATAATCATACGTTGGCACTTCTATTGCATGTCCTTCTTTAAGGTTCTTTAAGTCATGCGTTAATCTTGCATTGTCGAAAGCAAATGGATGATCATAATTTGTCTTTAATCTATCGTCAAATGACATATGTGATTGATCTTTATAATAGTAATCTTGCGCAATTAATGCAACACTATATCCATCTAAGTTTTTCATAATTTCGGATGTTACAGAAGTTTTTCCTGAACCAGAACCCCCTGCAATACCTATAATAGTAGTCTTTCCCATCAAACGATTCCCTTTCTCATCATGTTATTTGGATAAATCGGGCTATCCACTTTTATTTGTACAATTTGTAGTGGATGTCTTGCCGCATCTAATTCTTCTCCATTTTCATCATAAATTTTATTTATGACTTGTGTGAAATTATCTATTTCAGGACCAAAAAACTCTATTTCTTGACCAGGTTTAAAATAATTTCTTTGTTGGATGGTAGCTATTTGTGATTCTGCGTCATAGTCTAACACTAATCCACAAAAATCAAAAGGTGTTTTTTTATTTGCTTCTTTTCCAAACATTTGTTCTTCAAATTGCGGAACACCTTCAAAGAATGCAGGAGCAGTATCTCTGTTCGCACATTTATCCAATTCAATTAACCATCTAGGATCAATTTTAAAGTTTTCAGGGTCTTCAGCGTAACGATCGATTACTTTTCGATATACTGATACGACTGTCGCAATGTAATGAATAGATTTCATACGACCTTCAATCTTTAATGAATCAATACCAATGTCCATCATTGTAGGGATAGATTCAATTAATTTCAAGTCTTTTGGACTCATTGCAAATGGTGTAATGTCTTTACCATCGAAATATGGCTCTAATTCGCCATCATTTTCTACTGAAATTAGATCATAATCCCATCTACAACTTTGGCAACATCCACCTCTGTTAGAGTCTCTTGCAGTCATATGATTACTTAATGTACATCTTCCAGAATAAGCAATACACATAGCTCCGTGAATAAAGGTTTCTATTTCTATATCAACTTTTTCTTTCATTTCTCGCATTTCTTCTGCACTTGTTTCACGCGCAAGTACTACTCTTTCAAGACCTTCTTCTTTCCAATACTGTACAGCACGGTAATTAGATAAAGATTGTTGTGTGCTCAAATGAATCTCTAGATTAGGGGCCACTCTTTTACATGTTTCTATAATAAGTGGATCAGCTACAATGATTCCATGTGCTCCAGTTTCATTTAAATTTTTTAAGTAGTCTTCTAGCCCTGGAATATTTTCATCATGAGCAAAGATATTAGTTGTGACGTATATCTTCGCTCCATATTTAGCAGCAAATTCTACACCTTCTTTAATTTCATCCATAGTGAAATTATCGGCGTTAGACCTTAATCCATATTCTTGACCACCTAAAAAGACTGCATCTGCTCCGTAATGGACAGCAATTTTCAGTTTTTCTAAATTGCCTGCTGGTGCTAGTAATTCTGGTTTTTTTACTTTGGTCTTACGACTAGCTCCAATAGGTTCTAAAACCTTCATTTTTATCATTCCTTTAATTTAACTTAATAAACAGTTTGTTTAAACATGAATCCTTGATCCATAGGACGATGATCTTTTTGAACTTCTTCAATTGGTTCGAGTAACATAAATTTTTCATCTTCATACAATTCAGGGTTATCATTAAATAAATCAATGGCTTGTCTGTATTGTTCAGTCACAATATTAATATATTCTTCAGATTGAAGAACACCATCAATTTTAAAAGAGTCGATTTGAGCAGTTAACAAATCTTCTAAATCTTCTATTAAACAAATATCATTAGGACTCATAATATGTGTGCCATTACCATCTTCATAAATTGGATATTTATTACTTCTCTCTTCATCATATAAAAGCATATCTTTATTTTCATTTCTATTTTCAATTTTCATTACTTGATCTTGATACATAAAATAATTTCCAAGTAATTTTCTTTTTGATTGGAACATGCAAGTCATACCGTGGACTTGAACTTCAATTTCAACATTGCTTTTTTCTTTAATTTCTAATACTTCATCAATACTTAATTCACGAGCCAGAACAGCACGTGAAGAGCCTCTATCTCCCCAATAATTACATTGGAAGTGGTTCGTTACAATAGTTTCAGCACTCCAGTTTAATGGGATAGGATTTTCACGATGTTTCATTGACATAACAACGGCAGGATCGCCAAATATAATTCTATCTGCTTTCAATTCATGTAATAAGTCAATATAAGCTTCTAAATCTTTTATGTGCTCATTATGAAAAATACCATTTACAGCAACGTATGCTTTTTTGCCATGTGCATGAATCAATTTTATAGCTTCTCGAAGTTCAGGTTCTTTAAACTCACCAGCAAGTCTTAAGCCGAATTTTTCTTCACCTATGACAAATGCATCAGCACCTAACTCTATTAGTTTCTCGATATGTTGGACCGATTTAGGTGTCACTAATAATTCTGTCATTTCGTATTCTCCTTTTTAGAAATAGCCATACCATCACCTATGTTTATCAATGTAGTATTAAAGTCAGAACGATTCATTAACCATTGATTATATTGTTGAACTTTCTTAACCATTTGTTTAACATTTCTATTTCTAACAATATCTATATCACTAACAAATCCATGATATAAAATATTATCAGTGATGATAATGCCATCATCATTAAGAAAAGGTTCATATATTTCAAAGAATTTCTTTGACTGCGCTTTTGCAGCATCAATAAATATTAAATCAAACTTTTGATTATTCTGTAATAATTCGTATCCCACTGAAGCATCAGCAAATACAACTTGAACTTGTTCTTCAAAATCATATTGTTTAATATTTGTTAATGCTTGTTCATACATTTCTTCACTTCTCTCAATAGTCCAAACTTTAATATTAGGATGACATGAAGCAAAATGCATTGCGCTATAACCAATTGCTGTTCCTATTTCAAGAATATGACGTACATCTTTAATTCTAATCATTTGTTTAACAAATTCTGTTGATATTTTGTCCATTATTGGAACGTTATGCTCTGTAGCATATGCTCTTAGTTCATCTATATTTGATGAATCTTGAAAAAGCAATTGTTCGATATATTCTATATCTTTTTCCATGTTACAACTTCCTTACACTTGAATATAATAAAAAACCCAACTAGTGCTTTGACTAGTTAGTAATTTCAATCATACCATTAATATGTTTTCATAAACATTAGATATTTTACCATATTTCCAGATAAATAGTAAGTATAATTACAAAACAAGAACGCTTATAAATCTTACAATAGCGTTCTTGTTTTACATTTTACTATTTTTCTCTATTCTTTTCTTGTTCTTTTAATGTTTCCGCAAATAATATTTTGCCACTTTTCGTGATTGTATAATAATAATATTCTGTATCAGGTGGGTTAATTGTAGAACTTGCAGTTTCATCTGACACGTTACTAATTGGTCCAACTGGAAAACCTTTGTATTCATAGGTATTATATTTAGAATTATTTTTGTAATCTGCATCAGTTAAAGTTTCATTTGGTTCTTTTTTTGTTGCATAACGTACCGTTTCGTCTGAATTTAATGCAATTTGTGGATTATTTTCTATTCTATTCAAGAGTAAAGAAACATATCTAGATTTATCTGTAATTTTTTTCATTTCTAACTCAACCATTGATGACAATGTCAAATACTCATGGAAAGTAATTTTCTTTTCTTCATAATTTGCACGATATTTAAAACCGCCGTTGTCATTGTAAACTTTATATGTGCTATTATAAGTCTCTTTGAGCATAGCTTTCGTTAATTCATCAATTGATACATCATTATTTGAAAATTGATACGTAGATGGCGCTAAATAGCCTTCTAATGGATAACGGATATCTTTATTTAGTACTTCATCAGTAAGCATTTTAGGATATTTTTTCTGTAATTCTTTAATATAATCTTGATCACGCATTTTCTTCAGAAAGTTTTCACGAGTAATTGAAGTATTCTCCTCTATTATACCTGCAATAAGTTCAATATTAGAACCTTCCCTAATTTCAAATTGAACCGCCGTTTTTTGAAATACCTTTCCAGATTCTAAACTTTTAGCTATTTCTTTAGGTGACATAGAAGGTGAAAATTTATATTCTCCAGCTTGAAAACTCGAAATATTATTTAATTTTAAATAATATTTGAAAATAGTAGCATTTCTTATGATTTTCTTGTCAGATAGTTGATGGCTTAACGATTCAATGTTTGTATTTGGGTTCACATTAACGATTATTTGTTCATTGCTATCTGCATTTACTGGTCTCACATTTACTCCTACAACTATTAACCCAACAATAGTTATTAATAAAAATAATAAAAAGAGGATACTGATTATAGTTAAACTAATATACTTCGATAATAATCTAGCATCTTTATATATACTATTTTTTCCCATATGTAACTCCTTATGTAAATTAAATACCCCTAATGATTATATCACATTAGGGGTAAAGTGTACTATTACATATTAATTTTTAAGCTTCATCCATTTCAGTATTAACGATTTCTTCAATCATGTCCCACTCTTCGTCAGTTTCAACAGGTAATAATTTACCACCTTCACCGTCGTCATTAGCTTCATTAATCATAGGGATTAATTCGATTTCTTCATCATCATCAGTGCCTTCTTCAGCTAAAATGATATATTCTTTCTTGAATTCAGGATGATAAAACTCTAAAACTTTACGATATAGAACTTCATTTTCATTTTCGTCGATTAAAGTTAATAATTCTTCCTCATTGTTGATTTCTAAATGTTCTTCATGGTTATGTTCAGTCATTATTCATTCTCCTCATCTTTATTTAATAGAATCTAAATATCCTTGTAAAATAAATACAGCGGCCATTTTATCTATAACTTTTTTTCTTTTTTTACGGGAAACATCTGCTTCTAATAATGTGCGTTCTGCTCCGACTGTGCTCAGTCTTTCATCCCACATCACCATTTTTAATTCTGGTCTTTCTTGTTCAAGTAAGTCCTTAAAATGAATTGATGCCTCACCACGGGGGCCAATAGAGTTATTCATATTTTTAGGCAATCCAATAATGACAGTATCAACATCATATTGATCTATTATTTTAATTAATTCATCAATTCCAAACTCTTCTTTTTCTTCGTTAATACGGAGCGTATCAATTCCTTGAGCTGTCCAACCCATCGCATCACTAACAGCTACACCAATTGTTTTACTTCCTACGTCTAAACCTATTATCCTATTTTTAAGCATTGAGTTCATTTTCTTGCTTTAAATAATTCGATACTAATTCTTCCATAATATCATCTCTATCTAAGCGTCTAATTTGATTTCTTGCTTCGTTATGTCTAGGAATATAAGCTGGGTCGCCAGACAGTAAGTATCCAACTATTTGGTTAACTGGATTATATCCTCGTTCTTCTAAAGTGCGATAAACATTTTGTAGTACTGTTTTGACATCTTCATTCGGAAAATCATCATAGTTAAACTTCATTGTTTTATCAAAATTATTCATCTATTTTTACACTCCCTAACTCCATTAACTTAGTATTGATTATATCATATTCTATTAACACTTAAAATTATAGAGTTTTAATGTAGTTTTTAACAAACTGTAAAGCTTCTGTTACTTTTGATGGATCTGTTCCGCCCCCCTGAGCCATGTCAGGACGACCGCCACCTTTACCATTAGTTATTTGAGCAGCTTCTCTAATAATATCTCCAGCTTTAACTTTATCTGTTAAGTCTTTCGGTACTGAAGATACTAATGAAACTTTTTCACCATTAACACTTGCTAATAATAATATAGTATCTTGCATTCTTGATTTATAATCATCCATTATTGATCTTAACACTTTAGCATTTTCCGCTTCTACTTGTACAGATAATACTTTAATACCGTTAATTTCTTCTACACTATCTTCAATATTACCTGATTTTAATTCAGTAATTGTTTTGTTTTTTTGTTGAAGCTCTTTATCTAAGTCTTTATTTTGTTGTTGTATTTGATCAATTTTTTCAATTGTTCTCGCTTGATCTTTAACTTTAACATGTTTCATTACATCTTTTAAAATTTCTTCTGTAGCTTTTAATGTTTCATAAGCTTTTTTACCAGTAACTGCTTCAATTCTTCTTACACCTGCACCAGTACCTGATTCTGAAAGAATTTTAAATAAACCAATTTCGCTAGTATTTCTAACATGTATACCACCACAAAGTTCGATTGAATAAGATGACATTTCAACAACTCTAACTACATCTCCATACTTTTCACCAAATAGAGCCATTGCACCTTTATCTTTAGCTTGCTCAATTGGCATTTCTTGAATTGAAACGGGAATATTTTCCCATATTTTTTCATTAACAATTTGTTCGATGGTTTCAAGCTCTTCTGCTGTTACTTGTCCAAAATGTGAGAAGTCAAAACGAAGTCTTTCACTTTCAACTAATGAACCAGCTTGATTTACATGTGAACCTAGCACTTCTTTTAATGCTGCATGCAATAAATGCGTTGCTGAATGGTTTTTAACGATTGATTTACGAGCTACCTTATTAACAACCGCTTCAACTGTTTTACCAATTTGCACTTGTCCAAATGTAATACGTCCAGCATGTAAGTTTTGACCATTTGGAGCTTTAATAACTTCTGTTACTTCAATTTCAAACTCGTCATGTCTAATAACACCTTTATCTGCTACTTGTCCACCAGAAACAGCATAGAATGGTGTTTCTTTTAAAATGAACTGGATATCTTCTCCACTTTCAGCATGATCGACTAATTGTCCGTTTAAAATAATATCAGTAATTTCTGATTGAATTTCTGATTGTTCATATCCAACAAACTTGCTTGGCGTCGTAATTTTACCTAAAACTTCATTTTGAACTTGCATGGATTGAGTTTTTTGACGTGCTGCTCTTGCTCTTTCACGTTGTTGACGCATTTCATCTTCAAATCCATCATTATCAATTGTGATACCTTCCTGAGCTGTAATTTCTTCAGTAAGTTCAATTGGGAAACCATAAGTGTCGTATAGTTTAAATGCATCTGAACCTGAAAGTATATTATCTTTTTGTTTTGCTGAATTCATCATTGTATTTAGAATTGCTAATCCATCTTCTAGTGTTTCGTGGAAACGATCTTCTTCAGATTTAACAACTTTTTTAATGAAATCACTTTGTGCTTTTACATTTGGATAATAAGGTTCCATAATTTCTGCAACTATATCTACTAATTTATATAAAAATGGCTCATTAACATTAAGTGTTTGACTAAAACGTACTGCTCTTCTTAGTAATCTTCTTAATACATATCCTCTACCTTCATTTGCAGGTAAAGCACCATCTCCGATAGCAAAGCTTATTGTTCTAATGTGATCGGCTATAACTTTAAACGCAATATCTTGTTCTTTAGATTGTAAATATTTCACTCCACTAACTGCTTCAACTTGTTCAATAATTGGAATAAATAAATCTGTATCATAATTTGTTGGTACATCTTGTGCAATTGAAGTCATACGTTCTAGACCCATACCAGTATCAATATTTTGATTTGGTAATGGTGTATACGTATGGTCAGCATTATGATTGAATTCACTAAATACTAAGTTCCATACTTCAAGATAACGTTCGTTCTCTCCACCTGGATACATTTCTTCAGCTGGATCTTCCTTGCCGTATGTTTCGCCTCGGTCATAGAAAATTTCTGTATTTGGTCCAGATGGTCCTTCACCTATATCCCAGAAGTTACCTTCTATTCTTATAATTCTGCTTTCCTCTAAACCAATCACTTCATGCCATAAATCATATGCTTCAGTATCTTCTGGATGAATGGTTACATATAATTTTCCAGGATCCATAGCCATCCATTTATCACTTGTTAAGAATTCCCATGCATATTCGATAGCTTCTTTTTTGAAGTAATCGCCAATTGAAAAATTACCTAACATTTCAAAGAAAGTATGGTGTCTTGCTGTAAAACCAACATTCTCAATATCATTTGTTCTGATTGCTTTTTGTGCATTAACTATTTTTGGATTTTTGGGTACTTCTCTACCATCAAAATATTTTTTTAATGTAGCAACACCTGAGTTAATCCATAATAAAGTATCATCATCAATTGGCACTAAAGGTGCTGAAGGTTCTACCATATGTCCTTTTTCAACGAAAAAGTCTATATACATTTGTCTAATTTCACTTGCTTTTAAATTTTTCATTATATTCACTCCTCAAATAAAATAAAAAACGCCCATCCCTCGTAAAAGGGACGAACGTATCGCGGTACCACCCTAGTTATGACAAAATGTCATCACTTTAAGTTTATTCAATTTCTATAAAAGAAGTAGCGTTCAATATATATTGTCATGTTTCGCACCAACCAACATGTCTCTTGTAGCAATATATGATTTACTCGGCTTCTTTATTAGTATTCTATTAGATTATAAGCACTGCGTTTTTAGATGTCAATTATTTCATAAAATCATATGGTGTTTTATCTTTCATATTAATCATCGGATCAATTTCATACATAGTCTCTTCAGTTAAAATCAAATTTTTCATTTGTATAGGCTCGTTTGTATTTTCATTATCTTTGTCATCTTGAAAATACATTTTTAATTTAGTATCGAATGAAGTCATCCGACCATGCCCTAGTGTTTGTATACCTTGGTTAAATGCTTTCTCTTCACCACAAATAACTAATGATTGTTTAGCACGTGTAAGTCCTGTGTATAAAATGTTCTTCTGCAACATTCTAAAGTATTGTCTGACGATAGGCATAATAACAATTGGAAATTCAGAACCTTGTGATTTGTGTATAGAACAACAGTAAGCATGCGTTATTTCTGATAAATCTTGTTTAGTATAAGTAATTTCATTTCCTTCATAATCTACAATTACGACATCTTTACCAAGTGCGTTTTCTTCTGCTTTATACACACCGATGACAACACCTATATCACCATTAAACACATTGTCATCTGGACGATTTATAAGTTGTAACACTTTATCATTTTCTCTATATTCAATATCACCATACTCTAAATACCTAGTCGATTCATCTTTAGGATTCAGTATATCCTGTAACAGCTCGTTTAATTTATTAATACCAGCTGGGCCACGATAAATTGGCGCTAACACTTGAATATCTTGCATATTATAGCCTTTGTTGACTGCACCTTGTACAACTTTTTCTACGACTGTTGCAATTTGATTACTGCTACATGGAATAAATGATCGATCATGATGTTTCTCATTAATTGAAACTGTCATACCATTTTTAATTTTATGAGCTAAATCAATAATTGAAGACCCTTCTTGTTGTCTATATACCTCAGTTAAATTAACTCTTGGTATTACTTCAGAATCAATCAAATCTTTAAATATTTGGCCAGGACCAACTGAAGGTAATTGATCTTCATCTCCAACGAAAATAATTTGAGCATAATCAGGTACTGCTCTTAAAAATTGATACATTAACCAAGTATCTACCATAGACATTTCATCCAATATAATTAAATGTGCATGTATATCATTATCTAGTACATCATCAGGCTGAGTATCTTTGCTCCACCCTATTAATCTGTGAATCGTCATAGCCTCTAAATCAGTTGATTCACTAAGCCTTTTAGCTGCACGTCCAGTTGGGGCAGCTAATACTATTGGAAAATCAGATCCTTCTTGATAATCGTCATAATTTAAACTCACACCGTGAATTTCAGAATATAATTCACATATTCCTCTTATAACGGTTGTTTTACCAGTACCAGGACCTCCAGTTAATAGCATCATTTTATTGTTAATTGCAGTTTCTAATGCTAATTTTTGTCCATCCGCATATGATACATCATTCATTTCTTCTATTTGCCCAATATGTAGTTGTAAATCACTTTTTTCAATGTCTTTCAATTCATCTTGATGTTGATATAGGCGATGTATAATTTGAACACTTTTAGCTTCCGAATAATATAAAGAAGGTAAAAAGCAGTTATTATCTTCGATTATAAGCTTTTTATCTTCATTCATTTCAATTATCACGCCATTTAATTGATCTTTATTTACCACTTCTGATTGATTATGATTTAACAGTTCGTATGCACCATTTATGAGAATATCTATCGGTAAATACGTATGACCATTTTGTAAGGACTGTTGATCTAAGAAATAGCTTAATCCAGCAATAAGTCGATCATGATGGTCTTTAGATATACCAACTTGTTCAGCAATTTGATCAGCTCTTTGGAAACCTATACCATTTATATCCATAACTAATCTATAAGGTGTTTGTTTAAGAACATTCAGTGTTTCTTCTTTATAGACTTGATATATAGACATTGCTAATTTAGGACCAAATCCAAGTTCATTAAGTTTAATCATAATGCGTTCTATAGCTTGATTTTCTCGTATAGATGCTGCAATCGTATCTCTTTTTTGTTTATTAAGCTTTGGTATTTCTTTCAATACATCTGGTTCATCAATAATTTTTTGAAGTGCATCTTCACCTAGTTTATCAACTATTGTTTCAGCAGTCTTTTTGCCTATACCTTTAAATAAATCACTAGATAAATAATGGATTACACCTTGTTTAGTTTGAGGTAGTTCTTTTTCAAAAGTTTCTGCTTGTAATTGCTTACCATATTTTGGATGGTTTGTAACTTTACCTTTAAAAAGATATGTTTCTCCTTCAACAATTTGAGGAAGATAACCAACAATTGTGACTTCTTGGTCAAAATCTTCATTTGAGTCCATCACATCTACTTTTATAACGGTATAGTAGTTATCACTATTTTGAAATAAGATTCGAATAACTTCACCTTTTACATGTGAAAGATCAAATAAAGATAAGTTTTCCAATGTTAGTCCTCCTCTTCTTGTAATTGTTCAAACATATTTATCGCATGACCACTTAGTAAATGATCTGGCTGAATGTTGACTGCTTTTCTAAAATAAATCAATGCTTCTTCTGGATCTTCATTTTTCATATACTTAGCTAATCCTAAATTGTATAATGCATCAACATGATTAGGGTCTTTTTCAAGTACATTTTCTAATTGTGAAATTGCTTCTTCAAACATTTCCAATTGGCAAAGTGTTAAACCATATTGAAAACCTATTTCTACATCATCAGAATTCAATTCATTTGCTCTCATAACGTAAGGCAATGCTTCAGTATGCGCACCTAACTCATTAAAACACATACCTAACATAAAGTTAGTATCAGAGTCATTTAACCCTTTTTGTATAGCAAATTGATATAGTTTAATCGCTTCGTCAAACCTTTGTTGATTGTAATATAAATTTGCAAGACTATAATATGCTCCACCGTGCTCTTCATTTACTGTTATTGCCTTTTGGAAGAACTTCTCTGCCTTTTCAAGTTCATCCGCTTCTGACAAAATAGTACCTGCATTAATATAATTTGTTACTTCATTTGGATTCTCTTCAATATTTTCAAATAAAAATTTGAGTGCTTGATCAAATTTTTTATTTTCTATTAATTTTACGATTTCATTTTCACTATGCATGATTTAACTCCTTTAAATATCATTAATTGTAATTATAACAAAAATAAATAGAGGTGCATCAGAAAAGATAGCACCTCTATGAATTTATACCATATAATCTAATTGTTTTTCAGTTTTGTAAACTTCATCAATAGTTGCGCCACCTAGACAAACTTCGCCATCATAAAGTACAACTGCTTGGCCGGGCGTGATTGCACGGACAGGTTGATCAAATGTCACTTTAATTTGATTGTCAGAAATTTTTTCAACTGTAACGTCTGTATCTTTTTGTCTATATCTAAATTTAGCTGAGCATTTCACAGGTTGTGAGAAATCTATGTCATTAACAAATGATATATCAGATGCAATTAAGTAATTACTATATAAAGCATCATGATGAAAACCTTGTTCTACATATAGAATATTTTCTTTTAAGTTTTTGCCAACTACAAACCAAGGATCACCGTCTCCGCCAATACCGAGTCCATGTCTTTGTCCAATAGTGTAATACATTAAACCTGTATGTTCACCCATATCAACACCATCTAAAGTTTGCATTTTACCATTTTGTGCAGGTAAATATTGAGATAGAAATGTTTTAAAGTTTTTTTCACCTATAAAACAAATACCAGTTGAATCTTTTTTCTTAGCAGTTGCTAAATTTTGTTCTTCTGCTATTCTTCTTACTTCACTTTTTTCTAATTCGCCAATTGGAAACATTACTTTAGATAATTGTTCTTCAGTAAGTTGATTTAAGAAATACGTTTGATCTTTATTATTATCTACTCCACGCAACATTTCTACTTTATCACCTTCACGATTTACTCGTGCATAGTGTCCTGTCGCTACGTAGTCAGCACCTAATTTCAAAGCATGATTTAAAAATGCTTTGAATTTAATTTCTTTATTACACATAACATCCGGATTAGGCGTTCTTCCTTTTTTATACTCATCTAAGAAATACGTGAATACTTTATCCCAATATTCTTGTTCAAAGTTCACCGCATAATATGGTATATCTAATTGGTTACAGACTTCTATTACATCGTTATAATCTTCAGTTGCTGTACATACACCATTTTCATCTGTATCGTCCCAGTTTTTCATAAATATTCCTACAACATCATAACCTTGTTCTTTCAATATATGTGCTGTTACAGAACTATCTACGCCCCCGCTCATTCCTACGACTACACGGGTAGATTGATTATTCATTTTCTTCCTCCTTAAATTGATTATATATTTTCATAATTGCATTTACGATATAGTTAATTTCTTCTTCTGTTGTTAATGAGCTAAAGCTAAATCTAACTGATTGCTTCACTCTTTCGTCCTCACCATACATAGCCTCTAATACATGTGAAGGTAAAGTTGATCCCGCTGTACAAGCTGAACCACTTGAAACGTATATATTAGACATGTCTAATAAAGTAAGCATCGTTTCAACTTCGATAAATGGAAAGTACAAATTCGTAATATGACCTGTTGTTTCAACCATGCTACCATTTAATTCAAATGGTATTGCTCGTTGCTGTAAGCCGACTATTAATTTTTCTTTTAAGTTCATTAAGTGAATATTATTCTCATCCATATGTTCATATGCATCCGTTAAAGCTGTTGCCATTCCACAAATATATGGAACATTTTCAGTACCAGCTCTTCTCTTAAGTTCTTGTTCTCCACCATGAATAAAGGTATCTAGCTGTAATCCTTTTTTTACTAATAGTGCGCCGATTCCTTTAGGACCACCAAATTTGTGTGCCGTAACACTTAACAAATCTATAGGCATTTCATCAAATTCAATTGGCATATGACCTATTGCTTGAACTGCATCAACATGAAAGGTAATATGACGCTCTTCCAAAATTTCAGCTATTTCATATAACGGTTGTACAGTACCAACCTCGTTGTTTACTAACATAATAGAAACTAATGTCGTTTCAGAAGTAATCGTTTGTTTTAATTCTTCTAAATCTATACTTCCTTCAGCATTCACATTTATATATGAAACATCAAAGCCATCACGTTCAAGTTCTTCAAAAACATGTAATACAGAATGATGCTCTATTCTACTCGTTATAATATGGTTGCCCAAATGTTTTCTTTTTTTCGCGATTCCTTTAATTGCTGTATTATTAGACTCTGTTGCACCGCTTGTAAAGATAACTTCATTTGGAGTAGCACCTAATATCGATGCAATTTCTCTTCTAGCTTGATCTAAATACTTCCTTCCATCTCTTCCAATAGAATGAATTGACGATGGATTGCCATAGTGTTCAGATAGTATTTCTGTTATTTTCTCTGTAACAATCGGTTTAACTGGAGTAGTTGCTGCATAATCTGCATATACTTTCATGTTGAACGTCCTTTCTTAGTTTTCAATGTACCTATTCTAGCACCAATTTAAGAAAATGACTAGAACTCTGTTTCTCTATTTCTTTCGTCGGTATATTGCTCTAATTCATTTAATTGATTTTTAATAGAATCAGCATTTAATGGATTCTCAATTTTAAGATTTTCATGTACCAAATCTAGATTCTTTATTGTCCAAATTTGATCTTTAAGCTTTTCTTTAAAATATTTATCATGTGAAATGATAAGTGTTGATCCTTGAAAAGATTGAATTAATTGTATGATTTTTTCTTGCATTTCAATATCAAAATAGTTAGTTGGCTCATCTAATATGAGTATATGTGGATTTGAAAAATACAATTTAACAAACTGTATTCTACATTTTTCACCCATAGATAAATTGGCAACAACATCATTAATTCTATTTTCATTAAAATAAAAATTCGCTAAAATTGTTCTTGCTTCCGCTTCTTTCATTTCTTGAATAGACATTATTTCTTCTAACACAGTATTTTTCATATTTAAGTTATTAAAATCTTGTGAAAAATAACCTATTTCTAATTCAGGATGTACGATTACTTCTCCCTCATCAGGTGTCAGTTGACCTAGTATCAACTTGATCAAAGTAGATTTACCTGAGCCATTTTGACCTTCAATGATAACATTTTGATTTCGCTTAATATGAAAAGAGACATCATTAAAAATAGGCTTTTCATTATATGAAAATGTCACATTTTCAAATTTAACTAAATAATGAGATTTGAAGGCGTGATGTTGCATTGAAAATGTTTTTCCTTCCTCTTCAGGATCTGATAAATTGGTTTGTTCAAGTTTTTTATTCATTTGATATTCTTTCGATTTAAACTTTTTCGCAAGCTTGCTAAGTTGTTTTTGTTGATAAGGATTTCTTACTGAAGCTTTTTGTGAAGCTTTTTGATACCATTCTTTATATTTTTTAATTGTTTCTTCAATTGCTCGTTGCTCTTTTTCTTGTTTTTCGTATTGTAGCTTAATCGTTTTATATTCTAAATCTTTTTGTTGCTTGTAATTGTCATACTGACCTGAGTATTTTGTTGCACCACTACTACTCAGTTCCAAAATTGCGTCTGGTGTTTCATTTAAAAAAGTCTTATCGTGAGAAACAAATAATATTGCACGTTTTTCTTGTTTAAATGCATTAGTTAACCATACTTTCATTTCTTCATCCATATGGTTAGTTGGTTCATCAATTAATAATAATCGTGCTTTATCTAATTTAACTTTCAAAAACGAAACTTTTGTTTGCTCACCACCACTTAAAGTAGAAATTAATTGATCAAAGTGCCTTTCTGTTAATCCTAACTTTTTTCCTTCAATTATAATGTTTTGCTCAATTTCGTAACCGTCTAATTCAATATATCTATTTATATTATCCAAATCACTTAGATTTTCTCTTAACGATGATAATTGTGGATAAGTTAACATAATATACTCCATGACATTTAAAGTTCCATATTTAGTTAAATCTTGTTCCATCATTGCTGTTTCAATATTTTCTTTATGATGGATTTTATTTAAAAGTGTAGATTTTCCGATACCATTTATGCCGACTATTGCCAAATGTTCATTTTCTTCAATAATAAATGTTAGTGAAGGTATGAGCAGTTTATTGTCAATCTCTAAAGACTTTTTTTCAAATAAAAATAGCATAATGTTGCCTCCTTATTCCATGCATTACACAGTAAGACACACCATTACACTATTTTAAAATATAATGGTAGCATCAAAATGTAGACATATTTATCCAATCATCATTGTGTAACACAATGGTATTTTTACGTTTTAACATGACGTCGTAAAAATTATTGGATATCCATGCCTATTATTGATGCCACCTCTCTTTAAATTTGGGTTTATTATAACTATAACTATGAAAATAGTCAACTTTTGTTGAGCAGTTAAATAGTGCAACAAGATTACGCTTGATATACTTGCCAATATACAATTAAGTAAGGAGAGTCATATAAATGAAATCTAATTTCCCAGTCTCTGCATTGAACCTTGTCCCATTAAGAAAGGGAGAAACAGAGCAAGACGCTATTAAAAACATGGTCACATTAGCACAAAATGTAGAGAAGTTAGGCTATGAAAGATACTGGATTGCTGAGCATCATAATGCACCTAACCTTGTAAGTTCAGCTACAGCTTTACTCATTCAACATACTTTAGAACATACTGATACAATACAAGTTGGTTCAGGTGGAATAATGCTACCAAATCATGCACCACTCGTTGTAGCAGAACAATTTGGCACAATGGCAACGATGTTTCCTGAAAGATTAAATTTAGGATTAGGACGAGCACCTGGTACTGATATGATGACAGCCTCAGCATTGAGACGTGACTCACATAAAGGTGTTTATACTTTTGGAGATGACATTAAACAATTACTACAATATTTTGGTCCAGAAGAAAATCAATCTTATGTTAGATCTTATCCAGGTGTAGATACAAACATACCCATTTATGTACTAGGATCTTCAACTGACTCTGCTCATTTAGCAGCGCGTTTAGGATTACCTTACGTTTTCGCAGCTCACTTTGCGCCAGAGCAAATGTCACAAGCTATAGAAATATATAGAGATTTATTTGAACCATCAGATTATTTAGACAAACCTTATGTAACAATTTGTTTAAATGTTATTATAGGAGAAACAGATGAAGAAGCAACATTCCTTTCATCAACAATGCATTTAATGTTTTTAGGAATTGTTAGAAATTCACGTTTACCTTTACAACCACCAACAGACCAATTAGAAAATATATGGTCACCACAAGAACAATACATGTCACAATCTAAGACAAACACTTCGTTTATTGGTAGTGAAGAAACAGTTAAACAACAATTTTTAGACTTCCAAGAAAAATATAACGTAGATGAAATAATGGCAGTTAGTTATATTTATGATTTAGATAAACAATATAAATCATTTGAATCATTCAAAAATATCGTTGATGATGTATATGGAGAATAATTAAGAGTAGACAAATTAAAAGAGTCCGGGGCCACAAAGCCCTGGACTCTTTTAATTTATTTCAAGTTACTATTTATGAATTCCTGAATACTACTATTAAATAATACACCACTATTATGACTATCTGGAACGCCACCATAATGTAGTCCAATTACTTGATTATGAGCATTAAATATTGGAGATCCTGAGTTACCACCATATGTACTTAAGTCATATGTTAAGTCACTACCTGAAGCAGACAATACATTACCTTTACTTTCCCATAATGTTGCGATTGGTTTATCTCCAGGATAACCTGTTACTGTAATGTCATCGCCTTTTTGAACAGTTGATGTGTTAGCTAATGTGGCTGGTTGTACCGCATCACCTATAGATTGTCCTTCACTATTTTTACCAACTGTTACGACAGCTAAATCTTCTCCACCTGGTGCTGTTTTATAATCAGTTGCTGTAAATGTTCCAGCTGGGTAATTTCCATTTCCATTTGCTGCTGGAGAAAATTTTAATACTGAAGCATCTCCATTTGTAGCATTTACAACGTGCTTATTTGTCAATACAGTATTTTTACCGATTACAACTCCAGAGGCTATCGATGTTCCACCAATTTCAGTAAAAGCAATTGATTGATAATGTGCTGATGTTGTATTAGTTATTTGTTCACGATCATTTTTAGGTAATATGACTCTTGATGAAGGATCATCCGTTTTGGCATTTGCTTCTAAAGGTAATCCTACAAAACTTAATAATAAAACTGCAACTACGGTTAATATGTAAGCTTTAATATTTTTCATATAATCTCCCCTTTTTTGTAGTGTACAACTATCTTAATATGAATATTAAATCAAAGGAGAAAATTACACTACTTAACCAAATTTCATGCCTAACTGTCATTACAATTCTTTTTAAAGTACAGTTAGGCATGAAATTAAAACAGTTAGGAATTTTTTCCATAAAAAAAGTAGAAATTCAAAGGAAACTGAATTTCTACTTTTTTATATCCCTTTCTGGTATTATTCTGCATACTGTACCAGATTTAATTGTTAAATGATTATATATAGAACATATACCCTTCTAATTCATCTTGATTTGTATAGTTTGCTAAATATTCTAAAGTTGTATTGTCTAATACTTCTTTAACAGCATCACGAATACGAATCCACAATTGTTGTTGTGCTGGTGGTTCATCTTCTATACCTTCAACTGGTGTAATTGGTCCTTCTAACAATCTAATCACATCACCAGCTGTTATATCTGATGGTGCTTTTTGTAATTGATAGCCCCCTTTGGCACCTCTTACACTTTTAATAAGACCAGCATTACGTAATGGTCCTACTAATTGTTCTAAATATAAATCACTTAAATCATTTTCTTCTGCGATAGACTTTAACGATGTACATCCTTGACCGTAACGCTTAGTCAACGATATCATAAGTGTTAAGCCATATCGGCCTTTAGTTGATATTTTCATGTACTACACCTCTTATTTTCTTTAAAAAATATTGTTAACTTATTTTATCATTTTTTATACAATTTGAGTAATTAGAAAGGTTGATCACAAATGAAAAACGAACCATTAGCATATAGAATGCGTCCTAAAACGATCGACGATGTTATAAGTCAAGAGCATTTAGTAGGTCCTAAAGCCATTATTAGAAGAATGGTCACTACTAAAAGATTAACTTCTATGATTTTTTATGGACCTCCAGGTATTGGTAAAACAAGTATTGCTCAAGCTATAGCTGGCAGTACTCAATATAAATTCAGACAACTAAACGCCGTTACTAATACGAAAAAAGATATGCAATTAGTAGTTGAAGAAGCGAAAATGTCTGGTCAAGTCATCCTTTTATTAGATGAAATTCACAGACTTGATAAGGCGAAACAAGATTTTCTCTTACCTCATTTAGAGTCTGGCAAAATCGTTCTTATTGGGGCAACAACATCAAATCCCTATCACGCCATAAATCCAGCAATAAGAAGTAGAACGCAAATCTTTGAACTTTTCCCATTAGAAGAATCTGATATTGTGATTGCTTTAAATAGAGCTTTGGAAGATGCAGAAAACGGTTTGGCAACATATGCACCCGAAGTAGATGATGATGCTATTCAGTATTTTGCAAAAGCTAGTTATGGGGATGTTAGAAGTGCTTTAAATGCATTAGAACTAGCTGTATTAAGTGCTGAAATACTCGATGAAAAGCGTCATGTTACAATTGAAGATGCTCAAGTGTGCATTCAAAAAAATGCTTTTCAACATGATAAGGATGGCGACCAACATTATGACGTTATGAGTGCATTCCAAAAATCAATAAGAGGTAGCGATGTTGATGCTGCTTTACATTATTTAGCTAGACTAATTGAAGCAGGTGATTTACCTACCATTGCAAGACGTTTACTTGTTATTAGTTATGAAGATATTGGCTTAGCTTCACCAGGTGCAGCTGCAAGAACGTTATCTGCTATTGAGGCAAGTGAACGTCTAGGCTTTCCAGAAGCACGTATACCACTTAGTCAAGCTGTAATCGAATTATGTTTATCTCCTAAATCGAACTCAGCGATTGTATCTATAGACGAAGCTTTATCTGATATTAGAAATGGCAAAGCTGGTTTAGTTCCTAAACATTTAAAAGATGGACATTATCAAGGCGCTAAAGAATTAGGAAATGCCATTGGATATAAATATCCACATAACTATGAAAATAGTTATGTGGAACAACAATATTTACCTGACACCCTAAAAAACAAGCAATATTATCATCCTAAACTAACATCCAAATCTGAACAAAAATTTGCTGAAATATATAAAAACTTAAAAAAATGAGGCTGGATATGTCCAGTCTCATTTTTATTTCAAAGTCTTTATTATTTATCTTTGACTCTTTTTACTGGTATATCTTTTAATATATTATTAACGACATAACTCGCACAAATTAAACCTACAACACTAGGCACAAACGCATTTGATGATGGAGGCATTTGAGCTTTTCTCACTTTTGCATTTTTATCTCCAACAACTTCTTTAACATCTTCACGAATCATAATTGGACTTTCATCACTAAAGACTACATTAATTCCTTTATGAATTCCCATCTTTCTTAATTTAAGACGTATAATTTTCGCCATTGGATCAGTATGTGTTTTAGAGATATCTGCGATTTCAAATTTAGTTGGATCTGTCTTATTAGCAGCACCCATACTTGAAATAACGTCTATACCTCTTTCTAAACATTCTTTCATTAAGTGAACTTTATACATAATAGTATCACTTGCATCTACAAAATAATCAATATCATACTCATTGAATAACGCTTCATATGTTTCTTCTGTATAAAACATGTGGAGTGACGTTACTTTACAGTCAGGATTGATTAATTTGATACGCTCTTCCATTAAATCAACTTTAGATTGGCCAATTGTAGTTGTTAAAGCATGTAATTGTCTATTTACATTTGTTATGTCTACATCGTCTTTGTCTATTAATATTATATGTCCGATATTTGTTCTAGCTAATGCTTCGGCTGCAAATGATCCTACGCCGCCAACACCAAGTACAACAACTGTTTTACTTTTCAGTAGGTCTAAACCTTCTTTTCCTACAGCTAATTCATTTCTTGAAAATTGATGTTTCATAGTTTAATTAACTCCTTTACACAAAAATACGCAAGACATAAAGTCTTGCGTACCGATAGAATCCAATTGTGCCGTAATATTAAGTGCTCGATCATTTTGGCCTGCTATATACAGGTGGGTGCCCTGTTTCTTATTTTGCATGTCCTCCTTACGAGGCGTATGCGCTATTAAGAAAACCAATTAAGCTCCCTTGATCAAAAGTGTTAGGTCAAAATATAAAAAGCTTATTACGAACACTTCAGATGACTACCTTATAAATTTATTTTATCATAATTCTTCTAAATAACAAGTATTTAAACTTTTAATTATTTTTCATCTAAATCAAGTTGCAAATGTAATTCATGTAACTGACTATCAGATACTTTACTTGGTGCATCTGTTAATAAACATGAAGCACTTGCAGTCTTAGGAAATGCAATTGTATCTCTTAAGTTTGTTCTGCCTGATAAAAGCATTACTAGTCTATCAAGACCCAATGCGATACCACCGTGTGGAGGCGCACCATATTTAAATGCTTCAATTAAGAATCCAAATTGTTCTTGAGCTTGTTCTTCAGTAAATCCAAGCGCTTTAAACATTTTTTCTTGAAGTTCAGATTTATGAATTCTAATAGAACCTCCACCTAATTCAAAACCATTAAGAACAATGTCATAAGCATTAGCTTCAACATTAGTTGGGTCTGTTTCCAACATTTCTTCATGCTCTTTTTTAGGAGCTGTAAACGGATGATGAGCAGCTACATAACGATTTGAATCTTCGTCATATTCAAATAATGGCCAATCTGTTACCCATAAGAAATTATATTTGTTAGGATCGATTAATCCACGTTCTTTACCAAGTTTGTTTCTTAATTGTGCTAAACTTGCTGCAACAACATCTTTCTTATCTGCTACAAATAATACTAAATCTCCAGCATTTGCTTGTGTATTACTTAATAATTCAGCAGCATGTTCTTCGCTAAAGAATTTACTAATAGGTCCATTTAATCCTTCGTCTGTTACTTTCACCCATGCTAATCCTTTTGCTCCGTAAATATTTGCGAAAGCTTGTAATTGATCAATATCTTTTCTTGAATAATCATTTGCTGCACCTTCTACAACAATTGCTTTAACTTCTCCACCATTTTCAACAGTAGATTTAAATACTTTAAAGTCCATTTTGGCTGCAAGTTCAGATAAATTTATTAATTCCATACCAAATCTTGTGTCTGGTTTATCAATTCCGTATCTATCCATCGCTTCAGCATAAGTCATACGTGGGAATGGAGTAGTAATATCAATACCTTTGACATCTTTCATAATACGTTTCATTAAACCTTCATTCATTTTGATAACATCTTCTTGATCTACGAAACTCATTTCAATATCAATTTGAGTAAATTCAGGTTGTCTATCTGCTCTTAAATCTTCATCTCTAAAACATTTAACAATTTGATAGTATTTATCAAATCCACCAATCATTAATAACTGTTTAAATATTTGAGGTGATTGAGGTAAAGCATAAAATTCACCATCGTGAACTCTTGAAGGTACAAGATAGTCTCTAGCCCCTTCAGGTGTTGATTTTGTTAATACAGGTGTTTCAACTTCATAAAATTCACCTTCATCTAAATAATTTCTGACTGAACGTGTAATTTGATGTCTCATTTTGAACGTTTGAGCTAAACTTTCTCTTCTTAAATCTATATAACGATATTTCAAACGTACGTTTTCATCAATATCATTCATATCTGTAATAGAAAATGGTGGTGTTTCTGACTCATTTAAAATAATGATATCAGATACTTGTACTTCTACTTTACCCGTTTTGATTTTGTCATTAACTGACTTTTCATCTCTTTTAGTTACTAGTCCTTTTACTTGAATAACGTATTCAGAACGAACCTTTTCAGCAACATTCAACGCTTCTTGAGAGAAATCAGGATTAAAGACAATTTGTACGACACCTTCACGGTCACGTAAATCAATAAAAATTAATCCACCTAAGTCACGTCTTTTTTGAACCCATCCATTTAAAGTAACTGTTTGTCCAATATATTCTTCCGTAATTTTTCCAGAGTATGTTGTTCTCTTATCCATTATGATTCCACCTTTAAATAATTCTCTAATTCTGATAATGACACAAGTGTCTTCTCACCTGTCTCCATATTTTTCACTTCAATTTCTTCTTTTTCTAATTCATTGTCACCAATAACTATTGTATTTCTAGCATTCAATCTATCTGCTTGTTTCATTTGGCCTTTTAACTTTCTGCCAAGATAATCTTTATCACAACTTATACCAGCAATTCTTAGTTTGTTGATTAGTTGAACTGAGAATTGATCAGCTTTTTCACCCATAGTCGCAATGAATAAATCAATCGTATCTTCTTGTTCTATTTCAATTCCTTCTGCTTCAAGTGCAAGCAATAATCTTTCAATACTCAATGCAAATCCTATACCTGTCTCTTTTGGACCGTCTAGTAATTCTAATAAGCCATTATATCTGCCACCACCACATAACGTAGTAATTGCCCCAAATCCTTCAGCATTACTCATTACTTCAAAAGCAGTGTGTGTATAATAATCTAATCCTCTAACAAGATTCGTGTCAATTTCATAGTCAATACCTATTTCATCTAATAAGTATTTAACATCATCAAAGTATTGTTTAGAATAATCATTTAAGTATTCTGTAATTTTCGGTGCATTTTTAACCGCTTCTTTATCTCTATCAACCTTACAATCAAGGATACGCATTGGATTAGTGTATAATCTACTTTGACAATCACTACAGAAAGTATCAATCACTGGCTCAAAGTGAGCTTGTAATGCTTTCGTATAATCTGCTCTCGATTCAGCATCACCAATACTATTTATAACGAGTTTCAAATCTTTTAATCCAAATGATTTATAAATGTGAACAAGCATAGATATGATTTCAACATCTATTGACGGATTTTCTGAACCAATTGCTTCTACACCAAATTGAACAAATTGGCGATAACGTCCTTTTTGTTTTCTTTCGTATCGGAACATTGGACCATTATAATATAATTTTACTGGTTGATTAGGTTCGCCTTGCATTTTATTTTCAATGTAACTTCTAACGACACCTGCAGTGCCTTCAGGTCTTAATGTAATACTTCTATCACCTTTATCTTTAAAAGTGTACATTTCTTTTTGTACTACATCAGTTGAATCACCTACACCTCTACTAAATAACTCAGTACTCTCAAAGATAGGCGTTCTAATTTCTTTATAATTATATAATCTCATTAATTCGTGCAATTTATTTTCAATGTATTGCCATTTATAAGTATCTTTTGGTAATAAATCTTGTGTTCCACGTGGTATATTTATCATAAAAATTCCTCCTTTAAAATATAAAAAGTCCCTTGTATGTATTTACATACAAGGGACGAATTCTCCGTGTTGCCACCCTAATTAGTATTCAATTAGTTTGAATACTCACTTAACAACATGTTAACGGGTGTTAACCGATCTTACTTTCATAAGATTCCCTCTTCTTGTGTTCAAAAGTACACTCGGTATCCTTATAACTCTCAGCAACTGTTATAATCTCTGTCCTCTACCTGAATTGTATACTATTCAAGAATATACGGTATATAAGATATTTAATAATTTATATTAATATTAAACCCATAAGTAGAATCAGTCAATATCTAATTTGAAAAGTAAACTTTCAATCCATCTACTATTCCAGATTCAACTATATGTCGATATTTTCGATCTACTATTAAATCTTCATCAGTTGGATTACTAATATATCCTAATTCTAATAATACACCAGGCATTTTAGTTTGACGAATAACTTGGAAGTTTTCGTTTCTAACGCCTCTATCTGAAAGAATTGATTTTTGATTAATGGATGTGTGTAACGTTTTTGCAAAATCTTGTTGACTATCATGATGATAATAAACAGTTAAGCCATGAGGTCCAGATGAATCAAGAGCATCATTGTGAATGCTTATAAATACATCCCCATCTTCTTGTCTGTCTTTTAATTTAATGTACTCATCTTTATCTCTTGTCATTTTAACTTTTGCGCCTTCATCTTCTAGCATCTTTTTAAGTTCTTTAGCTGTTTTTAAAGTAATTTCTTTTTCAGTTACATTTTTATTTTTAGAACTCGACGCACCTTGATCACTACCGCCATGACCAGGATCTAACACAATAACTTTATCTTTTAACGGTTTTAAAACTGGATTTACATCTTCTTTTATATCTAAATTAGTATGCCATCCAGCTATCCAGCCTTTTTCATTATTATCATTTTTAACTTCAAACCATTTATCTTGTCTATCCGTAATTTCAAAATCATCACCTTTTTTGACATCAAAAATGATTGGATAATATGCTGCTGGTCCAGTCCTTAGCTCATTATCTTCTTTCATGGTTAATGTCTTAGGTTCACCTTCATTAGGTATTATTAAATTTATAATAATAATCAATAATACTAATAGTAAAACAGCTGCACTTATAACTGGTACTGGCTTTATCTTTCTTTTTTTAAACCATAAATTAATTCGGTTCATTGAATGTTACCATCCTTACTCTCAAAAATAATTGTAATAGGTCCATCATTCGTTAAAGCCACTTCCATATGTGCGCCAAATTCACCTGTTTTTACTTTAATATTATATGCTTCTAGTTGCTCATTAAAATATTCGTATATTTTTAAAGCTTCGTCTGGACTTTTCGCATTCGAAAATCCTGGTCGATTCCCTTTCTTAACGGAAGCATAAATCGTAAATTGTGATATAGATAATATTTCACCTTCGACTTGATGAATATCTAAATTCATTTTTCCATCACTATCTTCAAATATTCTAGTTTTTGCAATTTTCTTAGCTAGAACTTCTGCATCTTTATAAGTTGATTCTTCTCCTACACCAACTAATAATAAAAAACCTTTATTTATTGCATTTTGAGTATTATCAGATGTTACTTTTGCTTGGCTGACTTTTTGCAAAACAACTTTCAAAAACATTCACCTCTTAATTCCATACACGACTAACTGTATAAATATCACCTAATTGTTTAATGCGATCAACGATTCTATAGACATCATTGACATTTTTAACCATAACACTAATGTTTATAACAGCATTTTTATCTATATCAGCTTTTCCAGAAACTTTTACTAATTGTACTTTAATTGCATTAACAACTTGTAATACTTCATTGAGTAAACCATTTCTGTCATATCCGGTTATTTCTAAATCTACTTGGTAATTCTTTTGTTCATTGATGTTCTTAACCCATTCGACATTTATTAAGCGTTCTGTTTCGTTTACAATGTTAGGACAATCTTTGCGATGTACTTTAACACCATGACCTTTTGTAATATATCCTATAATTTCATCACCAGGTATTGGATTACAACATTTTGAAAGTTTGATTAGCATATTATCTAAACCTTCAACATAAACACCGGTTTCAGTTCGAATATCTTCTTTAATCGGGATTGATTTACTTACTTCTTGAACTTGGTTAAGTGATTGTTTTTTACGTTCTTGTCTAATTTTCTCTGAAAGTCTATTCACAGCTTGTAATGAAGTAATACCTCCAAAACCTACTGCTGCATATAAGTCAGATTCATTTGAGAAATTGTATTTGTCATTTACGATTTTGATATTTTCTGAAGTAAGTACTTCATCAACATTAAATCCTTGTTCTTTAATTTCTGCTTCTATCATAAATTTACCTTTTTCAATATTGGCAGAGCGATCTTGCTTTTTAAAGAAACTACGAATTTTACTTTTTGCACTTGAAGAACGGACAATCTTTAACCAATCTCGACTTGGTCCATAAGAATGTTTGCTTGTCCTAATCTCTACAATATCCCCAGTTGATAATTTATAATCGATCGGTACTATTTTTCCGTTCACTTTTGCACCGATCATTTTATTGCCTATCTCACTATGTACAGAATATGCAAAATCAATTGGCACTGCACCATATGGTAATTCAACAACATCACTTTCTGGTGTGAATACATAAACTTTATCACTCTGTAAATCATACTTTAATGACTCCATAAATTCTTCTGCATCTGGAGACGTGTTGTCTGTTTCAGCTATTTCTTGTAACCAGCTCATTTTTTGTAAATATTCTTCTGATTTATTGCTTAAATTTTTTCCTTCTTTATAAGCCCAATGCGCTGCAACACCATGCTCAGCTATTTCATGCATTTCATAAGTTCTAATTTGAATTTCTAGAGGGTCACCATTCGGACCAACAACTGTTGTATGGAGTGACTGATACATATTTTGTTTGGGCATAGCAATATAATCTTTAAATCTACCAGGCATAGGTTTCCATAATGTGTGTACAAGTCCTAGCACTGCATAACAATCTTTAATAGATGGCACAATTACTCTAATAGCCAATAAATCAAAAATTTGTTCGAATTGTTTTTTTTGCTTAACCATTTTTCTATAAATGCTGTAAATATGTTTCGGTCTACCACTAATATCGCCAGAAATATTCATAACTTCCATTTCTGAACTAATATCTCTAATAGCATTTGAAATATATGTTTCACGTTCACTTCTTTTCTTTTTCATGAGATTAACAATTCTGAAATATTGAACACTGTCAATATATCTTAATGAGATATCTTCTAATTCCCATTTAATTGTATTAATCCCTAACCTATGTGCAAGTGGTGCATAGATTTCTAACGTTTCTTTAGCAATTCTTTTTTGCTTTTCTTTAGGCATTGCCTTTAAAGTTCTAACATTATGTAGTCTATCAGCTAATTTAACTAAAATTACACGGACATCTTTAGCGATAGCTATAAATAATTTACGATGATTTTCAGCTTGTTGAGTTTCTTTCGATTTATATTTAACTTTTTTTAATTTAGTAACACCATCAACGATTATTGCAACTTCTTCGTTAAACATTTCTACTAAGTCATCATACGTATAAGGTGTATCCTCAATAACATCATGAAGGAATCCAGCAACAATTGTCGGACCATCCAATTTCATCTCTGTTAAAATACCAGCAACTTGTATAGGGTGCATAATGTAAGGCAAATTATTCTTTCTAATTTGTCCTTGATGCGCTTTAAAAGCCAAATCATAACTTTTTTCAACTAGACGATATGCATCTACAGATAAATAGCTTTTAGCTTTATATAATACATCATCAGCACTATAAGGATATTCTTTATTCATAGGGACACCACCTCATCATATTAAATCTCTTTAATATTACTATTATAGCAATTTTTAATAGTAATACGCCACCGTTAATTGTGACTATTTTATTTTATTTTCGTAGCTATCCTTATCAGCAAGTTTGCTAGAATCTGCTTTTAACGCAACGCTTATCAGCACTATACAATAATTATAAATAAAAAACTGCCAACAAAGTTTGAGTTTGTCGACAGTCAGAAACAAAATATTCACATAGTGACTATTTTGTTATTATTTTATTCATCATAAGAAATTAGGGAAACAACATCATAACCTTTAAGTTTATCAATACCATTTAAATATTTTAATTCAATTAAGAAAGCTATTCCTACTACTATACCACCTAATGATTCTACTAGATGTATAGCAGCCTCAATTGTGCCTCCTGTTGCTAATAAATCATCTGTAATTAATACGCGTTGTCCTGGTTTAATAGCATCTTTGTGCATAGTTAATACATTAGATCCATATTCTAAATCATATTCGTAACGAATCACTTCACGAGGTAATTTACCTTCTTTACGTACTGGAGCAAAACCAATACCCATAGCATATGATACTGGACAGCCAATGATAAATCCTCTAGCTTCTGGTCCAACTACTAAATCTACTTCTTTATCATGTGCATATTGAACGATTTGGTCTGTAGCATATTTGTAAGCTTCACCATTATCCATTATTGTAGTGATGTCTTTAAAATTGACGCCTTCTTTCGGCCAATTCTGTACTTCTGAAACATATTGCTTTAAATCCATTATATTTCCTCCTCAGTGTTGCTTAACAACGATTGAACCCAGTTAATTAGAGACTGACTGTCATTGTACAACAATGTCTTTTCTATTTCTATTTGTTGTTTCCTTGCTTGATATAACGGTGCGTTTTGTATTTCATTTTTTTCCGCATCTTTATTTATTTCAATTATACCATTTTTTATTGTAATAAAGTTCAGCTCATAAAAGCAATTTAAAATGAATTTTAATTGATTAGGTTTAATTTTTAATGTTTCACATATCTTCATACCATCAGTTTGAATGTTAGTTTCTTTTTTGCTATATAACGCTTTGTATACCGCTTTAAACTTCTGTTCATTAGGTATGCCCTCAAAATAAGAATTTGATTGTCCTTTAAATACTAAATAATATTTTTCAGCCTTTATTCCATTCAATGTACGCTTAAACGCTTCAATATCATCTGGTAAATCTCTTAAAACACACGTTTCAATTTCATTATCAAAAGTTTCACCATAATGAATATACTGATCATTCACTTTTTCTTCTGATTGATTAATAATAAATAAAGCATTCTCTTGATTGATTTTTAATAAATCATGTTTATTTTTGCTTCTATAATCAAAAACAGTATGGTCATTACTTAATTCTAAATCTTTAAGTATTATTTGAGGTGACTGATGACTGTTCCATTCATTAACATTTAAGCTTCCAGCAACATTAATCAATGTATCATTTGATATATCATGGACCAATTGTCCAAAATTCCAATGTAAAGCTGCTATATTTTTATCAGTTAAAGTTAGTTTAAGATGTTTCTCACCTTGTCCGATTCCTTTTGCAGATTTAACTTGCACATTCTTTATAGAAAACAATGGTGCAGCTATATCTGTTCCAAACGGTCGTAATCTTTCTAAATCAAAAATATTATCTACAGTTATATCTGATGTTTCTATCTCAGCATCAACAATTAATTGTGGCAATAACGGTTTACCATCAGATAGCTTAGCCATTTCTTCATTCAAAGCTTTTTTTAAAGGTTCTACCGCATCAATTTCTAAAGTCATCCCTGCTGCCATATGATGGCCACCGAATTTTTGAATAAGTTCTCCATGTTTTTGAAGAAATTCAAACATTGAAACTTGTTCGATACTTCTTGCAGAACCTTTAGCATGATTCTTATCTATATCCACATTGAGTACGATTGTTGGTAAATGATATTTTTCAACTATTCTTGAAGCGACAATACCTAGTACGCCTTCATTCCAATTTTCTTTTGCAAGAATTAGAAATTGTGCATTTTGTTGTTTTTCTATTTCAGCTAACTCCATCGCTTCTTCAGTAATCGTTTCAACTATAGATTTTCTTTCTGTATTAAATTGATCCACTTCTTCAGCAAGGAAAGTTGCTTCATCATAATCTTCACTCATAAGCAATTCACCAGCTAACCTAGCATCATCAAGTCGGCCAACAGCGTTTAATCTCGGTCCAATAATAAAGCCTACAGTTTGTTCAGTTACTTCGTCATGATAATCAGCAACTTCTAATAAAGCTTTAATTCCAGAAGATGGATTCTCATTTAATACTCTTAATCCTTGTTTTACCATATACCTGTTCTCGTCTGTTAAGCTCACTAAATCGGCAATCGTACCGATTGCGACTAATCCAAGAAATGATTCTGGCAAATTATTTTTAAGCGCTTTTGATAGTTTATATGAAACACCGACACCAGCTAAATACTCAAATGGATAATTAAAATCTGGATGCATCGGATGCACGATTGCATATGCATTAGGCTTTGTTTCGCCAAACTCATGATGATCTGTAACAATAACATCTATGCCTAATTCATTTGCTATATCAATTTCATGATGTCCTTGAACACCATTATCTACAGTAATAATTAAAGTCACGCCTTCATCATGTGCATTTCTAAAAGCTGCTTCACTTGGCCCATATCCTTCTGTAAATCTATTTGGAATATACCATCCAACAGTTGCACCAAGTGATTCTAAAGTCTTCACAAGAATAGTAGTTGAGGTTACACCATCAGCATCATAGTCACCATAGACTAATATTCTTTCGTCATTTTCTATTGCTTTATGTATTCTTGTAGTCGCTTTTTCCATATCACTTAACAGCATAGGATCATGGAATAAAACTTCTTTAGATAATAACTTTTCAATTTCATCTTCAGTTGTATAACCTTTAGAAATTAATGTTTTTTCTAACAGTGGGGAAATATTAAATTTTTTTATTATTTGTTGATCAATACCTTGATTACTATCAGATACAAGCCATTGATAACGCGCTTTAGTCATAACAAATCTCCTCATTTCTACTCAAAACATTATACATGAAATATCTTACTTTCTCTACTAAACAATTTAAGCATAACAAAAGCAAGCATCTACAACCAATGATTACGATTCATAAAATATATTCAATTTTAAGCATAAAAAAACCTGCCCTCTTTTGAGGACAGGTTTCAACAATGATTAAACTAATATTTTTTCGTCGTTTGATTTTTTCTCTTCATAAACAACTAATTTACCATTCTCTGATTTCTTAAGTTGTCGTTTTTTCAATATACCCCATAATGGGACTGCAACGAATACAGATGAGAATACACCTGAAACTAAACCAATTAATAAGGCTAGTGAGAAGTTGAAGATACTTGAAGAACCAAGTATTAATAAAGCTACAACAACTATTACTACTGTTAATACTGTATTAATCGATCTTGTCATTGTTTGTCTAATTGAAGAGTTAACAATCATATCAATTGTTTCTGGTTTTGTAATGACTTTAACTTTACGTAAGTTTTCTCTTACACGGTCAAACGTAACGATCGTATCATTAATCGAATAACCAATAATTGTTAGTACTGCAGCGATGAATGTTATATCAACTTCAAGTCTGAATAAGCTGAATACTGCAACAATCATGAACACATCATGTAGTAAGGCTAATACGGCTGTTGTACCCATTCTCCATTCAAACCTGAATGTTACGTATAAAACAATACCTATAGCCGCGTAAAGCATAGCTTTTAGTGCGTTCATTGCCAACTCTTGGCCGACAACTGGTGATACTGTACTAACGTTCGGATCATGTCCTAATTTATCTCCAAAGTCTGATTTAACCTTTTTGATTTCAGACTTATCTAAAGCATCTTTAAATTGGACTGTTGCCATCTTATTACCTGATCCACTCGTTGTAACTTGTGAAGGTTCTAATCCCATATCTTTAAACTGTTTAGACACTTGTTCAGTTTTGATTGCTTGATCTGATTGTAAATCAACTCGAGTACCACTTGTAAAGTCGATACCTAAATTCAATCTAAATATAGATACAATAATCGCACCAACAATGATCGTGATAACACTAAACGTTAATAATGGTTTAGCTAACTTAACAAAGTTAATTTTATCATATGGTGTTTTTAAGTCGTGAATATCCAATCTTTCACTTATATCATGTCTATCTTTCTTAGAAACGCCAAACCAGTTATATTTTTTCTTAAAGTAGTTTGAGTTTACAAGTAATGACAATAAGATTCTAGTAAAGAATACAGAAGTAACGAAACTCATTAAAATCGCTAATAATAACATAGTTGCGAAACCTTTTACGGAACTTTCACCAAATACAAATAATACTAATGCCGCTAAAATTGTTGTTAAGTTAGCATCAAGTATTGTAATGAATGAAGAACCAGAACCTTTTTTAAAGGCTTGTTGTAATGTCCTTCCTATACGCAACTCATCTTTAATCCGCTCATACATAATAATATTAGCATCGACTGCCATACCTACACCTAAAACTAAAGCTGCAAGTCCAGGGAGTGTTAACACACCTGAAATAAAGTTGAAAGCTAGTAATGTTAAGTACACATAAGCACTTAGCGTTATTACAGCAACAATACCTGGTAATCGATAATAAATGAGCATAAATAAGAATATAATGCCTACACCAATTGAAGAAGCAAGCACTGTTTCATTTAATGCATCTTTACCAAATTGAGCACCAACAGATGTAGAATAAACTTCATCTAGTTTAACAGGTAATGAACCTGAATTTAATAAATCAGCAATTTGTTTAGCTTCTTTAACACCTTTTTCTCCATCGAAGCCACCAGAAATTTCTACATTTTCTGAATTAATTGGCTTACTAACAGATGCTGCTGAAATATACTTAGGCTCTTTACCTTCTTGCTCTTTTTTAGCCTCTTTAGCGTAACTATCTCCTTTTTCATAATCCATCCAAATAACCATTAGATTAGGATTCATTTTAGAGACTTTTTCAGTTACTTCTTTAAATTTCTTAGCATCTTTCAATTTCAATGTAACTGCAACTTCGTTTGTATTATCTTTAAATCCTTGTTTAGCGCCACCTTGAACTAAATCTTTACCAGATAATAAAACTCTGTCTTTAGCATCTCTGATTGTTAAATTTGCTTGTGTAGAAAGTACTTCACGAGCTTCATCTTGGTCTTTAATACCAGCTAATTGAACGCGTATTCGGTTACCTTCTTCAACTTGAATCTTCGGTTCAGAGACACCTAATACGTTAACACGTGACTCTAATGTTTTTGCAGTTGATTTAACAGCTTCAGTATCTATCTTGTCACCCTTATCTAAAGGATTAACTTGATATAATACTTCAAATCCACCTTGTAAGTCTAAGCCTAAATTTACATTCTTTGTTATATCTTTTGTAGTTGATCCTATTAAACTAAAAACCAACACTGCAAGAAGTAAAAAGGCTACAATTCTACTCCGCTTTTTCACGATAACACCTCTTACGTAATTTGATTCACTATATATGTTATAGCATACATTAGCAGTGATTGAATAGCCATATCATTCATATATCAAAAAAAGACATGGATAACCATGTCTTTTAACATTAAATATGATAAATAATAATAAACCAATTTTCTTAAAAAGTAAACAATTTTATGAAGGGTCTACTTGTTTAATAGCTGGTTTTTCAAATGTGATTTCTTGACCTTTATCATTAACAGAAACAACAACGATTGATTCGTCAACTGCTCTAACTGTTCCTTTAATTCCACCGATTGAAGTTACTTTTTGACCTACTTCTAAACGGTTTAATAATTCACGATGCTCTTTTGCTCGTTTTTGTTGTGGTCTAATCATTAAGAACCAAACAAGTGCAAAAATTAAAATAATAGGTAATAGTTGTACTAATACTTCCATATTCAAGCTCCTTTAAAAGTTTTTGGGGTTATCTACATTTAGTCCATACTGTTCAAAAAATTCATCTTTAAAATCAAGTAATCGATCTTCTCTTATTGCTTGGCGTATATTCTCCATAAGTTTTAATAAGAAATACAAATTATGATATGTAGTAAGACGAATTCCAAATGTTTCATCTGCTTTAATCAGATGACGCAAATATGCTTTAGTATAGTTTCTACAAGTGTAGCAATCACACTCAGGATCTAGTGGTGATAAATCCTGCTGATATTTAGCATTCTTAATCACGACTCTACCTTGAGAAGTCATGCATGTACCATTTCTTGCTATACGCGTTGGTAATACGCAGTCAAACATATCGATACCTCTTATAGAGCATTCAATCAATGCATCTGGAGAACCAACTCCCATTAAATATCTTGGTTTATTAAATGGCATTAATGGCGCAGTGTGTTCAACCATTCTGTACATTACAGGTTTCGGTTCACCTACTGATAAGCCACCAATTGCATAGCCAGGAAAATCAAGTGAAACTAAATCTTTAGCACTTTGCTCTCTAAGATCCTTGTATTCTCCACCTTGGATTATGCCGAATAAAGCTTGATCTTCTGGACGTTGATGAGCTTCAAGACATCTTTCAGCCCATCTAGAAGTTCTTTCAATAGAATTTTTTACATATTCATATTCAGAAGGCATAGGAGGACATTCATCAAATGCCATCATTATGTCTGAACCAAGATCATTTTGAATATGCATAGCTTTTTCAGGACTTAAAAACAATTTAGAACCATTTAAATGATGTCTAAAATGCACTCCTTCTTCTTCAATCTTTCTCATATCACTTAAACTAAATACTTGAAAGCCTCCAGAATCAGTAAGTATCGGTCCATCCCAATTCATAAACTTATGTAATCCACCCACTTTAGAAATGATATCACTTCCAGGTTGTAACCACAAATGATAGGTATTACTTAAAATGATTTTAGCTTCCATTTGTTTAAGTTCTTCAGGACTCATTGTTTTAACCGTTGCTTTTGTTCCGACAGGCATGAACATTGGTGTTTCAAATGAACCATGTGGCGTATGAACAATTCCTAATCTTGCACCAGACTGTTTACAAGTCTTTATGTGCTCATATGTTACTGCAGGCATGTTGTTACTCCTTTTCTATATTAATATCATTGCATCTCCAAAACTAAAAAATCTATATTTTTCATCTACTGCATGTTGATATGCATGAAGTATATTTTCTCTTGTTGAAAGTGCTGATACAAGCATTATTAAAGTAGATTTTGGTAAATGGAAATTTGTAATAAGTCCATCAATTGCTTTAAACTCATATCCAGGATAAATAAAGATATCTGTCCATCCACTTGCTTCTACAAATCCATCATTTTTAGATCGAATCGTTTCTAAAGTTCGTGTAGATGTTGTGCCAACCGAAATGATTTTATTACCTTCTGATTTAACTCTATTTAATAAATCAGCAGTCTCTGCTGTCATCTGGTAATATTCAGAATGCATTTCATGATCATCAATATTATCAACACTTACTGGTCTAAATGTACCTAAACCAACATGTAAAGTAATGAATGCAATATGAACACCTTTCGCAGCAATTTCTTGTAATAAATGTTCAGTAAAATGTAATCCTGCAGTTGGTGCTGCAGCAGAACCAACTTCTTTTGCATAAACAGTTTGGTATCTATCTTGATCTTCCAAGCGTTCTTTAATATATGGAGGTAGAGGCATTTCGCCTAGTTCATCTAATCTTTCTTGTAGAATTCCTTCATAGGAAAGTTTCATAATTCTTACGCCTTGCTCTAATTCTTTAACGCAAGTCGCAATTATTTTCCCTTCACCGAAAGACACAGACTGACCTACTTTTATTCTTTTTGCAGGTTTAATTAATACTTCCCATTCATTATCTTCATGTTGAGTAAGCATTAGCATTTCAACCTTTGCACCTGTTTCTTCTTTTAAACCAAACAATCTAGCTGGCATCACTTTAGTGTCATTTAAAACTAAACAATCGCCTGGCGCAAGTTGGTTTACAACTTCTTTAAATGTTAAATCTTCTAATTCACCTGTTTTTTTATTACATTTAAGTAACCTACTGCTTTCTCGATCTAACAGTGGTGTTTGTGCAATTAACGATTCAGGTAAATCAAAATCGAAATCTTCAATATTCACAAACTTTGCCTCTTTCCTAATGCTTTTTATACTCGAAGTGATCATAACTAATTGCAGTAGCACGACGACCACGAGGTGTTCTTTCTATAAAGCCTTTTTGTATTAAATACGGTTCGTAAACATCTTCTAATGTAATACGTTCTTCACCAATTGTTGCAGCTATTGCATCTAATCCAACCGGTCCACCTTTATAATTATTCAAGATACATTGCATAATTTTATAATCTATATGGTCGAGACCTTCTTTATCAACTTGCAATAAATCAAGCGCATGCTTCGTTATATCTATTGATATAGACTGATTACCTTTAACTTGAGCAAAATCACGAACTCTACGCAATAATCTATTTGCTATACGTGGTGTACCTCTACTACGTTTAGATAGTTCATTGGTACTTTTATCGTCTATCTCAACATTGAAAACTTCTGCAGTACGTTTAATAATTTCTTCTAAGCTTTTATCATCATAATATTCTAATCTCAAATGAACACCGAAACGATCTCTTAAAGGCGCTGATAAACTACCTACTCTAGTAGTTGCACCGACCAATGTAAATGGCGGCAAATCAATCCTAATACTTCTCGCTTCTTCACCTTTACCTACAACAATATCTAAGAAAAAATCTTCCATAGCAGGATACAAAACTTCTTCAACAACTCTACTCAGACGATGTATTTCATCTATAAATAACACATCTCCAGGTTGTAAAGCAGAGAGAATTGCAGCTAAATCTCCTGGTCTTTCAATTGAAGGACCACTCGCAGTTCTTAAGTTTACATCCATCTCATTAGATATAATATGAGCTAAAGTTGTTTTACCTAACCCTGGTGGTCCATAAAGTAGACAATGATCTAAAGGCTCTTCTCTTAATTTTGCAGCTTTAATAAAAATATCTAAATTAGATTTAATATTATGCTGACCTATATATTGACTTAAAGTGTCTGGTCTTAACGACAATTCATTTTGGATATCATCGTTATGTTCATGCTCATCCATTAATCGCTCATCCAAAAAATCACCCCATTTACTGAATAAGTAATGCTAAACCTCTTTTAACACATGCATCGACTGTATCAAATGATTCTTTTTCTAGACGTTTTTTAACTTTACTTAATTCACGTTTTGAATAACCTAAAGCTTCTAAAGCTAATAAAGCTTCTTCTAACAAGTCGTTATCTGAATGACTATTATTAGAAAATAGCTCTGACTCTTCGGTAATTATTAATTTTCCTTTTAAGTCTAATATAATTTGTCTTGCTGTTTTCTTACCAATTCCAGGGAATTTAGTTAAATAAGCTTCGTTCTCATTTTCAATAGCAATTGCCACTTCATTTGGTGTGCTAGATGCCAAAATAGCTAAAGCTGATTTAGGTCCTATCCCAGTAACTTTGATCAAACTTAAAAACATATCTTTTTCTTCAAGATTAACAAATCCATACAATAATTGAGCGTCTTCACGAACAATTAATTGTGTATATACTTGTGTTTCTTGATCCAGTTTTGACTGAAAACGATATGAATTTGGTGTTTGAATTTCATACCCTATACCATTTGTTTCTACAACAATATGTGACGGATATAACTGTGTAACTTTTCCCTTAATATATGCATACATTTAAATAACTTCCTTTACATGCTCATTCCGATGACTTCTACTTCATCTACATACGGACTTTCTTTTATTGCATCCATTAGTTCATCTAATGATAATTCAATATTTGTTGCATTTAATGAAATTGTAATAGTTGCTCTATTTTTCATTGGTAAGCTTTGATGAATCGTAAGAACAGAGCCTTTAACTTCAGCAATTTTATTTAAAACTGTAGCAAGCATACCAATTTCATCTTGCACATATAAAATTAAAGTTAAATTCCTCGTCTGTTCTTCCAATCTATCTATAGGAAAAATCGTATCTTTATATTTATAAAACGCACTTCTTGATAAATTAAATTCTTTAACTGCATCATAAATTGTTAGATTGTTATTTTTCAATAACGCATTTTTAACTTTAATAGTTTTTTGAACAGATTCTGGTAAAACATCTTCTCTAATTAAATAAAACCTTTTTGTTGATTCATTTGATTTTTTCAATTGGAACACGCCCTATTCGACAAATTCAAATTCTCCACCTAATATTCTAACTATATCACCATTTGATGCTCCACGTTCTCTTAATGCATCATCAATACCCATTGAACGCATTTGTCTTGCAAATCTTCTTACAGCTGCATCACGATTAAAGTCAGTCATCTTGAATAATCTCTCTATAGAGTTACCAGATACTACATATGCTCCATCATCATCTCTTGTAATTACAAAATGATCTCTAGATTTCTCATGTTTATATACAACTCTATGAACACCAGTTTCTTCTTCAACACTATCAAAATCCATGCCTTCTGTTTCATCCAGTAAATCTGCAATTTCATACAATAACTGATCAACATTTTTTCTAGTAACAGTACTTATTGGAAGTATTTTGACATCTTCTTCTAACTGTTCTTTAAACATGTCTAATTGTGTCTCTGAATCAGGTAAATCCATTTTATTAGCTACAACAATTTGTGGTCTTCTAGAAAGATTCTCGTTATATGATTTTAATTCTCGATTAATTGTAACATAATCATCATATGGATCTCTTCCTTCCATTCCACTCATATCAATAATATGAACGATTACTCTCGTTCTTTCAATATGTCTTAAAAATTGATGTCCTAAACCGACACCTTCTGATGCACCTTCAATTAAACCTGGTAAATCGGCCATTACAAATCCTCTACCATCATTTGTTTGAACGACACCAAGATTTGGTTTAATCGTTGTAAAATGATATGCACCAATTTTCGGTTTAGCTTTAGATACTATAGATAGTAATGTAGACTTACCAACACTTGGGTAACCTACAAGTCCTACATCGGCCATTAATTTAAGTTCTAATGTGACTTCTAGCTCTTCGCCTGGTTCACCATTTTCACAGAAATCTGGTGCGGGATTACTAGCAGAAGCAAACCTTGAATTACCTCTACCACCACGTCCACCTTTTGCGACTGTAGCGCGTTGACCATGTTCAACAAGGTCAGCTAAAACTTCTTCATTTTCAATATTTTTAATAATTGTACCAGGTGGCACTTTTAATATTAAGTCATCTGAGCCACGACCATGCATGTTACTACTTTGACCATTTTCACCTTTCTCTGCTTTAAACTTACTTTGGAATCTAAAGTCTAATAAAGTACGTAAACCTTCATCTACCTCAAATATAACGGAAGCACCTTTACCACCGTCACCACCAGCTGGACCACCAAATGGAACATACTTTTCACGACGAAAAGCAACTAAACCGTTACCACCATCACCAGCTTTCAACGAAATCTTGACCTGATCTATAAACATGTTTACACCTCTAATTCATTTATATTGATAAAAAATTCTATTTCTTTTGCATTATCGTTTCCTGATAAAATTTCAAAATTATAATCGGAAAACATTGTTTTTAATTGATTGTCACTTAACGTCAATTCATTAAGAAATACATCCAAAATGACAAATTCTTCTTCTACATTTAAACATAATCTTATTTGAATATCATCTTGTTGACTTTTAATAACTGTTTTTAAATATTGGTAAATTTCCAATAAAATGTTGTCTGCTAATTCTAGATTGTTCTGATAATAGTTATGATTTGAGCATTCAATTTCAAATGTCCATTTAGAGCCTGACGTAGATATTTTGTGTTCAAATACTTCACGCACAAATTTTCTACAAGGTGCATTTAAAAACAACTGTTCTTGCTTTAAATCTTTGTATAACTCATCAAGTAATGAATTAACCTCTTCATCTTTGCCTAACTGTTTATATGTATATAACAATTGGAATTGATTCACAAAATCATGTCTCGACTTTAAATACACATCTAAATTATTCATTTTATCACCTATATTATCAATATTCATAACATTAATTATAACATTATCACTATACGATTAAAAAAAGAAACACCAGAAAAAATTCTGGTGTCTCAATATAGTGATTATTCAGCAGCTGCGTATACAGATACTTTCTTTTTGTCACGACCAAAACGTTCGAATTTAACAACGCCGTCGATTTTAGCGAATAATGTATCGTCTCCACCGCGACCTACGTTTTCACCAGCGAAAACTTTAGTTCCACGTTGACGATATAAGATAGAACCACCTGTTACGTATTGACCGTCAGCACGTTTAGCACCTAAACGTTTTGATTCAGAGTCACGTCCGTTTCTTGTAGAACCTACCCCTTTTTTCGATGCGAAAAATTGTAAGTTTAATTTTAACATGAGTTACACCTCACTTGTAATTTAGTTTAATATATTGTCCATATTCTTCTTCAATTGTCTTCAAAGAAATTATGAGACCTTGTAATAATGTTTGTGCTTGTTCATTTTCTAAGTTTACACTACGTATATGAAAATATCCACCGTCGTCACTGTAATCTATATCAGGTGTTTCATCAGTTAAGCCAATGATTGCATTTGTTGCACCAAAGACGACTGCTGAAGCTCCAGCACAGACTAAGTCTTTGCCATATTCACCTGAATCAGCATGTCCAGACATCTCAACATCTGTAACTTGCCCTTCTTGATTCAAACTAATATCTACATTAATCATTGCTTACGCGTTGATTTTTTCGATAGTTAATTTAGTGTAAGGTTGACGATGACCTTGTTTACGTTTGTAGTTTTTCTTTGCTTTGTATTTGAAAACAGTGATTTTTTTACCGCGTCCTTGTTTTTCAACTTTAGCAGTAACTGAAGCACCTTCAACAACAGGTGATCCAACTTTAACTGAATCTCCACCTACAAATAATACTTGGTCAAAAGTGAATGAATCACCTTCATTTACGTCTAATTTTTCAACCCAAATTGTTTGACCTTCTTCTACTTTAACTTGCTTTCCGCCAGTTTCAATTATAGCAAACATACTTGCACCTCCTAATTTTTTAAGTCACGCCATTCATAGGTGACATTCGTACTTTATATACCTATGATCGAGCGGTTGTATGTAGCCTGAAACTACTCAACTTCAATAGATTACCACCTACAGCCTATGATGTCAATATTCTTTAACTAATTTGTATTTCTTTCTAATAATTTTAGAACAAACGGAAAAATTATGATTAAACAAATTAAATTAAAGAAAACTGTTGGTATAAATCTAAATAGAATAATTTGGATAATATTAATTGAAGCAATTCCTAAAAATCCATAAAAAATCATTACCCATATTTCTAACAACACAACTGAACATATTAAAAGTATTACCATCATTAATATGTCTCTATAAAATACTTTGAATAATTTATCCATCATTATTACAAAAATAGTATAGCCAAATGTATATACCCCGTATATGCCACCAAAATAGATATCAGTGAATATTCCAGTTACGATGGCTAAAATTATTGCTACTTTAGGATTTTTGTACACTGCAATAATTAATAAATATAAAAATGTTAATCTTGGTACGACTATAAATGTTTCATTAAAGACATTTATTGGAGATAGACGCGTTAATATGATATCTAAATAGAATAATATAACGCCAATTAAAGGAATAACGTAAAATCTCATTATTCCTCACCACTTTCTTTTGAAGAAGGTATTGTTTCCGGATCTCTCTTCGCAACGTATACGTGGTTCAAGTCTTTAATGTTTGTAGATGTTTTTATGTATGCAACTTTAGATAATCCATACTCATCATTTTCTACCTTTTCAACTTTCCCAACTAGTAGTCCTTTAGGAAGCTGATCGCCTAAACCGTTTGTAACTACTTTAGATCCTTTTTTTATATTGTATTTATTATCTATATCACTGATAACTAATAAATCTTTATCTTCATCATATCGATTTATCATACCGAAAATATTTTCTTCATCTTGTTGAATATCGACTGATAGTTTACTTGTCTTCACGCTAGTAGATATTAACTCTACTTGTGAAGAAAATTGATTAGCTTTTTTAATTCTTCCAACTAAACCTTCACTCGTAATAACAGCCATATTTTCTTTCATTCCACTTTTTTTACCTTTATCAATAATGATTGTATTCATCCATTGATCAGGACTTCTACCAATAACAGTCGCTGAAATTGGATTAAACTGTGAAATATCTTTCATATCTAACTCTTTTTTCAATGATTTATTTTCTTTTTCTAATCTTGCTTTATCAGCTTTAATTTGGTCTGTACTTTTAACTTCTTCTTTTAATTTGTTGATGTCTTCATCCGATGTGAAGATATTTGAGAAAAAGTCTGATACAAAAGTAACTGGATAAGAGATAATTCTTCCACCAAAAGAAGATGTATCACTCGCATATTGTTCACTAAGCGATGCTGATTGTGCTCTCACTGAATAACCAACTATTACAATTAATAAGACCATAGAAATAAGAAAAAACATTAATTTATTATTTTTAAAAAAATTCGACAATCTAAACACCTCTTAATCTTCAAATGTCTAAATAACAATGATATTACTATTTTAGCTTACAGTTCACTTTAAATAAAGTGAGAGACCGTCGAAATTAAAAATTAATATGAAGTTTTTGGTAATAATTTTATATCTGAGTTCATTTCACTTAAATCATTAATTAAATCTTGCTCAGTTTGATACACATACATTTTCGATTCACCAAACTTATACAAAATATACTCAGTACCACGTTGACCAGCTACATAATCGTCATCGTAACCCATACGCTCTAATCCCGAAACATCCATAAATTCGCTTTTATTTATCCATTTAAATGCATGCTTTGTTTGACTTAAAGGAACATTTTGTAACAATGGATTGTCTTCTACTTCATATGTAGCATTTGCTCGTTGTGGCGCAATTTCTTCAGTTTCTTGATTATCACTATTATCAAATGGATTTAAATCGCTAATAGCAGGAACATTTCTGTACACAATTACGACTATAATTACAATTGCCAATAATGCTAATAAATTTCTAATTAACCTAAATAACCATCTCAATATTATAGACACCTCTCATTCATATATATTATACAAAAATATAATATAAATCATCATCGGGCTTTGGACTGAACTCTATAATCATTCTGTAGTCTGATGTATTTTTATCAATTCTCATATATAATCTCATTAAGAGGTGAAAATAATGGAATTAATATATATATTCTTAGCTATCTTGTTTTTAATTATCTTTTTCCGATTTTTTGTTGGGTTACTAAGAGTTGTCATAAAATTAGCTATTATTGCTTTAGTAATTTACTTCATATATCAAGGTGTTCTTTACTTTATGTGACCCTTAATGAATATCACTTGATTTTTATTAAAGAAGAAGCCGAGACAATAATTTGTCTCGGCTTCTTCTTTTTATTTATTTAGTAATTTTTTTAACAAGAATAAAGTAAGTGATACTAAAATACCCCACACTATGCCTGCACCAATTGATCCAAGAATAACACTAAATGAAAGTGATGATTCACTATTTGTTAATGTAAGTAATATTGATGAAAGAAATACACCTATAACACCTAATGCCATTATAATTCCATAGTCTTTTTTTACAATCGCTCTTTTCTTTCGTTGAAAAATAGATATTATGAATAACAATGGTAAAACAACTAAAATAAATGTAATGATTTGCAAATCAAAAACTCCTGACTCATTTTTATTTATATTATACCATTGTATCATTCATAAACATCATTAATTTCTATGTCTTCACGCATAATATAATCATTTTCAAAAATACTTATAAATTCTCCATCCCCAATAATGATATGATCAAGTAAATCTATTCCCATTAATTCACAGCAATATAGAATTCGTTTAGTCGTTTTAATGTCTTCTATAGATGGTGTTGGATCTCCGCTCGGATGATTATGAGCTATTACAATGGATGCCGCCGAATGTTTGATTGCCTCTCTTAATAAATCTCTCGGGTGTACTACTGCCATATTCAAAGAACCTATAAATATAGATTGTTCATGTATAATTTGATTTTTAGTGTTTAATAGCAACGCAACAAAGTGTTCTTGCTTTAAATATCTTAGTTTCTCCATCAAGTAATTTGCTACATCTTGTGGCTCATTTATTTCAAATTTATCCAATACTGTATTACTATGCATTCTTTTAGCTAATTCAATGACAGCTAAAATAGTAATGGCTTTAGATTCTCCTATTCCATTTACTGTTAATAATTCAGGCAAAGTAAGGTGCCTTAATTCTCTAGTGTTCTCTACTAAATTTAACACTTTATTTGCACATTCTAAACTCGAATATTGTTTACTACCAGAATTGATGATTATTGCCAATAACTCTCTATTAGTTAGTTTATCCGGACCATAAGATTTTAATCTTTCTCTCGGTTTATCTTCGTGTTGTAAATCTTTAATTTTAATGACCATGTAAGCCTCCTAAAAAATAATAATTAAGTTGATGATTAAAAATCAAAACAAATAGTGTAGAAACTGTGATAAAAGGAACTAAAGGAACTTTCTTCATAAGATTTTTACAAGCACAAGAATAAAGTAAGACGAAAATTCCTGCAATAATGAACGTGAACATAAACATTAATAAAAATTGAGAATTGGATAGTATAATACTTAATAAAGAAAATAGTTTTATATCACCGTATCCTATACTTTTATTAGAAATAAAATAAACACAATGAAGTAAAAACAGAATAAGAATTGATAATAAAAAACCTTTCAACGACATATCAAAAAGCACTAAAGCTGTTATAAACATTATAATTAATACATGGTTAGGAATAATATAGTGCTTCATATCATAAATAGATAAAGGGATTAAAAATATGACTAAGAAATAATATAATAGAGGATCAAACGGTGTATTGCATATTAGAGGTATTAAAAAAAGTGTTCCTAGTATAAGTTCACATAAAAATAAATCTAGAGATATCCTACTCTTGCAAAATCTACATTTACCTTTTAAACATAAGTAACTGATAATTGGAATAAGATCTCTAAACAAAATATTTTTACAACAATTCTCACACTTAGAACGACTATGAAACATATTATAATTTATGTTTGTTGTACTTGTGAGTTGATACATATAACTAGCTAAAATTGCCCCCAACAAAAAGAGTAAAGCCATTATTTCATTCTCCTTTTTTGATATATATAAATATACCAAAACAACTCGTTAAACGTATAACTACAGTTTTTGAACTTATGAGTATGCCATTATAAACATTAAAATATTATTCATAAAAAAACTTGAAAAACTCTATGTAATAACATGAGTTTTTCAAGTTTTGTAATATTTATAAAAGTTAAAAACCTAATCCTAAAGCAACGAATATTCCAGCCATACATATAACAACCCATAGTACTAATAACTTCCATATAAATTTCACCCATTTAGTATAAGAAATTCCGGCAACAGCCAATCCACCCATTAAAGAGGCGGAAGTTGGGAATATACTATTACTCACTGCGTCTCCATATTGGAAGGCAAGTACTGCCATCTGTCTATTTATACTTAATAAATCAGAAATCGGAACCATAAGAGGCATAGTTGTCATTGCTTGGCCCGATCCTGATGGTATAAAGAAGTTTAAAATCATTTGAATAACGAACATCATACCAACCGTAATACTAGCTGGTAAATCTTGAATGGTGTTTGTTAAATAATACACTATAGTATCTATAATTTTACCATTTTCTAATACGACAACAATTGCTTTAGCAAATCCTACAATTAAAGCACCGAACAAAATAGATTTCATTCCTTCTACTAAAGCATCAAAAGTTCCATTAAACCCTAGACCACCGATAAACCCTGCTAATAAACCTGCTAATAAGAAATTAGCACTCATTTCATTAAAGGACCATCCGAATGTAAAAATACCAAATACGTTAAAACAAATTGCCGCGACTAGCAAAACTAAACAAAATGATTGTCGTTTTGTAAATCTGCCAATCTTAGGTTGGTCAGCAATATTATGTTGTTCTTCTTGTTCTAATTCATATACTAAACTTTTCTTTGGATTTTTCTTAACTTTTCGAGCATATAACATTACATAAATGATGCCAACAATCAATACACATATATAAATGATCGTTCTAAATTGCCAGCCTGAAAACAGAGGAATTTCAGCGATTTTTTGTGCGACTCCAACCGTAAATGGATTGAGCATGCCTCCTAGAAATCCTGCTGCTGCCCCCATTATAATCATTGCTGTACCAGTCATCGCATCATACCCAACTGCTCTTGCGATTGCTATACCTATCGGAACAAATATAATAGTTTCTTCAGCCAATCCAATAGAAAAACCGAGTAATGAGAAAATAAACATCGTTAGAGGAATCATAAATTTGCCGTTTTCCCCTAACTTGTTCATTGCAGCATTTACACCATTTGTAATAGCGCCAGTCTTATGTATAATACCAAAAGCGCCACCTACTAGAAATATGTAAAAAATAATATCCGCGCCACTAATTAAACCTTCAGGAATCGATCTAAAGATTTCTAAAAATCCAGATGGTTGACTGTCTACTAAATGATACGTACCTGATACAACTTCTTCTCGATCATTTACAGTTTTACGTTCAAATTCACCTGAAGGTATTACATAAGTTAGCAAGCAACTTATCGCAATAATAAATAGTAAAATCGCATATGTATGAGGATTTTTGAATTTTATTTTCTGTTTATTGTTTTCTTTCATATAATCTCCCCTTTAGTAATATATATTACTCATACCCTATTTTTCAGAATATAATGAATTTTTACACATAAAAAGATAACGACATTTTTCATTTTGTCGTTATCTTTTAACTCATTTATTATTGAACAAACAATTTTCTTACTTCACTTATAAAATACAAACTACCGGTTATAACAAGTAATTCACCATCATATTCATCGATAAAGCTATTATAATTTTGAATCTTTTCAATGTGATCATGTTCTAAGTAATCATAAACTGCATCTATTGGTAATGCTTTTGGAAAATCAAATGTCGTTACATAGAATCTGTTCGCTACGTCTTCTAAACTGTTTAACATTTTTCCAATAGGTTTTCCTTCAATAGCTGCAAACAATACGTCAATTTTTTTATCAGAATAATACTGATTCAAAGTATTAACTAACGCATCTATACTTTCTTTATTATGAGCACCATCAATTAATATGAGAGGCTGATCTTTAACTTTTTCAATACGGCCTGACCAAGTCGTATTCTCAATGGCATCTATCATTTTATTAAAGTCTAATTGTATAATCCCTCTTTGAAACATTTCAATGAGCGTTGTAATTGCAAGTGCAGCATTTTCATGTTGATGTTGACCAATCATTTTTAGTTGAATATTTTCAAGTTCATAACTTTCATATCTGTAAGTAAATTCAGCATCATCAGAAATAACATGAATATCTCTATCTAATTCTAAACCTTTATTATAATTAGTTTCTACAACTTCACGCACAAAATGTAGCGCATCTTTAGGTTTAATTGAATAAACAAGAGGTACACTTGGTTTAATTACACCAGCTTTTTCCCTAGCAATATCCATATAAGTTTCACCTAATATATTTGTATGGTCTAAACCGATACTTGTTAATACTGTCATAATTGGTTGGAATACATTAGTTGAATCATTTAAAGCTCCTAATCCTGCTTCAACTAAAACAAAATCAACAGGGCGTATAGATCCAAAATATACAAACATAATTAATGTGATAATTTCAAATTCTGTAGCTGGTCCTAAATCAGTTTCAGTTTCAAGTCTTTCTGAAATTGGTTTAACTATTTGAACTAAGTCAACTAATTCATCGTTAGTTATCGGAACACCGTTAATGCTTATTCTCTCATTAAATGTAACGATATATGGTGAAGTAAAAGTACCAACTTCATAATTATTTGCTACAAGTGCATTTCTTAAATAACTGACTGTTGATCCTTTACCATTCGTACCTACTACATGAACTGCTTGAATATTATCTTCAGGATGGTCCAGTTTACTGAGCATCCACTTCATTCTTTTAACACCTGGTTTAATACCAAATTTAGTTCGTTCGTGTATCCAGTGTAAACTATCTAAATAATCCATTAGCTTTCCTAGCCTTTCAATTGTTCAATTCTAGCTAGTACACCATCATATTTTTCTTGATAATTAACTTTTTTATCTTTCTCTTCGTTAATAATCTTTTCAGGTGCATTAGCAACGAACTTCTCATTGCTCAATTTTTTATTAACACGATCTAATTCTTTTTGCCATTTATTAAGTTCTTGCTCAAGTCTTTCTATTTCTTTATCCATGTCAATTAATCCTTCTAATGGTAACACCACTGTAGCACCAAATACAACTTCAGTCATCGCTTTTTCAGGTATTTCTATAGAAGTATCGATAATTAACTCACTTGGATTACAAAAACGCATTAAGTAATCTTTATTATCTAAAAGTTGCTCTTTAACTTTTTCGTCTTTTGCTTCGATATGAATTGGCACTTCTTTAGACATTGGTGTATTCACTTCACGTCTAGCTTGTCTTACAGATTTAATAATTTCAACTAACAATTGCATTGAAACTTTACTGTTTTCATTTGATAATTCTGGTTTAACTTCTGGCCATGAAGCGTTTATGATTGTTTCTCCTTCATGAGGTAGAGCTTGCCATATATGTTCTGTTACAAATGGCATTAATGGATGTAACATTCTCATTGTTTGATCCAGTGTGTAAGCTAATACTGAACGCGTCATTTGTTTTTTAGACTCATCTTCACCGTTCATTGGTATTTTACTCATTTCAATATACCAATCACAGAACTCATCCCAAATAAAGTTATAAAGTACGCGACCAACTTCACCAAATTCATATTTATCACTTAAATCTGTAACATTTGCTATAGTTTCGTTTAATCGTGTAAGAATCCATTCATCAGCAACAGATTTTTCACCTGATAAATCTATATCTTCAAACTTAAATGATTCACCAATATTCATAATACTAAAACGAGAAGCATTCCAAATCTTGTTGATAAAGTTCCAAATAGCTTCAACTTTTTCAGTAGAATAACGTAAATCGTGTCCAGGTGATGAACCAGTAGCTAAGAAGTATCTTAAGCTATCCGCACCATATTCGTCTATAACATCCATTGGGTCAACACCATTACCTAATGACTTACTCATCTTACGGCCATCTTCAGCTCTTACTAAACCGTGTAACAAGACATCATTGAATGGTTTTTGTCCAGTAAATTCAAGCCCTTGGAAAATCATTCTCGATACCCAGAAGAAAATAATATCATAACCTGTAACTAATGTGTTAGTTGGATAATAACGTTTAAAGTCTTCATTGTTTTCGTCTGGCCATCCTAATGTAGAAAACGGCCATAATGCAGAACTAAACCATGTATCAAGAACATCTTCATCTTGAGTCCAATTTTCAATATCTTCTGGCGCTTCTTCTCCTACATATGTTTCACCTGTCTCGTTATGATACCAGGCTGGAATTTGATGACCCCACCATAGTTGTCGAGAAATTGTCCAGTCGCGGATGTTTTCCATCCATCTATTAAATGTACCTTCAAATCTGTCTGGAACAAAATTAATACGATTTTCAGTATCTTGGTTATCTAAAGCTTGTTTAGCTAGAGGTTCCATCTTCACAAACCATTGAGTAGACAAGTAAGGCTCAACTACTGCCCCACTTCTTTCTGAATGGCCAACTGAATGCTCATGTTCTTCAACTTTAATTAACTCTCCAGTTGCTTTTAAATCTTCAATTAATTGCTTACGGCATTCAAAACGATCTAAACCATTATATTTACCAGCAAGCTCATTCATTGTACCGTCTTCATTCATAACGTTAATTTTTTCTAGTTGATGTCTTTCACCAATTTCGAAGTCATTAGGATCATGAGCAGGTGTTACTTTCATTGCTCCACTACCAAATTCAATATCAACATAATCGTCACCAATGATTGGTAATTCACGACCAATAATTGGTAAAACAACAGATTTACCTATTAAGTGTTTATATCGATCATCGTTTGGATTAACAACAATTGCAGTATCTCCAAGCATCGTTTCAGGACGTGTTGTTGCTATTTCAATAGCACCTTCTCCTTCTTTAAACGGATACTTAATATGATAGAAATGCCCTAATATATCTTCATGTATAACTTCTATATCAGAAATTGCTGTTTTAGTTTGTGGATCCCAGTTAATAATTCTTTCTCCACGATATATCAAACCTTTATTATACATATCAACAAACACTTTTTTAACTGCTTGTGATAATCCTTCGTCTAATGTAAAACGTTCACGACTATAGTCTAAACCTAAGCCTAACTTAGACCATTGTGCACGAATAAAGTCTGCATATTCTTCTTTCCATGACCAAGCATGTTCAAGGAATTTTTCTCTACCTAAATCATGTCTAGTCAATCCTTGTTCTTTTAATTTGCCTTCAACTTTAGCTTGGGTTGCGATACCTGCATGGTCCATACCAGGTAAATACAAAGTATCATACCCTTGCATTCTTTTCATTCTAGTTAAAATATCTTGTAAAGTTGTATCCCATGCATGACCTAAATGTAGCTTACCAGTTACATTTGGAGGCGGAATAACAATCGTATACGTTTCTTTGTCCTTATTTTCACTTGGTTTAAAATAATCATTTTCTAACCAATGTTGATAACGGCCTTCTTCAACCTTTTTAGGGTTATATTTAGGTTCCATTTCCATTATTTATCACTCCTTTTTAATATAAAAAAACCCGTCCTAAATGAATAGGACGGGTTAAACCGTGGTACCACCTAAATTCAATATAATTTCTTATATTGCACTTTAACGATTATCGCTCGCACACGCATTAATCTACTTAGTTTCAATTAACGTTCAAATTAAGGCTACCTTCAATCATCATTAATATGTATTCACACCAACCATACACTCTCTTCAAATAATCAATGATTTACTCTTCCTTGTTAAATATTTAATTACTTTAATAATATAAGCACTTTCAATATAAGTCAATATTGAAAGTACTAATTACCGTATTTCTTAGACCTTATGCTTAAGAAAACCTTTATTAATGGTGAAATAATTAGAAGTATAAAAAATATCCTAAAAATATGATAGCTTGAAATCATTGCGACATCTCCACCAGTTTCAAGCGCAACTACTATAATTTGTGCCATTCCACCTGGAGCAGCACTTAAAAACAAGTCATTAATATTGTCATCAATAAAAAGATCAAAAATAAACACAAGTATAAAAGCACCAAGTATTAACGAGACATTTTGGAATGCTATTGCAAACACAGTCTTTTTAGTCAGATTATTTATTAAATCAGATATTTGAACCCCTATTCTTATTCCGAATAACACTTGAGCAATTATAATCAACTGATAATCTAAAGAGAAAACCTGTTCAGTATATAAATTCCAAGTAAGAAGAACAAAAATTGGTGCAAGTAAGTGAGGAACAGGAAACTTAATCTTGTAGAATAATAAAAATAAAATAATTATTCCTACAATCAACGTAATATATCCAGTTAAATCTAAAACTGAAAATATGGAAGGTGCTGCATCAATTTGTCTAGAACTTGAACCATTACTACCATATATTGAAGAAATAATAGGAACTAAGATTACAACAAACATAATTCGTGATGTTTGAGTAAGTGTAACGATGAGTAAGTCTGCTTTTTTATTTTCTTCCGCCATAACAACCATTTGGCTTAGAGCTCCAGGGATTGCACTTAATAATGCTGTTTCAAATGAAACATTGGCTATCTTTTTAAAGACTATAGATATAATTAAAGCGAGTAATATGATAAATACTGACATTAATACAATCTGCAACCATTCATCTTTTATATCATGAAGTACATCAAGTGTAAAAGTAGAACCCATTTGAACTCCTAAAATGAGTAATCCTATATTACCTAACCAATTCGGCCATTTAATCGAGCGTTTCATCAATTTTATAACGATAATGCTAGCAAATATCGGACCAAATAACCAAGGTAAAATCATATGAATGCTTTGGAGTATAAAGCCAAGTATTATAGCTAGCAAACTTACAATTATTATGTTCTGTTTATTTCTATGCATCAATTAACACCTCATGTAAAATTATACCATTATTAAAAATATAAATTGAGGATATAATTGTTATTTTGTAATTCTAGATAGTGCTGTATCAAATGCTTGAATTGTTTTTTCTATATCTTCTTTAGTATGAGCTGTTGATAAAAAAGTACCTTCGAATTGTGATGGTGGCAAGAATACACCTTCTTGAGCCATTTCTCTATACATATTACTAAACATTTCTAAATCTGATGAATTAGCTTCATCAAAATTAGTAACTGGACCTTTATTCAAGAAATAACCTATCATTGAACCAGCACGATTAACTGTTATTGGTACTTCATGTTTAGAAAACACATCTTTCAGACCTTTTTCAAGTAAATCTCCTAATTCATTAAAATAGCTATAACTATCTTCAGTTAGCTCACTTAAAGTTGCAAAGCCACTCGTCATAGCCAATGGATTTCCTGAAAGTGTTCCTGCTTGATAAACATTACCAACTGGCGCTATTTCTTCCATAATTTCTCTTTTACCACCGAAAGCACCTACCGGTAATCCTCCACCAATAACTTTTCCTAGACAAGTTAAGTCAGGCGTAACACCAAAATACCCTTGTGCACAATTGTATCCTACTCTAAATCCTGTCATAACTTCATCAAAGATTAATACAGAACCATATTCTTTAGTAATATCACGTAAACCTTCTAAGAAACCTTCTACTGGTGGTACTACACCCATATTACCGGCAACAGGTTCTACAATAACACCTGCGATATCATCACCAAATTGTTCAAAAGCCACTTTTACAGCATCAATATCATTATAAGGAACTGTTATTGTATTTTTCGCAGTGCCTTCAGGTACGCCTGGAGAGTCTGGTAATCCTAAAGTTGCTACCCCAGAGCCAGCTTTGATTAGTAATGAATCACTATGTCCATGATAACAACCTTCAAATTTCAATATTTTATTTCTGCCAGTATAACCTCTTGAAAGTCGTAATGCTGCTAATGTTGCTTCTGTTCCTGAAGATACCATTCTTACCATCTCAATAGATGGAACACGTTCAATTACGAGTTGTGCCATTTTATTTTCAAGCTCTGTAGAAGCACCAAATGAAGTTCCTTTATCTACCGCTGCGTGTAAAGCTGTTTTAACTTTTTCGTGAGAATGACCTAAAATTAAAGGCCCCCAACTTAATACGTAATCAATATATTCATTACCATCTACATCATATATCTTTGATCCTTTACCGTGATCCATAAATATCGGCGGTGTATCTACAGATTTAAATGCTCTAACTGGACTATTTACACCACCAGGCATTAAATCTACTGCTTCTTTGTATGCTTCAATTGATTGTTCGTATCTCATATTAATAGTCTCCTCCATCTAGATATTTACAAATATCTTTTGCGAAATAAGTAATAATCATGTCTGCTCCAGCACGTTTCATTGAAGTCATTTGTTCCATAACAATTTTCTCTTCATCTATCCAGCCATTTAGTGATGCTGCTTTTGTCATACTATATTCGCCACTTACGTTATACGCAACAATAGGTAAGTCAGAACGGTTACGCACATCTCTTATAATATCTAAATAACTTAAAGCAGGTTTAACAATCATCATGTCGCAACCTTCTTTAATGTCACTTTCTAATTCTCTAAATGCTTCTAAGCGATTGCTCGGGTCCATTTGATATGTTTTACGATCACCAAATGAAGGCGCACCTTCTGCAGCCTCTCTGAAAGGACCATAAAAACTAGATGCATATTTAATACCATAGCTCATAATCGGCATGTTAATAAATCCTGCTTGATCAAGTCCTGCTCTTATTTCAGCTACAAATCCGTCCATCATGTTACTTGGTGCAATAATGTCTGCTCCAGCTTTCGCTTGTGAAACAGCTGTTTTAACAAGTAATTCTAATGACTTATCGTTATCTACATCGCTTGTTGCTTCATCTATCACACCACAATGACCATGATCTGTGTATTCACAAAGACAAGTATCTGCCACAACTAATAAATCTGGGAACTTACTTTTAGATAAACGAGTCGCTTTTTGAATAATGCCATCATCGATAAATGCACCAGTACCACAAGCATCTTTCTCATTAGGAATTCCAAAGAACATTACACCTCGAATACCTAGGTCATATGCCTCTTTTAATTCTTCTTCTAACAGGTTTAAACTCAATTGATAAATCCCAGGCATTGATGAGATTTCATTTTTAATATTATCTTCTTCAATCACAAATATAGGATATATTAAATCAGATTTATGAACATACGTTTCTTTTACCATATTTCTCATTGATTGTGATGATCTTAATCTTCTATGTCTATCAAATTTCATAATTTTACCTCTTTCAAGATTGTATTTATCATATCTTCTAAAGTAGATTCTAAAGCTATTTTAGAAGTTTGATGATATGTATTTAATTTTTGTTGAGTGATTTCTCCAATTGCATATACTTCTACGCCATGACCAATTTCTTTGTAGGTTTCAAAATAACTTGAAACTGCTGAAGAACTTGAAAATGTTATATGCGTAACTTTATTGTTTGTAATTAGTTCATGCACCTTATGAACATTATCAGTATTTGTTACTGGCTCATATATATTCAGCCTTTGAACTTGATTACTCCATTCAGATAACTGAGTTGTTAATTTATCTCTTGCTTGTTTACTGCATGGTATCAATACAGATTGATTAAAAAGTTTGTCTTTAAAATCATTTAACATGCCTTCTTGCGTAAATGTTTCCGGCATTGTATCAACAGGTATATTAAGTTTTTCAGCTATTTTTTTCGTTTTAGAACCAATTACTGCAATATGATTAACTTGTATCTTTGGTAAATATGGTTCAAAAATTTTAATAGCATTTACAGACGTAAAAATAAGCCAATCATAGTGGGGTTTTAAACAAGACTGTTCAAATTGGATAGGGACAATATCTATAAATGGATAATGTCGAATCTCTACGTCTTCACGTTGAACAGTTCTTGTACTCGTAACCACTATAATCGGCTTCATTTTAACTACTCCTTATTATGCTTCTTCATTTAATTTCTTAATAATTTCATATGCACCTTGGGATTTTAATTCTTCAGATACTTGTTTACCGATTTCTACTGGATCGGTACCTACTTTTGTAGATTCATATCTTTCTTTACCATCAGGTGACATAATTAATCCTGTAAATGAAATTTCATTGCCATCTTTTGTTGCATAACCTGCAATTGGAACTTTACAACTTCCATCCATTTCATTTAAAAATGTTCTTTCGCATGTTACACACGTTTCCACTTTTTCATCATGCACAGATTTTAGAATATCTAATAATTCTTTGTCATCACTTCTACATTCTATACCTAATGCACCTTGACCTATTGCTGGAACCATTGTATCCTCTTGTAAATATTCAGTAACGATATCTTCGCTCCAACCCATGCGCTTTAATCCTGCAGCAGCAAGTATTATAGCATCAAAATCCTCAGTTTCTAATTTCTTCAATCGTGTATCGATGTTCCCTCTAATCCATTTGATTTCTAAGTGAGGATATTTAGCTAAAATTTGGGCACCACGTCTTAAAGAACTAGTACCAACAATACTGCCTGGCTTTAATTCTGCAAGTTTAACATGATTATTAGCAATATATGCATCAAAAGGAATTTCTCTCTCAGGAATACATCCAAGCGTTAATGCTTCCGGCAATTCGCTAGGCACATCTTTAAGTGAATGAATAGCAAAGTCTATTTCATGATCAAATAATGCTTGTTGTATTTCTTTTACGAATAAACCTTTACCACCAACTTTAGACAATTGAACATCGACGATTCTATCGCCTTTAGTTACGATTTCTTTAATTTCGATATCTAAATCTGGATGCTTTTCTTTCAATTTATCTATAAATTGCTGACTTTGTGTCATTGCTAATTTACTTTTTCTAGAACCTACAATAATTTTACGCATAACTTCCTCCATTATTGTTTAATTAAACCACTGATGAAATCCCGAAAACTTTGAGACCACCAAATAATTTATCATACACACTAAAAATATCATAATATTCGCTATTACTAACGTTTTAGTATTGATTGATTTTCTTACTCTTAAATATAAATAAACACCATAAAGTAGTAAAACAATTAAAGAACCGATCACTTTCATATCTATCCATATCTCACTACCAATTATAATTAAGCCCCATTGTATACCTAATATTAAACTAATAAGTAACACTAAAAATCCTATTAAAGAAAATCTAAAAACATTTTGCTCTAGTTGTTCAATACTACCTATTCTAAAGAACTTTTGATTGAACTTTTTCTCTTTTAGATTTTTTCTCTGGAGTAAATATAAAATTGCATGTGATGTACTCAATGCAAACAGAACATAGCTTAATATAGCTAAAGAAATATGTATTAATAGTAATTCATTCATAATATTAGATGCCGTATTTTCCGTATCATATTGCTCAGGTCTAAATGTATGAATAACTAAAAATACAAATCCAATTAAATTAATAATAAAGACTGTTAAATCCGTTGATTTAAAATAGTTTAAAACTAATGAAACTGTAATAATCATCCATGTATAAAAATAAAATCCTTCAAATATCGTCAAGATTGGAAATTGTTTTGTTGTAACAATATACATGCACAAAAAGATTGTTTGAAAAATCCAAACAATCCCCAGTGCATAATACCCAAGCTTTCTTACTTTAGAATTTTTTTGAATAAAGTCATAGAAATAGCACCCTAAACAAATCATGTAAATAACTAAGACAATTTCATGCAAACGTACCGCAATTACATCTTGCATAGCATCACCATATATTTTGATTAAGTTTCAACTGTGTTAGGAGACAATTGACTTCTTTTTATTTCTTTCTTTGTATCATTTAATCGATCTACTTCATTCGTAATATTAAAGATTTCTTGGAATAATTCTAATTTTTCTGCTGATTTTTTATCAGTTGATAATTCTTTAGCTTGAGTTATCGGATCTTTTAATAATTGATTTACGATACTTTTCATATGCTTAGATATAACTTTTCTTTCTCTTTCAGTCATATCAGGTAGTTTTCTTTCGACACTTACCATTGTTTCTTCTTGTATATGTGATGCTTTACCTCTAAGTGCTGTAATTATCGGCACAACGCCTAGCATATTCACCCATTCTTCATGCTTATCAATTTCTTTAGCAATAAGCAATTCTATTTCACGAGCTGCTTGCTCACGTTCAGCTAGATTTGCATCTACAAGGCCGTTTAAATCATCCACATCATAATTAAACATTAGTTCTAAGTCATTCACTTCAGGATCTATATCCCTTGGCACAGCAATATCAATTAATACAAGTGGTTTATTTTTTCTAAAGCGCTCAACATCTTTCATCATATCTTTAGTTAATACATAATGTTCCGCACTCGTAGAACTAATGACGATATCAGCTTCCATCAACGAACATTGTAGTTCATTCATGCTTTTAGCTACACCTTTATATTGCATAGCTAATGCTTCAGCTTTTGCAACAGTTCTATTTAAAACAGTAATGTCATTTACACCACTACCATTCAAATTAGCTACTGCTAACTCAGCCATTTCTCCTGCTCCAATGATTAATGCTTTCTTATTATCTAGTTTGCCAAGTACTTTTTTCGATAATTCCACAGCTGCATATGAAACTGATACGGCATTAGAAGCTATGTCTGTTTCGTGATGACCACGTTTAGCCAATGTTATAGCTTGTTTGAATAATCGATTAAACATAGTACCTGTTGTAACCTCAGTTTGTGCAATTTGAAACGCATCTTTCATCTGTCCTAAAATTTGCGTTTCACCTAGAACCATTGAATCTAAACCAGATGTTACTCTGAACAAATGTTCCACTGCTTCATTCTCAGTTAACACATTTGTATAAGATTTAATCGTATCTAACGATTGGTCAAACCAATCAGCTAAGAAAGACTGAATATAATATTTACCAGTGTGTATTTGATCTACAACAGCATATACTTCAGTTCTATTACATGTCGATAAAATGACACATTCTAAAATTGATTTTTTATTACTAAGTGTTACGAGTGCATTCTCAATTTCTTGATCATTAAATGCTAGTTTTTCTCGCATCGCAACATCTGCAGTCTTATAGTTTACGCTTACTACAACAACATGCACTTCTAACGCCCCCATTAATTTATGTCCAATGTCTAAATTATAACATTTCTAATTTAGGAATGTGAGGATTTTGTTTAAATAAATTGTGACAATAATGCCCATATATTGTCTGTCTTATCTTTATTTAATGAAGAATAACTTATTAATTTATCCTCAGAATCAACCTCTAATGTTTCTCGTATGATTTTTAAATGTTTTTGAACTTTACCTTTTGGTATCTTATCCTCTTTAGTTGCGATAATTATTGTAGGTATTTCAAAATGTTTTAAATAATTATACATCAATACATCATCTTGAGTCGGTTTGTGTCTTATATCCACTAATTGAATGACACATTTTAACTCATTTCTAGTCGTTAAATATTGTTCTATCATCTTACCAAACTGTTCTCTTTGTTTTTTACTCACTTTTGCATATCCATATCCTGGTACATCAACAAATACAAGTTGTTCATCTATATTAAAGAAGTTTAAAGTCTGTGTCTTCCCAGGTTTAGATGACGTTCTAGCAACTTTTTTTCTTGATATTAATGTATTAATAAACGTTGACTTACCAACATTAGAACGCCCACTTAGAGCAATCTCTGGCAAACCAGTTTCAGGATATTGCTTTGGATCAACTGCACTTATAATTATATCTACGTTATTCGGATTAATTTTCATTGTTTTCTCCTACAAATTTGTTTCTTTTATTATATCTTATATTGGCTACATTTTAAACAAACCACAAAGATTAAAGGCTGAGACAATATATTGTCCCAGCCTCTAATAGATTAATAAAGTTTATGCTGATGTTTTTTCATCATTTATTAAGTTACCTTCACTATCAAATAAGTTAGGTAATTTATTATCTCTAATTGTATCTTCAGTAATCACTACTTTACTAACATCGTTGCTTGAAGGAATATCAAACATAATATCAATAAGAGCTTCTTCAATTATAGAACGTAATCCACGTGCACCAGTTTTACGTTCTATAGCTAGTTCACTAATAGCTGTTAATGCATTTTCATCAAATTGTAATTCAACGTCATCTAATTCAAGCATTTTAGTATATTGTTTTACTAATGCATTCTTAGGTTGAGTTAAGATGTTTTTCAATGCATCAACATCTAATGTTTCAAGATTAGCTACAATAGGAATTCTGCCGATAAATTCTGGAATTAAACCATAAGATTGTAAATCTTCAGGTCTAATTTGTGATAGTAATGACTCTTCATCACTAATTTCTTCACCAGAACTACTAAATCCAATGATTTTTTCACCTAATCTACGTTTAATGACTTCATCGATTCCATCAAATGCACCACCAAGAATAAATAGTATATTTGTTGTATCTATTTGAATGAATTCTTGGTTTGGATGTTTTCTACCACCTTGTGGCGGAACGCTAGCTGTTGTACCTTCAAGAATTTTAAGCAATGCTTGTTGAACACCTTCACCAGAAACATCTCTTGTTATAGATGTGTTTTCAGATTTACGTGCGATTTTGTCAATCTCATCAACATATATAATACCCTTTTCAGCACTTTCAACATCAAAGTCAGCTGCTTGGATTAATCTTAAAAGTATATTTTCTACGTCTTCACCTACATAACCAGCTTCCGTTAAACTAGTTGCATCTGCTATTGCAAATGGAACGTTTAATGATTTGGCTAATGTTTGAGCAAGTAATGTTTTACCACTACCAGTTGGCCCAATTAATGCGATATTACTTTTTTGTAAATCAACACCATCTTCACTTTCTGAAGGTTGTTGAACACGTTTATAATGGTTATAGACAGCTACTGCTAATGATTTTTTAGCATTTTCTTGTCCGATAACATAATCATTTAATTGCTCCATAATTTCTTTAGGTGTAGGAACTTCAGTAAATTGTTCTGGCTCTTGTGACTTCAATTCTTCTTCAACTATTTCAGAACAAAGCTCTATACATTCATTACATATATAGACACCACTACCAGCTACAAGTTTTTTAACTTGATCCTGCTCTTTACCACAGAAAGAACATTTTAAGTTTTCTTCACCATCGTTAAATTTAAACATTTTTACACCCCTATTCTTTTTAGACTATACTAAATGTTTTTTACTTTTTCAAATTAAACGAACTAAAAAAGAATAGTAGCAGAAAAATTCTGCTACTATAATTAATTTATACCGAATAACAATTATTCTCCAACTGATTCAGCAACTAATAAGTCGATAACTTTTTGAATTTTAAGGTCGTTAACTAAAATATCGTTATTACCTAATGTTGATTTAATATCTTCAACAGATAATCCAAATTGTTCGCTCATTTTAGTCAATTCTGCTTCAACATCTGAATCAGAAACTTCAATGTTCTCAGCATCAGCGATAGCTCTTAAAGTTAAATTAGTTTTAACACGTTTTTCAGCGTCTTCTTTCATTTGTGCTTTAAGTTCTTCTTCTGATTGGCCAGAGAATTGATAGTATAATTCAAGGTTTAAACCTTGTTGTGAAATACGTTGTTCGAATTCTTGCATCATACGATCTAATTCTGTGTTAATCATAGCTTCAGGAATTTCAACTGTAGCGTTATCAGAAGCTTTAGTAATTGCTTCTTCTTTTTCAGTTGCTTCTGCTTGATTTAATTTAGCATCTGCTAAATCTTTACGTAATTTTTCTTTATATTCATCTACTGTATTAACTGATTCGTCAAGCTCTTGAGCTAACTCATCATCTAATTCTGGAATTTCTTTAGATTTTACTTCGTTAATATCACATTTGAATGTTGCTTCTTTACCAGCTAATTCTTCAGCATGGTATTCTTCAGGGAATGTAACAACAACTTCTTTGCTATCGCTAGCTTTAAGACCAATAAGTTGTTCTTCAAATCCTGGAATGAATGATCCAGAACCAATTTCAAGATCATAACCTTCAGCTTGTCCACCTTCAAATGCTTCGCCGTCAACATAACCATCAAAGTTAATGTTTACAACGTCACCTTGAGCGATTTCGCCTTCTTTAACTGTTAATTCAGCTTGACGACTAACTGCTTCTTCTAAAGCTTTATCGAATTCTTCGTCAGTTACTTCACGATCTTGTTTTTCTATAGCTAGGCCTTTATAGTCACCTAATTCAACTTCTGGTTCAACTGTTACAGTAGCTTCAAAGATAAGTTCTTTACCTTTTTCCATTTGTGTAACGTCGATTTCCGGACGATCAACTGGGTTGATTTCTGCTTCTTCAACTGCATTACCATATGCTTCAGGTAAAATGAAATCTAATGCATCTTGGTATAATGATTCAACACCAAATCTTTGTTCAAATAATGGTCTTGGCATTTTACCTTTACGGAAACCAGGTACATTAATTTGTTTAACAACTTTTTTGAATGCTTTGTCTAAACCTTTATCTACTTCTTCTTTAGGAACCGTAACAGTTAATAAACCTTGGTTACCTTCCTTCTTTTCCCATGTTGCTGTCATGTATAAAAACCTCCGTGATTAACCTAATTTTATAAATTTTCAACTCTTTAATTATAACATAGCTTTCTGATGTTTCAACTATAGTGTTTACATTCATTATAATTTTTCAATAAAATCTATGAATTTGTCCCAATCTGCTTGATTAACACTATTGTAGCTAGCGTCTATAATAAAACGTTCTGATAAAAGTTTCAAGTAACATGCAATTAAAGTTTCATCTTCTAGCTCGCTAAAATCAATTGGATACATTACGATAGCATGTTGATTCAATAAACTTTTAGCTAATTCAATCGATGAAGGACTATCAATTTCAAGTTGATCTATTACTTTAGGTATTATATTTTTGTTTAAATTTGTTCTTTCAATGCCATCTAATTCTATAGGATTAACAGTTAAAAATTCGTTTAATTTTTCGAATTTTACTTCAGCAGACCATTCACTTAATCTTAAATACTCTAAAATCAAACTTTGTACATTGGGATGCAATGTTTCATTCTCTATAATCTGAGCTAAAGTTAAATTAAACACCCCTAAATGATTATCAATTAAGTCGATTAAGAGATTAATTTGTTCTTCAAATTGTGTTTCTTTAAATGCTCTCAAAATTTCTGATGCTTTTAACTGTCTTTGATTAAGTTTGTCTTTTGCCATATCTTGAATAGGGAGCAGTGCCATCCTAGTAGAATGTTCAATATTTTCATCTTTAATTTGATTAATGATTTCAACTACTGTTTGATATTGTTCTAAATAATATAGGCTTTCTACAAAATAAATAACAATCTTATCATAATAGTCATGCCCTTGATTTAGCAATATACTTGCTTCTTCTCTCAATTCTAAATAATGACCACACGCTTTTAAAACTTCACATTTTTTTAATGATAGGTCTTCATCCATTGCAAAATGTTGTTCATATAATTCGAACACTTGATACGCTTCATCAAATTGTTCCTTTTGTATAGCAGTATTAATATTTTGTATGAGTTGGTTTTTCAGTTTTGGAAATGGAATGATTTCACTCAAGGTTACTCACCTCTTCTGTATATACCATCTATAATAAGACTACTCCATGTTTCATAGTTTTCATTATTAGATAACTCCGATTGGTTGACCCAATTAATTTTCAATGTGTCAGTTTCGATAGCTTCGACACTTTCTTTTTGGACTTTTAATTTAAACACTACGCCAATATGAACTTTACCAACTTCATTCTGATCATCATTGATAAATCCGATTAACTCCATATTTTCTACATCTTTTTTACTCAAACCAACTTCTTCTTCAAGTTCTCTTGCAGCATTTTCTCTTATCACTTCTTCAACATTAGTAGCATTAGGAACATCATTCATATGTCCACCTACACCTATTGAACTCAATCCGTGAAGTCTACCTTCTCCACCACCAGTTAACCTTTCATAAACTAACACTTCGTTATTTTCATTTTCTAAAATACAATATGAAATCAACTGTTTATATGATGGATCTTCTTCCATGTCTCCACGTCTTTTAGTTTCGTATTGATTAATTGTTTCGTAAATATATTTTGTTTCTTCATCTTGGATAGATTTAAATCCATCGAATTGATATGTTTCATTATTAAAAATTGTCTTTCTTGGTACCACTGTTATCATTTCATCAAATTTAGACATAATAATCTCCTTATTCTTATTTCTACACTATTTTATCAAAGCGTTTATAAAGCGTAAAGGAGTTGGGTCTGTTCGTTCTTTTTTTAATAACATCTTATGATATTGTTCGTGCATGCTTATCTACCTTTTTTATACAATCTCACGATTTTGTTCGTGCATGCTTCCCTACTTTTTTTATACAATCTCACGATTTTTTTCGTGCATGTTTGCCTGCCTTTTTATACAATCTTACGATTTTGTACGTGCATGCTTGTCTACTTTTTTATACAATCTTACGATTTTGTTCGTACATGCTTGCCTACTGTTTTATACAATCTTACGATTTTGATTGTGCATGCTTGCCTACCTTTTTATACAAACTCACGATTTTGTTTGTGCATGTTTACCTACCTTTTATACAATCTTACGATTTTGTTCTTGCATGCTTGCCTAGGGGTATGGTTCGAGCCTGTAGTCTCTCACGCATACTATTCCCTCAGGCGTCAGCACTTACAAAATCATCGTAATAACTAACCATATTTATATAGAAAAATGATTGCTCTAAGTGCTACTACGGATAGTGGCCAAATTGAACTTGAATTTATAAGTTCAGTTTGTTTTTTTGTTTTAATAAGTAGATTTGTTGAACATAGAATCTACTCTAGGATAAATTCCACCTATACTATAAATATTTAATTAATATTTGGTATTTTTTAGAGTTGACTCCTGTGGGGGAAGCACGAGCAAAAAAATGCCAACAAGTCTAAGAGTAACCGAAATGATTTTTACAAAAAATAAGAGCAGAAATTCAATGAAGAATTTCTGCTCTTATATAGAATATATTATTTAGCTAATGCGTCTTTAGCTTTAGTAGCTAATTCAGCAAATGCTTTTTCATCTGAAACAGCGATTTCAGAAAGCATTTTACGGTTGATGTCAATACCAGCTAATTTAAGACCATTCATTAAACGGCTATAGCTGATGTCGTTTTGACGAGATGCTGCATTAATACGTGCAATCCATAATTTACGGAATTCACGTTTTTTCTGACGACGGTCACGGTAAGCATAGTTACCTGATTTCATTACTTGTTGTTTAGCAACTTTATATAATGTATGTTTTGATCCAAAGTAACCTTTAGATAATTTTAAAACTTTTTTACGACGAGCTCTCGTCACTGTTCCACCTTTAACACGTGGCATTATAATTCCTCCTTAAAATGGACCATTAGTCCTCTATGTTTATTATTTTACGTACGTTAACATTTGTTTAACTCGTTTAGTATCTGATTTAGAAACTAATGAAGCTTTACGTAATTTACGTTTCGCTTTAGTAGATTTGTTTGCAAATAAGTGTGAAGTAAATGATCTAGAACGTTTTAATTGACCTGAACCAGTTCTTTTAACACGTTTAGCTGCTCCACGATGAGTTTTCATTTTAGGCATTGAGATTTCCTCCTATTATTTCGGTTTATTTGTCGTTTGAAATTGGCGCTAACATTAAGAACATTGAACGCCCTTCCATTTTAGGTCTTTGTTCAACTGTTGCTATATCCTTACAAGATTCTGCAAAGCGTTCTAACACGCGTTGACCAATTTCTTTATGCGTAATCGCACGTCCTCTAAATCTAATAGATACTTTAACTTTATCTTCTTTAGATAAGAATTTTTGTGCATGTTTCAATTTAGTTTCAAAGTCATGTTCTTCGATAGTTGGACTTAATCGAATTTCTTTTACACTAACAATTTTTTGTTTCTTACGCATTTCTTTTTCTTTTTTCTGTTGTTCGAATTTATATTTACCGTAATCCATAATTCTTGCAACAGGTGGTTTAGCATTTGGCGCTACTACTACTACATCTAAATCTACTCTTTCAGCCATTTCAATGGCTTCAAATTTTGATTTAACACCAATTTGTTCCCCATCTTGGCCAATAAGGCGAAGTTCTTTCGCACGAATTTTGTCGTTTATTTGAGTCTGATCTTTAGCTATGGTTGACACCTCCTAGAATTTTACGAAGTCGTCCAAGAAAAAAAGAACGAATGCACAATGCACCCGCTCTCCTCCATAAACATTAAAGGTTTATTGTACCTGCTAACTGCTTTACGCGTCACTACAGGTGAGAAGCGGGTATGCCTCTACTTGGTCCGTTTCGTATTCAACAAAACTAATCTTACCAATTATAAACCTTTATGTCAATCTTTATTTAATATTATTTTCAAATTCTTTCATATCGATATCTTGACTTAAATCAACTTGTTTAAGTGGTATCATTTTTGTTTTATATTTCACTTTATGGAAAATAAAGAATGCTAAAAATACTGGAATACCCATATATGTGATGAAGAATCTTCTTGGTTCAAACTCACCAGTTTGTATGAAGTCAACATCTTGACCGACAATTACAATTGCACAAAGTGCAAACGCAAATAACGGACCAAATGGGAATAGCTTTGCAGTATATTTCAATTTTGATTTATCATAATTTTGTAGATCAAATGCTCTTCTAAATCTAAAGTGACTGATTGCTATACCTAGCCAAGCAATAAATCCTGTCATACCTGATGCTGCGATAATATACTCATACGCCCCACCACTTAAATGCTCTATAGCAAATATTAGAACGACAACTACTGCAGTAGCCATAAGTGCTGTATAAGGCACCCCAAACTTATTTGTTTTAGAAAATACTGGCGAAGCAAGTTTATCTTTACTCATAGAGAATAACATTCTCACAGATGCATACATACCAGAATTACCTGCTGATAATACTGAAGTTAATATTACTGCATTCATAAATGAAGCAGCAAATGCTAAACCAGCATTTTCAAATACCAATGTGAATGGTGATTTTGCTATTTCATCGCCACCCATTAAGTTTGGATTAGTATAAGGAATAATCATACCAATTACAAATATTGCTAAAACATAGAATAATATTATTCTCCAAAATACTTGTTTAATTGCTTTAGGTACTGCACGTTCTGGATTTTCAGACTCACCTGCAGTAATACCTATTAACTCTGTACCTTGGAAAGAGAATCCTGCTACTAAGAACACACCTAGAACTAGCAAGAATGTATTAACATTGGAATCTCCGAGGAACGGTGCATCTCCAGCTACAAAGTTTTCGAATCCTAAATACTCTCCACCTAGTAATCCGAATATCGTTAATAACCCAATCCCGATAAAGATTATAACTGTAGCTACTTTAATGAAAGCAAACCAATATTCACTTTCTCCATATACACGTACAGATAATGAATTCAGACCAAATATAATGGCCATAAATATGACACTCCATAACCATGATGGAATAATTTCTAACGGTTCCCAATAGCTGACAACTTGTGAAGCAATTGTAATGTCAGCAGCAACAGTAATAACCCAGTTGAACCAATAATTCCATCCTAATGCAAATCCTAATGAAGGATCTACAAATCGTGTTGCATACGTACTAAAAGATCCTGAAACTGGCAAATATGTTGCCATTTCTCCTAAAGAAGTCATAAGGAAGAACACCATTAATCCTACGACAGCATATGCTAATAATGCTCCACCTGGTCCAGCATCTCTAATCGCACCACCAGAAGTCATAAATAAACCAGTACCTATACAACCTCCAATGGCAATCATAGAAATATGTCTATCTTTAAGCTTTCTTTGAACATTGTTCGTTGATTTTTCTTGAGCCATTGTTTTTTCCCTTTCTTTATTCCACAATCGAGCCACTAAAAAAAATCGCATATCATTAAGATATGCGACCTATATATGATCATTCCATACAAATTGGTAGCACATCACTTAGTGTGACAGTCCAGTATTTATTCAACACTGGCCCAATAAATAGTATTATGGATACTATTTATTTCGGCAACGTCCCCTTTCATCATTTCAACATACGCGCCATTACGCTTCTGAATAATTACTTTTGAACATCGCAACCTCTAACTCATTACTGAGGAATATTTAATTAAATTTCACTATTAAAACTATACCCGATGAAACGAGTAATTTCAATAGATTATTACTTTTTCAATCTAATTTCATCAACTAAGCTCCAAATAAATTCATCTTTTTCAACTGTATTAGAATCTTTAGAACCGTACTGGCGAACATTCACTTCTTGATTTTCCATTTCTTTGTCACCAACAACGAGCTGATAAGGTATTTTTTTCATTTGAGCTTCACGAATTTTATATCCCATTTTCTCATTTCGATCGTCAATATGAACACGTACACCTTGAGATTTCAAATCTTCTTGAATTGTTCTAGCGTAATCATAATGTAAATCAATATTTACAGGAATGATTTCCACTTGTTTCGGTGCTAACCAAATTGGGAATACACCTTTTGTTTCTTCTATTAAGAATGCAGTAAATCTTTCCATAGTAGAAATAACGCCTCTGTGAATTACGACTGGTCGATGTTCTTCACCATCATTACCGATATAAGTTAAATCAAATTTTTGAGGTAATAAGAAATCAAGTTGAGCTGTTGATAAAGTTTCTTCTTTACCCATTGCTGTTTTTACTTGTACGTCTAATTTCGGACCATAAAAGGCCGCTTCCCCTATAGCTTCTTCATAAGGTAATTCCATTTCATCAATTACTTCTTTAAGAACAGTTTGTGCTCTATTCCACATTTCATCATCGTCAAAATACTTTTCTTTATCTTCTGGGTCACGATAACTTAATCTAAATGTATAATCTTCGAATCCAAAGTCATCGTATACATCAAGAATCATATTTACAACACGTTTAAATTCTTCTTTAATTTGATCAGGTCTTACAAAGATATGTGCATCATTTAAAGTCATACCTCTAACACGTTGTAAACCAGATACTGCACCACTCGCTTCATATCTATGCATCATTCCTAATTCTGCAATACGTATTGGTAATTCTCTGTATGAATGACGGCTATTTTTATAAATCATCATATGATGTGGACAGTTCATAGGTCTAAGAACTAATTCTTCATTTCCTAGATCCATTGTAGGGAACATGTCTTCGTGATAATGATCCCAGTGACCAGATTTTTTATAGAAATCAACGTTTGCCATAATTGGAGTATAAACATGGTCATAGCCCATTGCTACTTCTTTATCTACAATATAACGTTCTAATTCACGTCTAATAACTGCACCATTAGGCAACCATAATGGTAGTCCTGCTCCAACATCTTGGTTAGTAGTAAATAATTCTAACTCTTTACCAATTTTTCTATGGTCACGTTCTTTTCTTTCTTCTAAAACTTTCAAATACGCTTTCAATTCTTTCTTATCGAAAAATGCAGTGCCATAAATACGTTGAAGCATCTTATTATTTGAATCGCCTCTCCAATAAGCACCAGCTGTTGATAATAGTTTGAACTCTTTAATTTTTGAAGTTGATGGTACGTGAACGCCACGGCATAAATCAGTGAATTCACCTTGAGTGTATAAAGTTACATTTTCATCTTCAGGTATAGCATCTATTAATTCCAATTTATATTCATCATTTTTAAAGAAATCTTTTGCTTCGTCGCGTGTTACAACTTTACGTTCAATCTTAAAGTTTTCATTTACGATTTGCTTCATTTCTTTTTCTATAGTTTCGAAGTCGTCACTAGAAATTTTGTGTTCAGTATCTACATCATAATAGAAACCACCTTCAATAACAGGACCAACACCAAACTTTACATCACCGTATAATCTTTGTAATGCTTGAGCCATTAAATGTGCTGTAGAATGTCTTAATACTTCTAAAGCATCATCACTACCTGGTGTAACGATTTCTAGCTCCCCATCATTTTCCAAAGGTCTTGTTAAATCTACTAGTTGATTATTAAATTTACCGGCAACTGCTTTTTTTCTTAATCCTGGACTAATAGATTGAGCAATTTCTTCAGTTGTAGTGCCTTGTTCAAACCCTTTCACATTACCATCTGGAAATTTAATGTTTATTTCACTCATAACGACTTCCTCCTCATTTTTTCTATTAAAGAACATAAAAAAGAGACCTCATCCAAAGGGACGAAATCTCTCGCGGTACCACCCTCATTAACGCACTCAAAAACTGAGCACGATAACTCTACATAAGATAACGGTCTTGAGCCGTATGTGGATTAACACATCATGTATGAGGGAGTAACAATTTATATTGCATTATCTCAATTCCAGCGATATGAGACTCTCTGTAAATGCTTTATAGACGTCATGTCCTCTAAATTTTTATATTCATTTAAGATAATTCAATTATACAACTCTATTTTAAAATATCAAGTTAAATTTAAGCTCTATAATTTTTACCTTCTAGCTCGTAATCTTCAGTTATTGTTTTGATTCTTTCCATAATACGACTCGCTTTTGTAATTTCTGCACCTTGTCTCGTCTTACTTAAATGAAACTCTAATTCATCAAAGTTAAAATTAGAACTAAAAAATGTCGGCAATTTGTGAACCATTCTATAATGTAACAATGGTCCTAATATTTCATCTCTTACCCATGGTGTTAATTCTTCCGCACCAATATCATCCAACATCAATACTTTTGCTTCACGAGCTGATTCAAATCTATCACTAAAGGAACCATCATTAAATCCATTTTTCAACACTCTAATAAATTCTGGTAAATAAATTATTGTAGATGGCTGTTTTTTTAATTTAAGTTGGTTAGATATCGCACCTAGAATATATGATTTACCTGTACCAAAAGGACCATGAATATAAAGACCTTTTGTATCTTCTCCAGCAACAATTTTATTGCATATTTCCATGGCTTTTTTAATAATAGTCATCCTCGACTCATTATCAACATATATATCTTTAATTGTTGCCTTTAAAGTTTCTTCTGGCATTTGGAATGACGTGACAAGATTTGATTCAAATTTACGTTCATCATATTCAATTTTATTTGGACAAGGTAAATACCTTGTTTTTATGTGATCATTTTCAATATATAATTCTGGTACATGCCCTTTTACGAAATTTATACATTTACTATAACTCGCACATTTTTCACAGCATTTAGATTGGTCTTTATAAGCTTGTAACTGGTCTAAATCAGTCTCAATTATTTCATTTGTTAACTCTGACTGGTGTTCATCTAAAAATGCTTTAACTTCTTTATGATTGAGTGTATCTTTTTTTATCTTTTCCAATCTCTTTTGAAAATCTTTATTTTGTTTTAAATGTTGACCTAATGGTTCCATTAATGATCACCTTCTTTCCAAAAAGCTTCCATTTCTTTTTGAAGCTCTTGTTTTCTTTTTTCAAATGCAGCGTTCGATTCGTTATTTTTCTGTTGTTCATCTTTTGGTTTTTCAGATGACTTTTGTTTCAACAACCATTCAGGTGTTTTTTCAATTGATTTTAACTTAAATGAGTTATTCGATGTATTAATACGCTCTTTTTTCTTTTCTTCAGTTTGTTTATCAAGTTTTTTAATATGATGATACGCCTCTTCAGCAGAAGTTAATTTTAGTTTTTTCCAATTTGAAGCAATTTCTTCAATATATGCTTTCGGTAGCTGCATGTTTTTTGTAAACATTACATATTGTAACAATATATTCAATACGCCAAACGGTAATTTCTCTCTTGTTATAATATCTTCAACAACCCTTTTTTGGGCAGTCGTAGGTTCTGATTTTGTAAATGATGACAACATCTCAATCGGACTAGTTGTATCAAGTAATTCAAACCATGACAACAGAGAATCTACTTCCTGCTGTGAATCATTTAGTTCAGATTTGGGTTTTTCTCGTTTTAGTTCTAACGCAGGAAGTTCACCTTCGTGCTCAATTTGATATATGGAACGTGCATGTTTTCTTAAATCTTGTAGAGAAATCGTTTGATTTTCTGTTATTGATTTTAAAATAATTGATTTCATTTCAACTGGCGTAATGCCATATAAAGTTGCTATTTGAATAATGACTTCTTTAGTTTGTTTGTTCAATATTTCTTTAGAAATCAAATGATTATTCAATAATAACTCCAACATTTCAAAATCAAATTGCACATCCGATAAATCAAGCCCTTTACTTTTAGTGTCTAATTTAATTTGAATATCATCTTGATGTTCTAATTCTGATAACTTAGGAATTTTAAACACATCAGTGAAACTTTTCGTCACTTCATTATATTCTGTTGTTGATATACTTTTATCTTTGTATCTATTTTTTAATGAAATATATCTCGCTTTACCGATTTGTTGGTATAAAAATACCGATAACAATGGGTCATTGAAAAACTGTTCTGTTGTTGCTGGTTGTTCTAGCATATATACAAATGTTTGTTCTTGTTGATTAGTCTTAAAGAAAGTTTTTAATAAACCAATACCTTCTAACAAATCGAGTGAATCTCTAAAACTAGATAAATTAATTTTCAAATCATTCATTATCGTGTAATGGTTATATGCTTCTATTTCATTATGATAGTTAAATTGTGATAAATATAAATAAACACCAATTGCATCTGTTCCAATTAATGGCGTGTATAAGCTGATTAATATATCTTGATGAACATGTGTATAATTATAATTTGATTTAACATAAAAACCATCACTTGGTTTTACGCCATTAAAATATTCCGCCATTAATACTCACCTTACTTTCGGTCTTTCAATATACCTTGCATTGATTTTAATAATTGATCGACATCTTTAAATTCTCTATATACTGAAGCGAATCTTACATATGAAACTTGATCCACGTCCATTAAATGTTCCATAACTTTTTCCCCAATATCATTGGAAGATACTTCTGTAATACCTTCAGATCTTAATTCTTTTTCTACTTGATTCGTAATATCTTCCAACTTTTGATAAGCAACCGGTCTTTTCTCACATGATCGAACCAATCCATTTAATATTTTATCTCTATTGAAAGTTTGTCTAGCTCCATCTTTTTTAACGACTATTAGTGGCGTAAGTTCTACCCTCTCGAAAGTTGTGAAACGAAAGCCACATGATTCACATTCTCTTCTTCGTCTAATTGCAACTAAATCATCAGCATGTCTAGAGTCTACTACTTTAGAATTTTCGTATTTACAGTTTGGACATCTCATTCGTTTCACCTCTTATATACATTTAATTTCATACATAAATTATACAGTAGTTTCGTATATTTTTAAACGCTCACTATTTTACATAGGGTATACAATAATACATTTATCACTTAAAAGAAATTATTTTAATAAAAAGAACGTAATGTGGAATTAGTTTTACCACATTACGTTCTTCTCGTAAATTATATTAATTATGAAATTTTTTGTTCTCTAACTTCTGATAAAATATTTGCAACTTGTTCAGCTAATTCTACAACTCTCATTGAATAGCCCCACTCATTGTCGTACCAAGCTAATACTTTAACTTTATTTGAATCGATTACCATTGTAGATTGCTCGTCAACAATTGCCGAATGAGGATCTGTATTAAAGTCTATAGATACAAGCGGTTCATCATTTACATCCATAATACCTTTCAATGGACCATTACTTGCTTGACGTAATGCATCGTTAACCTGTTCAACTGTCACATCTGTCTTTAAATCTACTACTAAATCAACAAGAGATACATTGGAAGTTGGAACTCTCAAAGCCATACCGTGCATCTTACCTTCAAGTTCAGGAAGTACGAGTGCTAAAGCTTTAGCAGCGCCTGTTGAAGTTGGGATAATACTATCAGTACAAGAACGAGCTCTTCTTAAATCTTTATGCGGATTATCTAGATTTTTTTGATCATTAGTAAAAGCATGAACAGTTGTCATTAATCCATTTTCAATGCCAAAAGTATCATTAAGTACTTTAGCAACAGGACTTAAACAATTTGTTGTACAAGATGCGTTAGATAATATGTCATACTTATTCAAATCAATCGCATTATCATTCACACCTCTTACGATAGTTTGAACTTGACCACCTTTAGAAGGTCCAGTTAATATAACTTTTTTAGCACCAGCATCAATATGAGAAATTGCTTTATCTCCATGATTGAATTTACCAGTTGCTTCGATAACGATATCGATATCTAAAGTTCCCCATGGCAATAATTTAGGATCTCTTTCAGAAACTAGTAGTATTTTATGACCATCTATAACAATACCATCTTCAACCGCTTCAATTTCTCCATCTAATTTACCGTGCGTTGAATCATATTTAATTAAATGTGCAATTGTTTCTGGTGGATAAGAAGCATTGATAGCTACAATGTTTAAAAAATCAGATTTAAGTGAACCTCTCAATACCATTCTTCCAATTCTTCCTAAACCATTAATTGCAATATTTTTCGTCATAGTCGAGAACCCCTTTTAATGTGATATACTATTTATTGCAATTAGTATATCACATTAAAAGTTTATTGAAAACGTTTTCTAATATGTTTTTTAAAAATTTATCATTAGTTTAATGTAAATAAAAATAAGCAATAAAAATGCTAATGTATCAAAAAAACACTCTCAGTCCATTAATTCCAAACAGGCTGAGAGTGTTATATATATTTTATAAGAATTATTACTTTAACGACCTATATATTAAAGTTGTTTGTGAGTAATGTTTCTATATTTTGAGTTAAATCTACTAATGATCCATTATTGTCTATAATAACATCTGCCATTTCTTTTTTTTCTTCAATAGGCATTTGTGATTTGATTCTTGATAATGCTTCTTCATCAGTTAATTGATTACGCTGTTTCAAACGAACTATTTGTGTTTCCTTTGTAGTATAAACCAACCATGTTTCATCTACTGTATCTTGAAGATTGTTCTCAAATAATAATGGTATATCCATAATGACATTTTTATCTTTTTTTAACCCTAACTGTTTTTCTTCTTCCATAATTTCTCTAACAATAGGGTGAACAATGTTATTAAGTTTTTTCCTCATGTCTTCGTCTTTAAAAACGATTGATCCTACATACTGTCTATTCATTTCACCATTTAATATTGCTTTTTTACCAAATACTTCTTCTACTTGTCGAAGCCCTTTACTACCTGTTTCAACAGCTTTTCGACTTGCAACATCAGCATCAACAATATAAAATCCACGTTCTTTTAACATCTTTGAAACGGTTGATTTACCCGTTGCAATGCCTCCTGTTAAGCCTATGACTTTCGGCATTTTTTCACCTACTTTTGACAATTTGGACAATAATGTGTATTTCTTGTCGCTATAACTTTCTGGAGTACTGGTCCACCACATTGACCACATACTTTTTTACCATATATTAAATGTTTCTCTTGCATCGTTCCTTTTTCACCGTCTGCATTATAATAGTCTGATATACTCGATCCACCATTATCTATTCCTTCTTGCAGGACGTTAACCACTTCTTTAAACACTTTCTCTCTCTCATTTACTGTTAAATCTTTTATAATTCTCGTAGGTAAAACACCTGCTCTTAATAAAGCTTCACAAGCGTATATATTCCCACAACCTGATATAACAGTATGATCCAATATAGCAACTTTTATTGGTTTATTAATAAATTTCTTTGACATAATTTTTTCCAGATAATGTTCATAAGCTTCTTTTACAAATGGTTCAGGTGCTATTTTCAGTACAGAAGGATACTCATTCAACTCATCTAACGCTCTCAATTCACCAAATCTACGAATGTCTGTATAAATAAGTTTCAATCCATTATCTAATGCAAAAATTACATGCCAATGCTTTCTATGATTTTCTATTTCTATATTAGATAGCTCAGGAACAGTAAAAAATGCGCCAGTCATTCCAAAATGACACATAATGATTTTACTTTCTGATTCTTTTTCAATTTCCATAAAAATATATTTACTTCTTCTATATACATTTATGATTTTAAATTGTTCTGTTCGTTCCTTAAACAATTCTAAAGTTGTTCCTTTTATAATTGTTTCTTTCCCAACTTCTTTTCCAATTTTCACTTTATCTGAAAAAGTTACATTTTGAATAGTTGCACCTAGTATTCTAGGTGTAATCACTCTTTTAACACTTTCAACTTCTGGTAATTCCGGCATATTCAATCTTCTTTCTATTACTTATTTTGCATCGTACCATGTTTCTCCATAACTTGATTCTACACTTAATGGCACTGATAATTCGAGTGCATTATCCATGATATCTTCAACGAATGGTTTAAATGTTTCTAATTCGTCTTTCGGAACTTCAAAAATCAATTCATCGTGTACTTGTAATAACAATTTAGCTTTAAATTCTTTTTCTTTCATTTTATTAGAAAATTGAACCATTGCTAATTTTATAATGTCAGCTGCGCTACCTTGAATTGGTGTGTTCATTGCAGTTCTTTCTGCAAAACTTCTTAAATTAAAGTTTCTATTCGTAATATCAGGTGTGTATCTACGTCTATGAAGCAATGTTTCCACGTAACCTTTTTGCTTAGCATCTTGAACGATAGTATCCATATATTCTTTTACTTTAGGGAAACTATCTAAATAATCATCTATGAATTTTTTAGCAGCTTTTCTTGTTATACCTAAACTTTGGCTAAGTCCATAATCACTTATACCATATACAATTCCAAAGTTTACTGCTTTTGCTTGTCTTCTCATATTTGAGGTTACTTCCTCTTTTTCTACGTTAAACACTCTCATCGCAGTAGTTGTATGGATATCTTCATTAGCAGTAAAAGCTTCTTTCATATGTTCGTCACCTGTTATATCAGCCAACACTCGCAACTCGATTTGTGAATAGTCAGCAGCAAAAATAACGTGATTTTCTTTACTTGGACGAAATGCTTTTCTGATTTTTCTACCTTCTTCTAACCGTATCGGTATATTTTGTAAGTTAGGTTCTATTGAGCTTAATCTACCAGTTTGAGCCAAGGTTTGATTAAATCTAGTATGAATCTTACCTTCTGAAGTTATCATTTTTTGTAAGCCTTCAATGTAAGTCGATTGTAATTTAGCAAGTTGTCTATAAACTAAAATATCTTCAATAATTGGATGTTCATTTCTCAATTGTTCTAATACATCAACTGCTGTAGAATAGCCTGTTTTTGTTTTTTTAATAATAGGTAATTTTAAATCTTCAAATAAAACTACACCTAGCTGTTTAGGTGAATTTATATTAAATTCACTTCCAGCATGATTGTGAATCTGTTCAATCAATTTATCGATACGAACTTTTAAATCTTCTTGCATTTCAACTAATGTATCTTTATCTACAGTTATACCGATATATTCCATTTCAGCTAATACTCTTGCTAATGGTAACTCTAAATCATCATGTAGACTAAGTTGCGCTCTTTCTTTCATTAGCTCGACCATTTTTTCTTTTGTCTCAAATATTGCAGTTACTTTTTTAGCAATACATTCAAAAAGTACTTCACGTTCAGGAACATGTAGCTTTTTACCTTTACCATATATACTTTCATCATTTGGTACATAATAAATGCCAAACTCAGAAACAACTGAGTACACATCATCGATTGTTCTAGATGGATCCAATATATAACTAGCGAGCATTGTATCAAATTGAATATTTTCAACTTTAATACCTAATCTTTCACATAAAATAATTGTCTTTTTAGAATCATATGCTGAGAATTTCACATTCCCATTTTCTAACCAAGCGTGTAAGTCTTTATTTTGTTCGAGTTCTTCAAGTGAAATGACATACGTTTTATCATTGGCATGAATTGCAAATCCAAGAATATCAGCCTTTAAATAATTGTTTTCGTTTGTTTCAAAATGTATAGCTGCTTCTTTAATATTTGCAAAATCAAAATCTTTTAAATGATCTTGATATTCTATGATGCGATCGTCTGATGCTTCAGTACTCGCATCCATTTGATCAAGTAACTGTTTGAATTCTAAAGTTTTGAATAATTTAATTTTTTCCTCATCACCATTATCCGTTAACTTCAAATCATCTATCGTTACTTCAATTGGACTATCTCTATTGATTGTGGCAAGTTCTTTACTAAGCTTTGCATTATCTTCATTATCTATAAGTTTTTCTTTCATTTTAGATTGTTTTAATTCATCTATATTATTATAAACGCCATCAACAGTATCATATTGTTTCAACAATTTAATCGCAGTTTTCTCGCCAATTCCCGGTACACCAGGAATGTTATCAGACTTATCACCCATAAGTCCTTTCATTTCTATAATCTGCTTTGGTTCTAGTCCATCATATTTTTCTGAAATAAATTCAGGAGTATAATGATCAATATCAGTTACACCTTTTTTTGTATAATAAATCGTTACGTTTTCACTAGCTAATTGTGTTAAGTCACGATCACCCGTAATAATGATTGTCTTTAAATTTTTTTCATCAGCTTGTTTTGATAGTGTACCGATAATGTCATCTGCTTCATAATTTTCTAATTCATAATGTTTAATATGATAGCTTTCTACTAACTGGCGTATATATTGTAATTGGCTTCTTAGTTCATCTGGCGTCTTCTCTCGTCCACCCTTGTATTCACTGTACATTTTATTTCTAAACGTAGTCTTCCCTGCATCAAATGCAACCATAAAGTGTGTAGGTTCTTCTTCTTTTATAATTTTATCTAAAATCATTGTAAAACCATATATTGCATTAGTATAAACACCAGCTTTATTAGTTAATAAAGGCAATGCAAAAAACGCTCTAAATGATAAACTATTACCATCAATCAGTACCAATTTTTCCAATGTAGGATACCTCCATTATTATATTGATTTTATTTTATCATACCTCACACTATAATCAGATTGTTTCGCATAAAATAAAAAAAAGCGAAATACATATGTATTTCGCTCAATCATCAAAATGAAGGGGTCTATATTTATTCTATCTATCAATAATTAATTCAGCATGAATAAATTGTAAAGATTCTATAAAGATTATTTATTAAATAGCTTCACAATAAAATCAGAACCTTTACCGACTTCTGATTCTACTTTAATTTGTCCATTATGTGCTTCAATGATATGTTTTGTAATTGATAATCCTAATCCTGTTCCACCTGAATCTCTACTTCTTGCTTTATCCACTCTATAAAATCTTTCAAATATTCGTCTTTGTTCATCTACTGATATACCAATACCATTGTCTTTAACTGAAATGACTTGGCCATCTCCATCATTTTTGATTGTAAGAACAATATGACTAGATTTTGGTGAATAACTAATTGCATTTGTTAATAAATTAATCAAAACTTGAGTGATTTTATCTTTATCTCCAAATGAAATAACATTTTCGTCTATTTTGTTTATTATTTCTATGTCTTTCTTCATAGCAACATTGGCAACTGTATTTATTGTATGTTCTCCTATTTCAGTGAGAGATATTTGCTCTTTAGGAATTTCATCATTTTGTTCAATTTTTGATAAATCAAGTAAATCTTGAACTAACGACTGAATTCTATTAGACTCCTCAAGAATAATATTTAAGAACATATCTAATGATTCTGGATCATTTTTAGCACCATCTAACAATGTTTCTGCAAAACCTTTTATAGATGTTATTGGTGTACGTAACTCATGAGATACATTGGCAACAAAATCTTTTCGCATATGTTCTAATTTTTTTAATTTTGTTATATCATGCATAACGACAACCAAACCTAATAAGTTACGCTTTCTTCTAGATAACACAGGTATAACTGATACTTCAAAAAATTTATTATGAACATTATTAATAGTTATTTCAACTTGTTCAAACACCGGTTCTTCTAACTTTAATGATTCATTCATCATTTGAGAGATTTCAGCGTTTGGCATTACATCTTTAAATAATTGACCTTCTGCATTACCAACACGGTCAAATAAATCATGATATGTTTTATTCGCAATAACGATAACACCATCTCTATCTACCATCAATGTTGCACTAGGTATATTTTCTAATGTAGTCTCTAATCTATTTCTTTGTAATTTTTGCTCATTATTTAAATCATCTAAAGTTCTAGCAAGCTCATTTGTATTAATAAATAACTCTTTCGTTTCTTTAACATTACTTTCTGGAACTCTAACACGATATTTTCCTGAAGCTAATAATTTTGTAGCATAAGTTACTTCTTTTATTGGATGTATATAAGAAGTATTAATATATCTAACTACAAAATATATAAGCGGTAACATAAAGCATAGAACGAGTAATAAATACTTCCATATATCTTTTTGAATAATAGATATAGTATCCGTTTGCTTAGCTATAGCTATAGTATAGTCATTGTATTTTTTAGCATATAAAATTTCAGAATCAATTTTGTCAACTGAGAAATATTCATCAAAAGATTTTGCATCTGAAATTGCTTTCTTCTTTTCTTTTTTAAATAGTTTTGTATTATTTTCTGTTGAGTTATAGATTACTTTACCATTTTTTTCTAGATAAATATCTTGCTCAAACACATCAAGTATTTCGTTAATTTTTTCTGGTTCTTTTTTAGCGATGTTATATATTTTTTGAGATTCTGTTTTTAATAATTTTTGCTGTTGTTTAGAAATTAAATCATAACTAGAATTATGAAGGAAAAACCCTAATATAAGAAAACTTACAACAGTGACCGTTGTAAGTATAATTAATAACTTATTATAAAATTTAATCATTGTTCTTTGGTCTTTCTAACTTATATCCTAAACCCCTAACTGTTTTAATAAATTGAGGTTGCTTAGGATTCTCTTCAAGTTTATCCCTCAAATGGCTAATATGTACATCAACTATTCTAGAGTCGCCAGCAAATTCATAATTCCATACTGAATTTAACATATGTTCACGTGTTATAACTCGTCCTTGTCTTTCAATTAAATAAAGTAATAGTTCAAATTCTTTAGGTGTTAATTCTAATAATTCGTCATTTCTATAAACTTCAAAAAAGTCAGGTCTGATTCTAATAGAACCTAAAATAATATCTTCATCGTCATCTGAGTTTTGAGTTTCAACTTGACCGACACGTCGTAAAATTGCTTTAACACGAGCTACCACTTCACGGGGTGAAAATGGCTTCGTCATATAATCATCTGCACCTAATTCTAGACCTAATACTCTATCAAATTCGTCATCCTTGGCAGTAAGCATTAAAATTGGAACTTGATTTTTGTCAGAACGAATCGTTTTACATACTTCAATTCCATCTTTTTCAGGTAACATTACATCTAATACTAATAAATCAGGCTTTTCTTCGTTAACCATTTCTAATGCTTGAACACCATCGTAAGCTACGATTACTTGGTATCCAGCTTGTTCTATATTATATTTCAGCAATGTAACGATAGATTGTTCATCGTCTACAACCAATACTTTTTGTGACATGCAAGGTCCTCCTTAAGCGATTTAATATAATTATAACTTAAATTATTAAAAAAATAATGCATATTTAGAGAACTTTACAAAAAGTTAACACTTTCTAAACATTAAGGCTGATTCTTTACCGAATCAGCCTTATTCCTATTATTTTATTGTAAAATATCTCTAACAACTTTAACTGATTCAGCAGATTCATCTAATAGTTCTTTTTCTTCATCAGTTAAGTCTAATTCAAGGACGCTTTCTATTCCATTTTTACCTAATACAGTAGGCACACCTAAATATATATCATTATATCCATATTCGCCTTCTAAATATGCAATTGAAGGCAATACTCTTTTTTGATCTTTCAAGATTGCTTCAGTCATTTCTATTAAAGCTGCACCAGGTGCATAATAAGCAGAACCATTCCCTAATAGGTTAACGATTTCAGCTCCACCTTTTCTAGTTCTATCTACAATCTCATTAATTTTATCTTGTGATAATAAATTTTCTAATGGTACACCACCAGCTGTAGAATATCTAATTAAAGGTACCATTGTATCACCATGACCACCTAATACGAATCCTGTAACGTCTTTTACAGATAAATCTAAAGCATCTGCGATAAATGTTCTAAATCTTGCAGTATCAAGGACACCAGACTGACCGATTACTCTTTCTTTTGGTAAACCTGATTCTTTATAAACTGTATAAGTCATTGCATCAACAGGATTTGTTAATACTATAATAACTGTATTAGGTGAATATTTAACGATTTGTTCTGTTACTGATTTCATTACATTTTGATTTGTTTGAACTAAATCGTCACGTGACATACCTGGCTTTCTCGCAATACCAGCCGTAATAATAACAACATCTGAGTCTTTAGTATCTTCATAGTTTGAAGTACCTATTACTTTTGAATCAAAAGATAATACTGGAGCACTTTCTGCTATATCGAGTGCTTTTCCTTTAGTAGGATTTTCTGACTGTGGCATATCCACCAAAACAATGTCACCTAATTCCTTTTGAGCTGCAATGAAAGCAGCAGTTGCACCAGTAAATCCTGCACCAATTATTGATATCTTCTTCCTTGCCATAATATTCATCTCCTTATAAATAAAAGGAAGGTTATAAATAACCTTCCTCAATTAATGCTTTATTTATGGTAAATTTTTAATTAATTCATCAGCAAATTCTGAAGATTTAACTTCAGTCGCGCCATCCATTAAACGAGCAAAGTCATATGTTACTACTTTAGAAGCAATTGTTGCTTCTACAGATTGAGTTACTTTATCTGCAGCTTCTTGCCATCCTAAATGTTCTAACATTAATACACCACTAAGTAAAACTGATGAAGGGTTTACTTTGTCTAAACCAGCGTATTTTGGAGCTGTACCGTGAGTAGCTTCAAATATTGCATGTCCAGTTTCATAGTTAATATTCGCTCCTGGAGCAATTCCAATACCACCAACTTGAGCTGCTAATGCATCTGAAATGTAGTCACCATTTAAGTTCATAGTCGCTACAACATCAAATTCAGCTGGGCGAGTTAAGATTTGTTGCAAGAAGATATCAGCAATTGAATCTTTAACAATTAACTTACCTTCTGCTTCAGCATTTGATTGTGCTTTGTTTGCTGCATCTTTACCTTGTTCTTCAACAATTTTATCATATTGTTGCCAAGTAAATACTCTATCACCGAATTCACGTTCTGCAAGATCGTAACCCCATTTTTTGAATGCACCTTCAGTGAATTTCATAATGTTACCTTTATGTACTAAAGTAACATTTCTACGATTGTTATCGAATGCATAGTTAATAGCTGCTCTTACTAGTCTTTCAGTTCCTTCTTTTGAAACTGGTTTGATACCTATACCTGAAGTTTCTGGGAATCTAATGTTTTTAGCACCCATTTCATTTTGTAAGAAGTCTACTACTTTTTTAACATCATCTGTGCCTTCTTGGAATTCAATACCAGCATAAATATCTTCTGTATTTTCACGGAAGATAACCATATCTGTATCTTCTGGACGTTTAACTGGTGAAGGAACACCTTTAAACCAACGTACAGGACGTAGACAAGTGAATAAATCTAACTCTTGACGTAAAGCAACGTTTAGTGAACGAATACCTCCACCAATTGGAGTTGTTAATGGTCCTTTAATTGCGATTAAATATTCTCTAATTGTATCTAAAGTCGCTTCAGGTAACCATTCGCCAGTTTCATCGAATGCTTTTTGACCAGCTAAAACTTCTTTCCATTCGATTTTCTTCTCACCATTATATGCTTTTTCTACTGCAGCATCTAATACTCTACTTGCTGCATTCCAAATATCTGGACCAATTCCGTCTCCGATAATAAATGGTACGACCGGGTTATTTGGAACATTTAATACGCCTTGATTTGTTGTGATTTTTTCTGCTGTCATTATATTATTCCTCCATCTAATTTGTGTTATTTATATTATATTAACTATATTATCGTTTTTCAATCGCTTCGTATTTACGATCACGCGCGCCAGTGTATTCAGCTCTTGGTCTCATTATTCTATTTGTTCTATATTGTTCAAGAATATGAGCTGTCCAACCTGACATACGACTAACTGCGAAAATTGGTGTAAATAAGTCATGATCAATACCCATACTATGATATACAGTAGCACTATAGAAATCTACATTAGGTAATAATCCTTTTTCTTCTTTCATTATTTCAGCAATGCGTAATGAAATTTCAAATAATTCTTTTTGACCTGATTCATCTGTTATACGACGACTCATTTCTTTTAAATATTTAGCTCTTGGATCACCATTTTTGTATACTCTATGTCCAAAGCCCATGATTTTTTCTTTATTTGCTATTTTTTCTTTAATATAATCGTCTGTTTTATCGACTGTACCAATTTCAGTTAACATTTTCATAACTTGCTCGTTAGCGCCACCATGTAATGGTCCTTTAAGAGCTCCAGCTGCTGCAGTTACACCTGAATACATATCAGATAAAGTTGAAACTGCAACTCTCGCTGTAAATGTAGATGCATTAAATTCATGGTCTGCATGTAAAATTAAAGCTTTATTGAAACCTTCAACTTCAACATCAGTTGGAATTTCTCCTCTTAACATATATAAGAAGTTTGCTGCATATGTTAATTCTTTTTTAGGTTTAACAACTTGCTTACCTTGTCTCACACGTGAAAATGAAGCTACTAATGAAGCTATTTTCGCTTGGATTCTAATTGCACGTTCATAATTAGATTCTTCGTCGAATACTTCTGCTTTAGGATCAAAATGAGCAAGATAAGATAACGATGTACGTAATCCTGTCATTGGGTGTATTTTATCCGTTGCATAATCTTCAAAGTGACTATACATTCTTGGATTTAAAGTCATATAATCAAATAACTTCCCATTTAATTCTTCTAATTCTGCTTTATTAGGTAATCTTAAATTCCAAAGTAAAAACATTACCTCTTCAAATAATGCATTTTCAGTTAGATCATCTATTTCATAACCTGCGTAAGTTAATTGATTATCTATAATTGAACTAATTTCAGTTTCAGAAGCAATGATACCTTCTAAACCTTTTGCTACTTGTGCCATAATAATATCCCCCTTACTAAATAATTGCCCATATATGTAATGGCTTTCATATTACATTATATATAATTTCTGTTGATTTGTGAATGCGAAGACCTTTGAAACTTGAAAAAAGTTAGTAATTGAAATTAAATTAAATTAAACAAATGTAAATTTATCGTTTTTATAATATTCATATAATAAATTAAATATACCTCCAAAACGTGAACAACAAAGGATTTTTAAGATAATTATATCTTATCACATTTATCAGATTTAGTCCTTTTTACACTTTAAACATTCATTTTTATTATTATATATGATAAAAATTATAAATCATGATTTAAGTAAAATTTAACCATTAATATACTTAAGTTTTTAATTGCTATTTTCTGACAGCAAGTGCATAATAAAAACATAAAATTTTGAATATGAAAGAAGGAAATAGGTTTTATGTCTAATAATTTACAAAGGGAGTTGAGTAATAGACACGTACAGCTTATTGCTATAGGGGGAGCAATCGGTACTGGTTTGTTTTTAGGCGCTGGAGAAACAATTCATTCTGCCGGTCCATCAATTCTGCTTACCTATATTATTATAGGATTAATACTATTTTTATTTATGCGAGCTTTAGGTGAAATCTTACTGTCAAATACTGATTTTCATTCATTCGCAGATGTAACTCATACATATATCGGACCATTTGCTGGATACATAACAGGATGGACTTACTGGTTCTGTTGGATCGTAACAGGCATGGCTGAAGTTACAGCAGTTGCAAAATACATAAGTTTTTGGTTTCCAAATATACCAACATGGCTAACAGCATTATTTACTATACTCGTTTTAATGTCCTTGAATTTAATGACTGCTAAACTATTTGGAGAATTAGAATTTTGGTTTTCGATTATCAAAATCACAACAATTGTAGCACTAATAATTGTAGGAATTATAATGATTGTTATGGCGTATGAAACACCTTATGGTACTGCATCAATAACACATATATGGGATCATGATGGAATATTTCCAAATGGTATGAATGGATTCTTCATGTCATTCCAAATGGCTACATTTTCTTTTGTTGGAATTGAATTAATAGGTGTCACTGCAGGTGAAACGAAAGACCCTCACAAAACAATTCCGAGAGCAATAAACAGTGTCCCTATTCGTATTATGATTTTTTATGTAGGTTCACTAATTATCATCATGTCTATTACGCCATGGGATAAAATTGATCCTGCAGAAAGTCCATTTGTTAAACTATTTGGCCTCATAGGGATTCCAATAGCTGCAGCAATTATTAACTTTGTAGTTCTTACAGCTGCAGCATCATCTTGTAATAGTGGAATCTTTTCAAATAGTAGAATGCTCTATGGTTTATCTCAAAATGGACAAGCTAATAAAAGATTTGGCGAAACAAACAAGACAGGTGTTCCTTATAAAGCTACACTATTCAGTTGTTTTTTATTAATGATTTCTGTAATTCTAAACTACGTTATAAAAGATGCTGGAGAAGTATTTAAATACGTTACATCAGTTTCAACCGTTTTATTTTTAGTTGTATGGTCGCTGATTATTATTGCTTATATTAAATATCGTAAGATTTCCCCTGAGTTAAATAAAAGTTCTAAATTCAAATTGCCAGGTGGCGTACCAGTAGCATGGATAACATTAATATTCTTTATCTTTGTATTCATTTTATTGATGACAAACAAAATTACCTTAATCGCTATCTTAATCACTCCAATTTGGTTTATCCTTTTAACTTTGATGTATTTTATTCAAAAGAAAAAAGTATTTAAATAAGATAAAGAGCTTGGACACAATGTCCTAGAGATATAAAAAAGAGTAGAAATTCATTGTTGAAAGTGAATTTCTACTCTTTTTATATATAGGTTATTCACACTTCTTTCGACTTGTGTGAATATAGCTATCCTTGCTTACACTTCTCCTGACTTTTGTGAATATAACTATCCTTACTTACACTTCTCTCGGCTTGTGTGAATATAAAGGACCTATGACAAAGAGGATGAGACAAATTAATTGTCTCATCCTCTTTTAAAGTTAATCTATATATTAAAGTACGTTAGCGTATCCTTCATATATTTTATGTTGTTTAGGATCTAATGTAATTAAAGTACCGTCTACAATTTTTTGACGAGCATCTTCTACTCCAACTATTGTTGCAACGCCTAAGTTAAGTCCAACTACAGCTGCGTGTGAAGTTAAACCACCTTCTTCAGTTACAATCCCTTTTGCTTTTTCTAAGTAAGGAACCATTTCTGCATCTGTAGATTGTGTAACTACGACTGATTCACTTAAATCTTTTCCTTTTAAATCTTCAGCTTTATTTACAACTACTGCTTTACCTACTGTTGAATTATGACCAATACCTTGACCTTTAGCTAATTCATCCCCAACTAAATGTATTTTCATTAAGTTAGTTGTACCTGATTCTCCAGTAGGAACACCTGCTGTAATAATGATTAAATCACCATTATCAACTAAACCAGTGTTTACTGCTGTTGATACTGCATTGTTTAATAACTCATCCGTATTTTGCTCACCTTTTTTAACAACCGGTAAAACGCCCCATACTAATGTCATATGACGAGCAGTTGTTTCGTTTGGTGTTACAGCAATGATATGTGAATGTGGTCTATATTTAGAAATTGTTTGTGCAGTTGCTCCACTTTCTGTTGCAGCTACGATTGATTCTACATTCAAGTTTAATGCTGTATGTGCCACTGATACACCTATAGCATTTACTAAGTTTGTGTCTATCATTTTTGAACGATCTGACAATAATTTTTTGTAATCTTGTGCATCTTCAGCAGCTACTGCGATATTTTGCATAGTACGTACAGCTTCTTCTGGATATAATCCAGCTGCAGTTTCACCAGATAACATTACTGCATCTGTACCGTCATAAATAGCGTTGGCTACGTCACTTGCTTCAGCTCTTGTACAACGAGGATTTCTTTGCATTGAGTCTAACATTTGTGTAGCTGTAATAACTGGTTTACCTAATTTATTACATTTCTTAATTAATTGTTTTTGAACCATTGGTACAGCTTCTGGTAAGATTTCAACACCCATATCACCACGAGCTACCATTAATCCGTCTGAAACTTGAAGAATTTCATCGATATTTTCAATTCCTTCTTCATTTTCAATTTTAGGAATAATTTTAATTGTATTGTTTTCTTTTTCTTCTAAAATTCCACGAATATCTAAAACATCTGAAGGACGTCTTACGAAACTTGCAGCTATGAAATCTACATTTTGTTCAATACCAAAACGAATATCGCTAGCATCTTTCTCAGTAATACCTGGAAGATTTACTTTAACACCTGGTAAGTTAACACCTTTTTTATTTTTAAGTTCTCCTGTATTCTCTACATGACAAACGACTTCACCTTTAGTAACGTCTATAGATTTAACAGTAAGTTCTATTAAACCATCATCAAGTAGAATTGTTGAACCAACTTCAAGGTCTTCAGCTAATTTCTCATAAGTTACTGAAAATGCTTCAGGAGTACCTTCAACTTCTGTTGTTTTAACTGTAACTTCACTACCTTTAGTAAGTTCAATTAAACCATTTTTCATATTATTCGTTCTGATTTCTGGACCTTTAGTGTCAAGTAAGATACCAATGTTTTTGTTTAATTTTGCACTTACTTTTCTAATTGTATCTATACGACCTTTATGTTCTTCGTGACTGCCGTGAGAGAAGTTCAATCTAGCGACGTTCATCCCTGCAAGCATTAATTTTTCTAACATTTCTTCTGATTCTGATGCTGGACCTATCGTACATACAATTTTTGTCTTTCTCATTTTAAAATGACCTCCATAGTTTTTACTTGATTTAAATAGATAATTGATGCGCTAATTCATACATTTTGTTATCGATATTATGTTCTGATTGGAATATTCCATCAAAGTGAGTACATGTTAACTCATTTTGTTGAATGCCAACTGCTTTAGCACTTTCACCTTGCATAAGTAATTCGACAGCGTATCCACCTAATCTTGATGCTAATACTCTATCCATACCTGTAGGTGTACCACCTCTTTGAATATGACCTAAACATGAAACGCGTGTATCAATGTTGATATATTTTTTTAATTCTTCGCCGCATTGATTACCTGTCATAACACCTTCAGCACATACAATAATTGAGTGTTTCTTACCACGATCCATGCCTTGTTGGATTTTTTCAGCAATTTCTTCTATGTCCGCTTTTACTTCTGGAATTAAAATTGTTTCAGCTCCAGCAGCTAATCCTGACCATAATGCTAAATCCCCAGCATCTCTACCCATAACTTCGATAATAAAAGTACGTTCATGACTTGATGCCGTATCCCTAATTTTATCAACAGACTCTATAATTGTGTTAAGAGCTGTGTCAAAGCCGATTGTGAAGTCAGTACCATTTATATCATTATCGATTGTACCTGGTACACCAATTGTTTTAAGGTTCTTTGCTTCTTCACTTAATCTTTGTGCGCCTCTATAGCTACCATCGCCTCCGATAACAACCAAGCCTTCTATACCTCTTTTTTCAAGGTTATCGATAGCTTTAGCACGAACTTCTTTTTCTTTAAATTCTGGACACCTTGCAGAATAAAGGAATGTTCCACCTCTTTGAATCATGTCACCTACTGAGCCTAATTCAAGTTTTTCAATATTATCATTGATTAAACCTAAATATCCTTGGTAAACACCATAAACTTCAATATCATGATAAATAGCTTTACGAACAACCGCACGAATAGCTGCGTTCATCCCTGGTGAATCTCCACCACTCGTTAATACTGCAATTTTTTTCATAAATATACAGACCTCTCTTGTTATATGTTTGTTAATTTAAAAATAACACAAATAATTGCTTGATTCCATTAAAACTAACGTTATTTAGATATGTAAACGTCTTCTTAAACAAAGATTCTAAGTTTTGTAATATTCGGAATCTTGAAAACGCTATACATTTATTTCTATTATGCATATATACTCATAACAAAGAAAAAGAAAAGTCTTTTAAACAAGACTTTTCTTTTCCATGTTTGTTATTAATCAATATAACTTCCTATATTACGATACTTTTTAAACCTATCTTCAACTAAACTTTCTGGAGATAATGTTTTTAACTCAGACATATGTTTGTTAATTGAAGTCTTTATAAGTGTTGCTTGGTTTTCTAAATGTTTATGTGCTCCACCAAATGGTTCTTTAACCACTTCATCTACAACCCCTAATTCAAATAAATCAGGAGCAGTAATTTTCATCGTTTCAGCTGCCATTTGTGCTAAACTTGAATCTTTCCATAATAATGCAGCTGCACCCTCAGGAGAGATTACAGAATACGTACTATTTTCAAGCATAAGTAAACGGTTCGTAACACCTAAACCAAGTGCTCCGCCGCTTCCTCCTTCACCAATTACGATAGAAATAACGGGAACAGTTAATGAAGCCATTTCAATTAAGTTTTTAGCAATTGATTCACTTTGGCCACGTTCTTCAGCAGCTTTACCTGGATACGCACCTTTTGTATCAATAAAGGTTATAATAGGACGGTTGAATTTTTCTGCTTGTTTCATTAATCTCAAAGCTTTACGATACCCTTCAGGATGTGCCATACCGAAGTTTCGGTAAATATTATCTTTCGTATCTTTACCTCTTTGATGACCAATAACTGTTACAGGTAATCCATTAAAATAAGCTAATCCACCTATTAATGCTGGATCATCTCTAAATGTACGATCGCCATGTAATTCTATAAAGTCATCAAATATATATGGAATATAATCTAGCGTTGTTGGTCTTTCTTGCAACCTAGCAACTTGTACTCTATCCCAAGGCTTTAAGTTTTTATATATTTGTTCTGTTTCTTTAGACAAAGTTGCTTCTAATATTTCAATTTCATCTAATAAATTAACACCATGCTTTTCTTGATAAGCTTTTAGAGATGCTATCTTCTCTTTAATCTCTTCTAAAGGTTTTTCAAATTCAAGCATTATCTCTCACCTCGTTGTGATGCATCTTAAGAACAGTACTTAATGTTTTGTACATATCTTTTCTATGTACAACTTTATCAAGTTGTCCATGATCTAGTAAAAATTCTGCCGTTTGGAAATCATCAGGTAGTTTTTCACTTATAGTTTGTTCAATGATTCTTCTACCTGCGAATCCAATTAATGCTTTTGGTTCTGCAAAATTTAAATCCCCTACAGATGCGAAACTAGCTGAAACGCCTCCTGTAGTTGGATGTGTCATATAAGAAATAAAAAGTAAACCTTTATCACTATGACGTTTGATTGAAACGCTTGTTTTAGCCATTTGCATAAGTGAAATTATACCTTCTTGCATCCGTGCACCACCACTTGCTGTAAATAATACAAATGGTAAATCATGATCTGCACAATAATCTACTATTCTACAAATTTTCTCTCCGACTACTGCACCCATACTACCCATTCTAAATCTGGAATCCATAACGCAAATACCATAAGGGATACCATCTATTGTTGTAACACCTGTAACAACAGCATCATTAAGACCTGTTTTTTGTCTATCTTTTTCAAGCTTATCTTCATATCCAGGAAATTCTAAAGGATTTGAAGCAGTCATACCGACATCGAATTCTTTAAACGCGTCTTCATCACTTACAGTTTTAATTCTGTCGTGAGCACTAAGCGCAATATGATGATCACAATTAAAACAAACATTTAAATTTTGTACGAGTTCTTTCGTATACATAATTTTTTTACATTTTGGACATTTAGTCATAATACCTTCTGGCACGTCATTATCTTTACTGTTTTGAACAGTTACATATTTTTTCTTTTTTTGGTTTCGATTGAACAAGTCTTTAAACATGTCACTATCCCCCTGATCTTATTTACAATTATCTCTTTCAAATCTATCACTATATTGAGAGAGTAGTTTCCAAATCATATACATAATTTGATTATTATTAGAAGAAACAAGTTCTTCTTTTGAATTTGTTTCGATGCTATTATGTTCTTCACAAAAATTTTCAATCATCCATTTAAGCTCATTTATTTCATCTAATTGAGATTCATTATGGATCAAAAACCTACCAATCAAATCAAAAAGTTGGTGTTGGTACATATCACTTAGAAATGTACCTTCACCTCTCCTAGTATGTATTACACCGAGAAGCTCTAATGCTCTAAGAGCTTCTCTTATACTTGAACGCCCGACATTAAGTGTCTCACTTAAAAATCTTTCAGAAGGTAGCTTTTCGCCCACTTGAATATTTTTTTCAACAATAATTGATTGAATTTGTTCGACAATCTTGATTAAACCTTTTTGCTTATTTTTATCCAATGTGGTGCCTCCTTCCCAAACTATGACAAGTCAGCTAATTCGTATGTTTTTCGCTCAATTTCATCTAAATCGACTTCAATACGTGCTACGCCTGATTCCATACCGGCTTTAGCTACAGCTCTTGCAACATAAGGTGCAACTCTTGCATCAAATGGACCAGGTATTACATAGTCTGAATTTAATTCATCTTCTGAAACTAAGTTAGCAATGGCTTCTACAGCCGCTTGTTTCATTTCTTCGTTTATATGTGTTGCTCTAATATCTAAAGCACCTCTAAATATACCAGGGAATGCTAATACATTATTAATTTGATTTGGAAAATCTGAACGTCCTGTGCCTATAACTTTTGCACCAGCTTCTTTTGCAATATTAGGCATAATTTCAGGAACCGGATTGGCCATAGCAAAAATAATTGGGTCCTCTGCCATAGTTTCAACTAATTCTTTTGTTAATGCGCCTTCTACTGAAACACCAACAAAAACATCAGCTTCTTTAATAACATCTTCTAGTTTTCCTTCGATTTTGTCTTTATTAGTCCATTTAGCCACAAAATCTTTTGTAGGATTCATTCCATAAGGACGATCTTCATAAATTGCACCTCTAGAATCACACATAATCATGTTTCTTACGCCATAACTATATAATAATTTTATAATTGCAATACCAGCAGCACCAGCGCCATTTAAGACTACTTTTATATCGGATAATTTTCTGTCAGTAATTTTGAGTGCATTTATTAATCCAGCCACTGTGACGATTGCAGTACCATGTTGATCATCATGAAATACAGGTATTTTAGTTTCTTTTTTAAGTCTCTCTTCAATTTCAAAACATCTAGGAGCTGAAATGTCTTCTAAGTTAACGCCGCCATAGTTAGGTTCTAATAGTTTAACTGTGTTTACAATTTCATCAACATCTGTCGTGTTTAATGCTATTGGTACGCCATCTACGCCTGCAAAGCTTTTAAATAATACTGCTTTACCTTCCATAACTGGAATACTTGCTTCAGGACCAATATCTCCAAGACCTAATACAGCAGTACCATCAGTAATAACTGCTACAGCATTTGATTTCATTGTATAGTCATATACTTTACGTACATCTTCATGTATATCTTTACATGGCTCAGCAACTCCCGGTGAATAAGCAAGGCTTAATTCCTCTTTATTAGTAACTTTAACCTTTGCGTAGACACCTAATTTACCTTGTTTTTCTTTGTGCATATATAGAGCATCGTCTCTTAGTGACAAAATGATCATCCCTTCATTTTATGTATCTATCCCTTTATTATACATGAAATTTTATTATTTAAATTAAAAAATTCTTCACAGTGGTCAGACCACCATGAAGAATACTATATCATAATTTATTTAATTAATAAAGACTATAAAAGTCGTACATTTTCATAACCTACTATATTTATAAATTCTTCAAAATCACCTTTATTCAAATTTAAATATCCAAGTGATTTTGAGGTAAAATCATCATCGTTAAAGTATGTTACTTTAATTTTACTTTCCTCTGATTTTGTTACCCATTCATCCAGACTTGTCACATTTCTAACCACAACTTCTTTAGTAGTTGCTAACTTTTCTTTTTTAAAGTCTTCTAACGTTTCTATACTATTAATAATGATTTGCATCTTTCCATTTCTTTTCTCAAACTTACCTTGAATAATAATTGGTACGCTTATAATTTCAGTTGTTTCAATTAGTTTATATGCATCTGGAAAAATAACACCTTCCACTTCATTTATACCATCAATTATATTTACAAAAGCCATATTTTGCCCTTTTTTAGTCCTAATTTTTCTTAATGAAGCAATCATGACTAACATAGGTACTTTGTCATTTTGTATTCTAATTGGATAAATAGATAAATATTGGAGTTCTTTGAATAATGATAGAATAGGATGTTCAGTCGCATAAAATCCTAAATATTCTTTTTCATATTCACTTTTCATAAGACTAGGCATTTCTTCAACTTCTTTGAATTCTTTTTTTACATTTAAGCCTAGTTCTGCAAGTAAATTATTGGCATCTCCAACTGACTCACTACTTTCATAAACATCGTCAATTGACTGTAACATGGTAGCTCTTGTTTGACCGAAAGTATCTAATGCACCTGAATAAATAAGTGATTGTATCATTTTTTTATTTTTCACTTTATTAGGAAGTCTATGAACAATATCATACATGTCTTTATATTTACCATTTGTCTTTCTTTCATCGACAATACTTTTGACACTTTGATAACCAACACTTTTTATTGCCCCAAGTGACGTGTAAATTCCGTCTGAAGTTGCTTTATAAAACCACTCACTATCGTTAATGGATGGTGGATAAATTTTAACACCTATTCTTTTCAATTCAGTTACCATTTGTTCAGTTTTCACTTCATTACCTACTACATTGGATAGTATAGAGGCATAAAAATAAGTCGGATAATGAACTTTTAAATATGTCATGATATATGCAATTTTACTGTAAGCTACAGCATGAGCTTTCGGATAACCGTAATCAGCAAATTTAAGAATTAAATCAAATATTTTTATTGCTGTTGATTCCTCGTACCCACGTTCTAAGCTTCCGTTAACAAAATGCTTTCTTTCATTTTCTAGTACTGCTCTATTTTTCTTACTCATCGCACGTCTTAGAATATCCGCTTCACCATAAGAAAATCCAGCAAATTTGCTTGCAATTTGCATAATTTGTTCTTGATAAATAATAACACCATATGTTGATTTCAATATACCTTCTAAATCTGGATGTAAGTATTCAATTTGTTCATTCTGTCTACGCCGTTTTATATAAGTAGGAATTTCTTCCATTGGGCCAGGTCTATAAAGAGAAGTTACGGCAACAATATCCAAGAAATGATCAGGCTTTAATCTTTTTAATACACTTCGAACGCCTTGTGATTCAAGTTGGAATATTCCTGTAGTTTCCCCTCTTGATAAAAGCTGAAAAACTTTAGCATCGTCGAAAGGTATTTCTTCAATATCTATATTTTTATTTTCTTGATATTTAACTTGATTAACGACTTGTTGAATAATAGATAAGTTTCTTAATCCAAGAAAGTCAATTTTCAGCAAGCCTATTTTTTCAGTTTCTGTCATTGTCCACTGTGTTAAAACACCCGTGTCACCCATCATAGTAGGAACAAATTGATGTAATGATTGGTCATTTATAATAATACCCGCTGCATGAGTAGACGTATGACGCGGTAATCCTTCAAGTTGTTTACTGAGTTCAAACCATTTTTCATGTAAATGATTTTGATTAACAAATTGCTTAAATTCTTCACTCTCATAAGCTTCGTTCAGTGTAATACCTAATTTATGTGGTATCAGTTTAGATATATAATTTAAAGTCGCATCATCAAACTGTAAAATTCTTCCTACATCTCTTGCCACCGCTCTTGCTTGTAAATGACCATATGTAACAATACCTGCTACTTTATTGTCTCCATATTTATTTTGTACATATTGAATTACTTTATCTCTTTTAGTATCTTGAAAATCAATATCAATATCTGGCATTGTTACACGCTCTGGATTTAAAAAACGTTCAAATAACAGATCAAACTCTATCGGATCAATCGTCGTTATATTTAAAATATAACTAACTAATGAACCTCCTGATGATCCACGTCCTGGTCCGACTAGTACATTTTGTTCTTTAGCATATTGAATCAAATCACTAACAATTAAAAAGTAATCAGCATAGCCCATTGAGACAATAATGTCATATTCGTATTTTAATCTTTTTTCATATTCTTCATTGAATTGTGGGTATCTTTCTTTATTAATCATTAACAATTCCCAAAGGTATTCATTACTTGTTTTATGCTCTGGTGTGTCAAATTTAGGTAATAAATCTTGATGATATGTAATTTCAACGTTACATTTTTGCGCTATCTCATCAGTATTTTCAATATATTCATTTGAAACATCTATATTCGGTAATTCTTTTTCAGATAAGAAATGTCTGTTTATATTCTTGTTAAAATCACTAATCGTTAATTTTTCATTATTTTTAATCGCTTTTAAACCAATCAAACTATCTCCGTCATCTTGATTCAAATATAATGCAGATTGTATATACACTTTTTTATGTGTTAATTCCGCACTAGAATTATGAGATAAATATTTATCATCATCATTAATTTGAATTGCTTGGAATAAATAGGCATTATCTGGGCTAAGTTGTTTTGCTATAATGATTAACCCATCAGAATAAGTATTCAACCACTCAACAGGCGTTGAAAACCGCTCTTTAAGAGAAATTGCTGATGATAGTTTAATTAAATTATGATAACCAATATTGTTTTTTGCTAATAAAACGCATTCAACTTGATTAAGTTGATCATCTAAATATACTGTTAATCCAATAATCGGCTTTATATTTACCTTTAAACATTCATCATAAAATTGTAATGCACCGTGCATAACATTTAAATCCGTTAAAGCTAGCGCTTGATAATTTTCATCTTTACCTTTTTCAACGACATCTGAAATTCTGATGCTTGAATTTAATAAATCATATGATGAATGAATATTTAAATGACTTACCATGCGCTACACCTCCTAAATTTCAGATTTAATATCTGCAGTTAATGCATCAAACTCTTCCCAACTATATACGGAGGCACCTGAAGCATTTGGATGTCCACCACCATTATACTTAGCAGCTATGTGATTGATTGTAATTCCTTTTGAACGTATTCTACATCTAATTTCTTTACCTTCATCGACAGCAAATACCCATGCTTTAAGTCCTTTAATATCTGCAACTGTATTTACAAATAATGAAGCTTCGTTAGGTTTTAAATTAAATTTTTCAAGAATGTCTTTCGTAATTTTTATAGAACAAAAGCCTTCACCATCATAATTGAAGTTTTGTAATATATAACCTTGAAAGTGTAATAACTCAGGTTCACGTTCACTTAATTGATTGAGTAGTCTATTACGTTCAAACTCTTGCGTCATCAATTGTGCTGCAACTTCCATAGTATGTGGTGTTGTGTTATCAAACAAGAATCTTCCAGTATCTCCAACAATACCTAAATATAAAACTCGGCTTGCTCGCTCACTTACATTTGAGTCATTCAAATTCCATGAATGATTTAAATCAAAGATTATCTCACTAGTCGATGATGCATTTGTATTAACGAAATTAATATCACCATATGAATCAACTGGTGGATGATGATCTATTTTAATTAGTTCTGAACCTTTGTTAAATCGTTCATCATCAATTCTAGGTGAATTAGCTGTATCACATACAATCACTAGTGCACCATTATAAGTATCATCAGATATTTCATCTAAATCACCTATAAATTCTAAAGTAGGTTCTGATTGCCCTACTGCATATATATTCTTTTCTGGAAAAGTATCTTGTAATATATATTTCAATCCTAACTGTGAACCGTATGCATCAGGATCCGGTCTCACATGTCTATGTATTATAATTGTTTCATATTGCTTAATTTTATTTAATATTTCTTCCATTGTTATCCTTCTTTCTTTATATTTACTTATATTTTATTAATTGATATAATTCGATTTGGTAGGAGGAATAAATCATGTCACCTGAAATTATGTCCACATTTGTTGCTTTAGCAGTAACAATTATGATTCTAGCTTTAATATTTGCAATTTTAAATCTTGCGCGTTCATTTAGAACAAAACGCGATGTTAGAAAAGCCTATCATAAAGCTCGCTCTAGATTTTATTTCGGTATATTTATGATAGCATTTGCAGTTGATCAAGTATTTTTATTTCCAACTTTAGTAACGTATATCATTGTAATCGTATTATTATTCTTTGGTATTTTGAATCTTACTTATGGTTATAAAGCAAGCAAATACTTTAAAGGCAACTTACCCATTGAAAATAAAGCTTGGGAAGAGTTCGAACAAAAAAAGCATAATTAATTTCTTTAAAAGCGTTGTATTTATAACGCTTTTTTATTTTTCGAAAATTTGACACATAAGTAAAGCTTTGGCAACTGTTGCACTTCCACTAACCATAGTCACTTCAAATTTAGCAAATAATCTTCCGATATCTAAAGTAGAGATTTTCACTTCGACTTCATCATCTATTTGAACAGTCTTTATATAATAAATATCTATATGTTCAATCATAATTTCAGATTTTTTCATTTTTCGTATTTCATAACGTAATGCTTCTTCAATGACAGCAATATATACAGATTTCGTCATCATACCAAATTGATTTGTAAGTTGTGGCGATATATTTACAACAACATTTCCATTAACCATCGTTATTTGTTTCGCAATTTGGTCATGAATTGTTTCTCCAATTTGTGGTTGTTTACTCATTAACTGCATAGTCTTTAATACATCTTCTCTTGATATAATACCAATCAATTCTTTAGAACTAGAAACAACTGGTAACAATTCTATACCTTCCCAAATCATGAGATGCGCACAGGTTGCAATCGTTGTATTCAAATGTGCAACTATAGGTGATTTAGTCATTAATGGTTTAATACTTCTATCTAGTTCTTCATTCACAATGTCTTTACTTGTCAAGATACCCACAACTTTCGATTCACTGTCAATTACAGGAAAACGTGTGTGAGAAGTAAGTTGGGATAATTCATTCCAATCTCTTACTTTTTGCGTGTCATCAAGATGAGAAGTTGATTCTATAGGTATCATAATATCTTCGACCATTAGAATTTCTTTCTTAATCATTTGATCATAGATGGCTCTATTAATAACATTTGCTACTAAAAAAGTGTCGTAATTTGAAGAAATAATTGGTAGTTCAAATTCATTAGCATATTCAATAATTTCTTCATTTGCTTCAAACCCACCAGTAATTAGTACTGCCGAACCTCTCTTTAAAGCTTCCAATTGAACATCAGCGCGGTTACCCACTATAAGCAATGTATTTTTAGTTAAATATTTTACTACATCATTTAACTCCATTGCCCCAATAGCAAATTTGGATAATGTTTTATATAAACCTTGCTTTCCGCCTAATACTTGACCATCTACTATTTTAACAATTTCGTTAAAAGTTAAATTCTCAATTTGTTCTCTAGACTTACGCTCAATTCTAACAGTACCAACTCTATCAATTGAAGCTACGAGCCCTTTGTTATCCGCTTCTTTTATTGCTCGATAAGCAGTACCTTCTGAGACATTTAAATCTTTGGCTATCTGCCTGACAGAGATTTTATGTCCAACAGATAACGACTCAATGTACTTTATAATTTGTTCATGTTTCGTCATGTTTATACCCTCTATCAAATTTAATGAATTACTTTCTATTATACATTTTTGAGTGGTTAAATGATATGTTTACAAAAGAAAAGTGGTTGCGTTTATATGCAACCACTTCTAATCTCTATTTTATAATTCGACGTATTCTCCTGCTTTTAGAATACTTACTTCAGATGACGTAACAGCCTTTTCAAACTCTTTAGGATCTTGCTTAATATAATCAAATGTATCGTAATGTATTGGTACTACTTTTTTAGGTTTAATAAATTCATTAATTGCATAACTTGCATCATCAATTCCCATCGTGAAATTATCGCCAATTGGAATGAAACATAAATCAACTGGATGTCTATCTGCAATTAATTTCATATCGCTAAATAATCCTGTATCTCCTGTATGGTAAATCGTTCCAGCTTCAGTTTCTAATACAATCCCTGCTGGCATACCTAAATAAACAATTTCACCATTTTCTTCTGTAATGCTATTACTATGAAATGCTTGAACGTATTTAACTTTACCAAATTTGAATTCAACATTGCCTCCAATATTCATTGGATGTAAGTTTTCAAGATTATATTTATTTGATAAATAATCAATCGCTTCTGGGAAAGCAATTACTGTTGCACCAGTTCTTTTTGCAATGCTAGCAGTATCACCTAAATGATCTCCATGACCATGAGTTAAAATAATATAATCGACCTCTACTTCATCTGCTGTTAAATCTGACATTGGATTTCCAGTAATAAATGGATCCACAATCACTTTTTGTCCTTTACTCTCAAAATAGATTACTGATTGTCCATGAAATGATACTTTCATGACTTTCCCTCCTCATATTGTCTTTTCCATATGTTATATACCCTAAATTTGAATTTATGAATCAAGAAGTCTAAAATAATAATGTAAGAAAGAGAAGCGGGAGGCATAATAATGAAACATAATGAAATTACAACATTTTTAAAAGAAAAAGGTGTAGATGCGGCATGGATAACAACTCCATTAAATATTTTTTATTTAACGGGTTATTTATCTGAGCCTCATGAACGATTATTTAGTTTATTAATTACTAAAGATGGTGACGAAACTTTATTTTGTCCAAAAATGGAAGTAGAAGAAGCTAAGAACGCTGGTTTCAAAGGCAATATCGTTGGTTATTTAGATACTGAATCACCTTTTGATATAATCGAGCAACAATCTTATAAAACATTTGCAATAGAATCTGAACATTTATCTGTTAAAAGACTTCGTGAAATTGAAAAAGCTTTTAACGTAGAAACAATTGTCGATATTGATCAAGTATTAAAAGATATTAGAAATGTTAAAACAGATAATGAAATTGAAATGTTACAAGAAGCGGCTAAATATGCAGATTTAGCTATTCAAGCTGGTGTTGAAAAGTTAGAAGAAGGTATTTCTGAAATAGAAGTATTAAATCATATCGAAACAACGATGAAACAACATGGCATTTCAAAAATGAGCTTCGATACTATGGTGTTGTTTGGCGACCATGCTGCTGCTCCGCATGGTACACCTGGAGATAGAAAGTTAAAAGACAATGAATATGTGTTATTTGATTTAGGTGTAATTTATAAAGGTTACTGTTCAGACATAACTAGAACAGTTCCATTCGGTACACCATCAGAAAAAGCTAAAGAAATTTATAATGTTGTACTTAATGCAAACAAACAAGCTATAGACATGATAAAACCTGGTGCTAAAATTTCAGACTGCGATAAAGTAGCAAGAGATATTATTAGTAATGCAGGTTATGGTGAATACTTCCCTCATAGACTAGGACATGGACTCGGATTAAGTGTTCACGAATTCCCTGACATCTCTAGTACAAATAAGGATGAATTCCAAGAAGGTATGGTATTAACAGTAGAACCAGGTATTTACGTTCCTACAGTTGCCGGCGTTAGAATTGAAGATGATATTGTCGTAACTAAAGACGGACATAAAATTTTGACTGGATATAAAAAATGATCAAAGAAGCTTGCGTAGAAACAATTACTCAAATAAATAACGCTATTAAAAACGGTGCTAACAGAATAGAACTTTGTGATAACCTTTCAGTAGGTGGCACAACGCCAAGCTATGGAATGGTAAAAATAGCAGTAGAACTTTGTCATCAAAACAATGTCGAAGTTGCAGTTATGATTAGACCACGTGGCGGAGATTTTAATTATGATTACTTTGAATACGAAATAATGAGACAAGACATCATACAATTAAAAGAATTAAATGTTGATGCCTTTGTATTTGGTTGCTTAGACGAAAACGAACACTTAGATGAATGGAAAATGCAGTCTTTAAAAGAAGCATGTGGTGTAATACCAGCCGTTTGTCATATGGCATTTGATTCCATCAATCCGTACAACCAACTTAAATCATTAGATTGGTTAATCAACCAACAATTTACTCGTTTATTAACACATGGCGGACCAAGTGACACTTCAATATTCGATAACGTAAACCATCTCGGCAAATTGTTAATCCATTCAAAAGGAAACATAACAATCATGCCAGGTGGCGGACTAAATAAAGATAATTTATCAGCATTAACAGAAGATATCCCATTTGATGAAGTCCACGGTACGAAAATAGTATAAGTATTAATATAAATCCGCATCTCATTAAGGTATGAGATGCGGATTTTAGTGTGTTATGGTATGAGATGATTACACTTCTTTCCACTTGTGTCATCATAGGCATCCTTAGTTACACTTCTCTCGACTTGTGTCACCATGGACATCCTTAGTTACACTTCTACTGACTTGTGTCACCAAGAGCATCCTTAGTTACACTTCTTTAGACTTGTGTCAGCAAGAGCATCCTTAGTTACACTTGTTTCCACTTGTGTCAGCATGGGCATCCTTAGTAACACTTCTTTAGACTTGTGTCAGCATGGGCATCCTTAGTTACACTTCTTTAGACTTGTGTCAGCATGGGCATCCTTAGTTACACTTCTTTAGACTTGTGTCAGCATGGGCATCCTTAGTTACACTTCTTTAGACTTGTGTCAGCATGGGCATCCTTAGTTACACTTCTCTCGACTTGTGTCACCAAGAGCATCCTTAGTTACACTTCTTTAGACTTGTGTCAGCAAGAGCATCCTTAGTTACACCTCTCTCGACTTGTGTGAACATAAACACTGATATTCATAATATTCACTAAAAAACTAAACTTAGATTTTTTCATATTATTCTATATAAAATCTTTTATTTCGCACATTTTGACTTTTAAAATGTTTTTGACACACTCTTCTAACTGTATGAGCTTGTACTGGTTGACACCACTCTATTGCCTCTTTTAATTTAAATGGCTTTCTTTTGATTATAAAAAGTTCTTGTAAGTTAGAATAAATAATATTTTCACTATTTAAATGTTCCTTACAATAATAGCAAAAATATTTTCTTTGAAACTTACTAAAAGATATCGTATACATTTTTCTACATTTTGGACATCTTAATCCTGATGCTACTTTATCTTTTACTAAAGCAATATTCTTATGATAATATGTCGAATGGATTGATTCAAATTGTTTCAATATAGTCAAAATCACTTCATTATCTAATTCGTGATGGGTATCAATGATTTTAAAAAGTTGGGGAATTTCATGAAGAAGTATAATATTTGGTGGTCTTTCTCCGACTATATTAAAGTGAGGGTTTGTAAATATAATAAATGTTTGTATTTCTCTGCTAATACCCGTTTTATTTAAAATATTTTGTACTTCTTTTTTTATCTTAGCTACTTGTAGCATTGGTGAATGATATTTCTGTCCATTTGAACTTTTAATATAATCATCTTCAAAGAACCATTCATTACTATAGTGCTTAATTTCGAAAATAAAAATTTTCTCTGATGCTGCAACCAAAAAATCAATTTGTACATGATTTGACACACTTATTTCAAAGTTACTTATATATTTGATATTTTCTATTGTATCTAATACTGACTTAAAGTACTTTTCTCCTTCATCTCCTAATTGGTCAACATACATTTCTTTTCTTTGCTCTATTGAAAAATTTGTTCTTCCTTCTAAAGCTCTTAAATAAATTTTATAGTCTTTACTATTCATTTGCTCACCTTTCTCGTCGTTGTTATAAGTAAATCAATAAAATTACATACAAATTATAGTTGTTCATATTTATTTTCTCAAGCTGCAAAAAAACAAAAAATCCTGTCTCAGGCTTTAGAGAGACAGGTTTTTTTCAATTTCTGCTTATTTTAATATTTCTTGATATGGTGTGAATTCTTTATCAAAAGCTTTAGCTACTTCTTCATAAGTTAATTTACCATGAATTGTGTTTAAACCTTTTGCTAGTGCTTCATTATCTTGACATGCTTTTACATAGCCTTTGTTTGCTAATTGAATTGCATATGGTGTAGTTGCATTATTTAATGCAATTGTAGATGTTCTTGGAACTGCTCCTGGCATGTTAGCAACTGCATAATGTACTACGTCATGTTTTACGTATGTTGGATCATCATGTGTTGTAATTCTGTCTGAAGTTTCGAATGATCCACCTTGGTCAATTGCGATATCTACTAAAACTGAACCTGGTTTCATTTTTTTAACCATATCTTCAGTTACAAGTTTCGGGGCTTTTGCTCCTGGAATAAGTACTGAACCAATAACTAAATCACTTCCAACTACTGCTTCTTCAATATTTAAAGGTGATGACATCATTGTTTGAACACTTGCACCAAATAAATCGTCTAATTGTTGTAAACGTGTTGGATTTAAGTCAATAATTGTTACGTCTGCGCCAAGTCCAACTGCCATTTTAGCAGCATTTGTACCAGCTTGTCCTCCACCAATTATTGTAACTTTACCGCGTTTAACACCTGGAACACCAGATAATAGTATACCAATTCCACCATTAGTTTTTTGAAGAAATTGCGCGCCGATTTGTGTCGACATTCTACCTGCAACTTCACTCATTGGAGCTAATAATGGTAATGAACGATTGCTTAACTGTACAGTTTCGTAAGCTATTGATGTAACTTCTTTTTCTAATAATGCGTTAGTTAAAGACTCTTCTGCTGCTAAATGTAAGTATGTAAATAAAATTAAATCTTTTTTGAAAAATTGATATTCTTCTTTAAGTGGTTCTTTAACTTTCATAACCATATCTACATTCCAAGCTTGTTCTTGACTAACAATTTCTGCGCCAGATTGTTTATAATCTTCGTCAGTGAATTGTGAACCAATTCCAGCTTCTGTCTCAACTTTAACTACATGATTTTGTGCGATTAAACTAGCTACGCCACTAGGTGTTAATGCCACCCTATTTTCATTATTTTTAATTTCTCTTGGTACCCCTATAATCATTTTACATTCCTCCTTGACTCAATCTTAACGCCACTAATTTGAAAGCGCAATCATTATTATTTATTTTTTATATTATCTTTATTTTCTAAATTTTCAAATAATTATTACTGCATTTATACTTTAACATATTTCTCATAAAACTGTTCAATATTTCCTTTTATTTAAAAGTTTAAATGTTATTTTTTCAGAAAATTATGATATAATTAAACAAAAGAACTAGGAGGCGGTTTTTATGTTAACTTACAAAAATATTTTAATAGCTGTAGATGGTTCAACTGAGTCAGAATGGGCATACAACAAAGCTGTGGCAGTCGCTAAACGTAATGATGCAAAATTAACAATCGTCAATGTTGTAGATTCTCGATCTTATGCAAGTGTCGAGGCTTACGATACTCAAATAGTAAATAAAGCTACTAGCTTTGCTGAAAGTTTACTATCTGGATATAAAGAATTCGCTGAAAAAAATGGCGTTTCTAATGTAGCAACTAAACTTGAATTTGGTTCACCAAAAACAGTTATTCCTAAAAAATTAGCAATAGATTATGATGTAGACCTTATTATGTGTGGTACTTCCGGCTTAAATGCTGTTGAACGATTTATCGTAGGTTCAGTTTCTGAATCAATCGTGCGAAATTCACCTTGTGACGTTCTAGTTGTTAGAACAGAAACAATGCCAGATGACTTCGAACCTATTGTAGCTACACAAGAATTATTTGATGAACACCATGAAAGTAAATAATTCTTACAATATAAAAAAGCGTTCAGTATAACTGAACGCTTTTTTCTTATATTTATTTATTATCTACATTTTGATTTTTTAAATTTTGTTTGTTTTCTTGTTTTTGTTTTCTAGATTGTTCTTTAGCTACTCTTCTCGTTACTATTCTGACTAAACGCATTAACGCTCTCTCTGGTCTCATAAATATCCTCCTCAAAATAGACATTAATTAGTTATATCCAATCAAGATAATTTTAAACATATATATATTCACTTTAAGTGCGGTTTTTACTAAAAAATTCGCATAAAAAAACTGTCAACAAAGTCTCATACTTTATTGACAGTTTAAGAACGACACAAATTGTGAAGTTCTTTAATATATTAACCTAAGTTACCGAATTTCAATACATCACGTGCAATCATGACTTCTTCATCTGTTGGAATTACAATTACTTTGACTGGTGAATGTGGGTAATTGATAAATGCTTCTTCACCATGTAATCCAGTGTTTAGGCGTTGATCCCAATAAACACCCATAAACTCTAATCCTTCTAATACTTTAGCACGTACAGTATCAGAGTTTTCACCAACACCTGCTGTAAATACAATTGCATCTAAGCCGTGCATTCTTGTTGCATATGAACCCATATATTTATGAATTCTAGATGCGAATACATCCAATGCTAATTTAGCACGTTCATTACCTTCATTTGCATCTTGCTGAATATCTCTTAAGTCACTAGATGATCCTGAGATACCAAGAAGACCAGACTCTTTGTTAAGAATATTTAATACTTCTTCTGCATTTTTACCTGTTTTTTCCATTATATATGGAATTAACGCTGGGTCAAGGTTACCTGAACGTGTACCCATCGTAACACCTGCTAAAGGTGTGAAGCCCATTGATGTATCTACAGATTTACCGCCATCAATAGCTGCAATAGAAGCGCCATTACCGATATGACAAGAAATAATTCTAAGTTGATCTAATGGACGATCTAATAATTCAGCTGCTCTTTCTGATACATATTTATGACTTGTTCCATGGAAACCATATTTACGAATACCATAATCTTTATAGAAATGATATGGCAAACTATATAAATATGATTCTTCAGGCATAGTCTGGTGGAATGATGTATCAAATACAGCAACATGTGGAATACTTGGTAATAATTTTCTGAATGCTTTAATACCCATTAAATTGGCTGGATTGTGTAATGGTGCTAAATCAGTTAATGTTTCGATTTTAGCCAATACGTCATCTGTAACAAGTGCAGATTCAGGGAATAGTTCCCCACCATGTACAACACGATGTCCTGTACCTTGAATATCATTGATGTCATTAATAATATTATGTTCTTTCAATGCATCTAACATAATATTTACTGCAACATCATGATTTTCTATATCTAATGTTTCAGTTATTTTTTCTCCATTTACAGAAATTGAGAAAATTGAATTTTTTAACCCGATACGCTCGATTAACCCTTTAGTGATAACTTTTTCATCTGGCATTTCAAATAATTGAAATTTTAAAGATGAGCTACCGGCATTAATTGCTATTATTTTTGTCATTTAGACTTCCTCCTGATAATACTTTTCTATACTATTTAAACACTAATACAGTTATGAATCAAGCATTAACACAGTTTATGAAGAATGATTTTTTTCCATCCATTCATCTACTTCAGATAAAAACGTTTGCAATTGTGATTGTGCCTTAAAGTCAGGAATATTAGCAAGCAATACCTCTACACTCTTAGTATTTCCTTGATCTTTCTTTTGTAGGATCAATAGTGATTTACGTGACTGTTCTGTTTTGAATAATGAGTTAGGGAAATTCAAGAATGCTTGCATTTCTGTCTCTGTTGCAATATATTTTTGCAACTGTTTCACTTCTTCACCTTCAAATAATTTTGTAGGAACTATTAAAAAGACATATCCCCCAGGCTTAGTTGCAGTTACAGCTTGCTCTAATAATAAATAATGACTATAACTATGACCTTCACTAAAACCTAATTTCATTTCTTTACTACGCTCATCAACAGGATAATAGCCTACTGGTAAGTCACCAACTATTACATCTGCTTCCTCTAATGGTAAAGGCATAATCGCATCTTGTGGATATACATCAAATGGTATTTCTAAAAAGTTAGCTAAATGAATGCTTACACGTTGTAAAACTGGATCTACTTCAATTAAATGATGCATAACTGTTTTTTCTTGGTTTTGTTCATTAATTGTTGCACTTAAATGTCCAGTACCACTTGCGATATCTACTATATTTAGTGATTCTCTATTTTTATTAAATAAGTTTACAAGATAACTTAAAATAAACCCGATTGAATCAGGCGTCATTTGATGATTCGGTTGAATAACTTCTTCTTTTAATAAACTTAAATAAGCAAATTGGAATGCTTTTCTACGTTCTTGTAAAGTAGATTGCTCTAACAAATCTCTTTGGTTCGTATAAATTTCTTCCATTGCTAATCCTAAATTTTCAATATAGCTTTGGCCATTTTCGTCATGGAGGTCTTTACTTTTTACATCAAGTTTTTCAAATAATATTTCCATTATATTCTTTTCTTCAGTCATAATTGCCCTCTTTCGTATAAAAAGCTGTCCAATCTAATGGACAGCGATTTATGGTTGTTAATTAGTTTAAATTTCTAAAAGCTTCTAAAGCTTTATCATAGTCAGGATGGTTAGTACCTTCACTCACTACTTCAGCGTAAACTACTTTATTATCTTTGTCCAAAACAAATACTGAACGAGCTAATAAACGAAGTTCTTTCATTATAACACCAAAGTTTTCACCGAATGATAAATCACGGTGGTCACTTAATGTAACAACATTTTCTAAACCTTCAGCTGCACACCATCTTTTTTGTGCGAATGGTAAGTCATTAGATATCGTTAAGATAACTCCATCTTGTTCATTTGCAGCATCTTCGTTGAATTTACGAGTTTGTTGACTACAAACTCCTGTATCTAAAGAAGGTACGGCACTAATAAGTTTCTTTTTACCTTCATAGTCTTTTAAAGTCTTTTCAGATAAATCATTTGCTAATACAGTAAAATCTGGTGCTACTGAACCTACTGTAACTTCCTTGCCTAATATTGTAACTGGTTCATTCTTGAATGTAACTTGCGCCATTAAAAAAAGCCTCCTTATTCTTGATAAATATATTTTATCATGATTAAAGAGACTTTAAAATTTTTTTGTTTATAACATGCTTATCTTGTAGCCTTTTGGAAGTCGTTTCTTAGTTGAATATATTTATTTTTAAGCACTACTGTCTCACCAAAATAGTCGTGAATACCTTTATGTTTTTTATTAAAAGCTACAACTAAATATGGTATTCCTAATAATGCACCTGATATAATTCTTCCAATCCACTCTCTAAATAGTACATCTTTCAACTTCAGCGATTTTGCATCTTCTCTGTATACACTTAATCCTAGAATCATTTTACCGAGTGTTGCTTTAAAATAATATGTCATAAGTACAAAATATAAATAAAATATTAAGGCACTTACTATATTTCCAACGCTAAAGTATGGCACAAATAAATATTCATTTTTAATTTGTGTTAATGCAAATAGAGGACTTAACACTATTCCTTTAAAACCTGCTAAAGCCAATATATCAATGATATAAGCTAAAAATCTAACCCAGAATCCTGCAAATACGATGGATTTTATATCAGACATGTGTTTATTAACTGTACGCTCAATAACACTTTGTTCACGAGTTGTAGCGACTTGTTCGTAACTTGCTTCAGTCATTTAAAATCCCTCCTTACTCACCATACAAGTACATAGGTTGTGGTGATTTATTTGCTTTAACTAAAGATTCATATTTACTTAAATCATCTAAGCCCATCATAGAAGATATTTTACTTTTAGCTCCCATTGGGAAGTTTAAGAATCCTGATGATGTATCATAAGTTACGACTTGTGCATTTTTAGATTTAATATCACTTCTTAAGTCTTTAATTGCATCATCTTCATAACCAATCTCATCAATTAATCCATTTGATTTAGCTTGTTGTGCAGAATAAATTCTACCGTCAGCTAATTTTTTAACTTCAGATTCAGACATATGTCTACCATCTTTAATAACATCTACAAATTGTTTGTAGCTATCATCAATGATTGATTGCATAATATTACGTTCTTCTTTAGTCATATCTTTCATTGGATTTAATATTTGTTTATGCTTACCAGATGTTACGGATTCATCTTTAACACCTAAGTCATTGGCTAAATCTGCGTAATTTATACTTGAAATAATAACACCTAAAGAACCAGTTAATGTTTGAGAACCTGCATATATTTTATCTGCTGGTGTTGAGATATAATAACCACCTGAGGCAGCCATATTCTTCATTTGAACATATACTTTTTTATCTTTGGCTTTTATTTCTTCTAATTTTTTATGTATTTCATCACTCTCATATGTTCCTCCGCCTGGAGAATTCACTTCTAGTAGTACACCTTTAACGCTTTTATCTTTCTTGATTTTATCAAGTTGTTTTAAAAATGCTTGATGGTTATATCCTCCATCACTGAATAGTGATTCTTCCGCACCTGTATCTTGAATTGTACCATTCACAGATAATTTTACGATTTTATTACTACTATCACTACCAGATTGAACCGACTCGCTAATGCCATCTGAATCTGTCACAGTTTTTTTCCATGAATCATCCAAAAATATGCCAACAGTACTGACAACAATACCACCTACCACAAGAATAACAGCGATGATAATAGCAATAATTCTTTTAGACATAGTATCTTCCTTTCTATTTTAAATATTTACATTTATAATAATAACAGACTTTAATAATAACTGTAACTTTTGGGAGGAACAAATTATGGCAACAAAAAAACATATTTACTTATTCACTTCAAAAGATAGCGATGTCTTAGAGACTCGAAAAAAAATACAAAACCAAATGGAACCACATGGCTTTGAATTTGTATCAAATTATGATGATGCAGACATTATTGCTTCAATTGGTGGCGACGGTGGTTTCCTTCAAGCATGTAGAAAAACAAATTTCAACAAAGATAAAGTTTATATTGGAATAAAAACAAGATTAGATCAAAATTATTTATATGTTGATTTTAGCGTTGATGATATACCACATTTAATTAAATCAATAGATTCCGAAGAAGTTATGGTAAGAAAATACCCAGTACTAGAAGTAAATTTAAACAATCAAATGTCTTATATGTGTTTAAATGATTTTTACATTAAATCTAGCGTTATCAAGCCAATGAAGATGGAAATATTTATAGATGATGAATACTTCGAGGCATTTAACGGAGATGGATTATTGATATCTACACCAACTGGATCTACAGGTTATAATAAATCTTTAGATGGCGCAATTATAGATCCTAAAATAAGAAGTATGCAATTAACAGAAATTGCATCATTAAATAATAATAACTTTAGAACAGTAAGTAGTTCTGTTGTATTAGGCGATACAAGAACACTTAAAATTTCACTTGATAAAGAAGGCAATTATTATCCAATCATGGGTCTAGATAATGAAGCACTAAGTGTACAAGAAACTGATTTTATAAGCCTTAGAATTAAAGATAAATATATAAGAACACTTAAATTACCTCAAAATTCATTTTGGAGCAAAGTTCAAAGAAAATTCTTATAAAATTTTATAATTTCGTTCGTGCATGCTTGCCTATTTTTTATACAATCTTACGATTTCGTTCGTGCATGCTTGCCTATTTTTTATACAATCTTACGATTTTGTTCGTGCATGCTTGATTATTTTTTATACAATCTTACGATTTCGTTCGTGCATGCTTGCCTAGGGGTATGGTTCGAGCCTGTAGTCTCTCACTCATACTATTCCCTCAGGCGTCAGCACTTCACAAAATCGTTGAAATTATCTATTTTAATACAAAGATTAGAGGCTGAGACAAATAAATTGTCTCAGCCTCTAAGTTATAGAATAACTAAATTTGCACTAATTGGGAAAAGTGTAATCATGGATAGCTATATATACACTAATCTATAGAAATGTAAGCATGAGTACCTATATTTACACAAGTCGGAAGTAGTGTGAATGATTTTCACAAAAAATAAGAGCAGAAATTCAATTTTAATAATGAATTTCTGCTCTTTTTAATTTTCTAAGGCATTTATGCTCACGCTCTTTACATGAAATGACTATTAACGTAGTCGTATACATTTTTAAGTATTAATAGAATTGTGACTACTATAAATAAGACTTTTACATAGGATACACCTTTTCTTATAGCAAATGTAACGCCTAAATATGAACCGACTACCATAGCTGCTGCCATGCTGAATCCATAAATATAATTCACTTGTCCTAATATCATAAATAAAAGTAAAGCGCCTAGATTGGAAGCTAGATTTAAAAATTTAGCATTGCCTGCTGCATGTAAATAATCCAGTCCGATTAATAACAACATAAATAAAAAAAATGATCCGGTACCTCCACCTAAAAATCCATCATAATATCCGATTACTATAACACCTATTATGAATAAGATTGCTTTTTTAAGTGATAATTTCTTATATTTATTGATATCTCCCCAATCTTTTTTAACAATTGAGTAAACAGTCACTAATGCTAATATTATAATTGCGAGTGGTTTTAAATATTCTGGTGGTAAATATGTAGCAGTAATCGCACCAAATATTGAACCGACAAAACTTAATGGAAACAATTTTCCTACTATATCAAAATCTACTTTTCTAGCTTTTATAAACTTCATTGTACTCGTAAACGTTCCAAATGAACTTGCTAATTTATTTGTACCTAAAGCTGTTGCTGGATCCATACCTACAGCTAATAATGCTGGTAAAGAAATAAGTCCTCCTCCACCAACTACGGAATCTATAAATGATGCTATTAAACCAAATAAAATAATAATAAGTAAAATATTTAAATCAAATTCCATCTGGACATCTCCTCTACTTTAATGATAGCGACATCCCAACGTCATTATTAAAGTAGTTCATCCATCCACTCATCTTTTTGTTGCTGTATATCATCATGTTTAGAAATTGTAATTGTTTCTACATTTTTTACCGCTTCTTCGATTAATGGACCAAAATCAAATTTAGACTCAAAATATTCAACTTTTTCAAGTTTAGGATTTGTTTTTGGATTTTTTGGTGTAAATATTGTACAGCAATCTTCAAATGGTTGTATTGATAATTCAAATGTATTTATTGCTTTAGCTTTTTTAACGATGTCTTCTTTATCAAAAGTAAGTAACGGTCTTAAAATTGGCATAGATGTCACGCTATTGATTGCATACATACTACCTAAAGTTTGACTTGCAACTTGTCCAAGATTTTCACCATTGACGATTGCAAGTGCACCAATTTCATGCGCTACTTTTTCAGTTACTCTTAACATCATTCTTCTAGTACTCGTCATAGTAAAACTTTCTTCGACTACTTTATGAATTTGTTTTTGTAATTCTGTAAAAGGAACAATATGTAGTTTGATGTCTCCAGTTAAATTTGCAAGTTGCTTTGTTAAATCAATAACTTTTTGTTTCGCTTGTTCGCTTGTATATGGGGGACTATGAAAATGTATAGCTTCAATCGTCACGCCTCTTTTCATTACTTCCATTCCTGCTACTGGTGAATCAATTCCACCTGAAAGCATAAGTAATGTTTTACCACCCGTTCCTACTGGCAATCCTCCTACTCCTTCGAGTACTCGGTTATACATATAAATGGCATCTTTACGTACTTCAACTTTAATTTTATGATCAGGTTGCTTAACATTTACTGTTATATTTTCAGTGTTTTGAAGAACGTGTCCTCCTAGTTCTTGTTGCAGTTGAAATGTATCTAGTTCAAATGTTTTATCTGCTCTTTTTACATCAATTTTAAAAGTATCACCATCATTGAAATCCTCAGCAAACTTTATAGCAACTTCTTTCATAATGTCCAATTCTTTTTCAATTCTTATTATTGGACTTACTGAGTGTACGCCGAACACTGTTTGGATACGACTCATCATTTCTTCAATATCTGAACCTTCATGTACATCTATATACATTCTGTCACGATTAGCACGTACTTTATAACCTTGAAGTGGCATTAATCTACTTTTAATATTTGCTTTTAATTTATTAACGAACATATTTCTATTACCTGTCTTAAGGGTCAATTCCCCATATCTAACCAATATGTGATCATAATTCATATTTTAATAACTCCTTTACCTCATTATATACTTTGTCAAAGGCATCTTTAAATGCTTCTATTTGTTCGTTTGTTAAATCTGGTGCAATGCTTATTCTTATACTTCCTTCAATTATAATATTGCTTAGCCCCATAGCTTTCAATGTTTCATTATGAGAACTTTTTTTGGAAGAACATGCACTTGTAGTGGATAAATAAATTTCATATTTAGAAAATGCGTTAACTAATACTTCTCCTTTAACTCCTGGAAACGATACATTCAATATATATGGTGCAGCATCTATAGGAGAATTAATTAAAACCCCTTCATACTGATCAATAAATTGACGTATTTCTTTTCCTTTTTCAGTTAATAATTTAATATTACTATCCATTTGAGCATTCATTTGTCGCATTGCTTTTGTTAAAGCAATATTCACGGGAGCATTTACTGTACCACTTCTAATACCATACTCTTGTCCACCACCAAAAATAATTGGCTGAATCGTTTTTGCTTGCTTAAAGGCTAAAATACCAGAGCCTTTTAGTCCATGAAATTTATGCGCACTTAAACTATAGCTATCTACTAAATTAATATTTAAATTAACTTTACCAAATCCTTGAACACCATCTACGTGAAAATGTACTTTTGGATAGTCTTTTAAAATATTACTGATTTCTTCAATTGGTTGAATTTGTCCCATTATATTATTCACATGCATACACGTTACAAGTACAACGTCATCGTTAAGTAATTTTTTCAATGATGTAATATCTAACTTTCCATTCTCTAACGTGTTGATATATTGTAGGTTAAAACCTTGTTCTTCTAGTGCTCTCATAGTTTCTAGAACAGAAGGATGTTCAATTTTTGTAGTTAAAATTGTTTTACCAAACCTTTTCTTCGCTTGAGCCATACCTTGCAATGCTATATTATTTGATTCAGTCGCACCGCTCGTAAAAATGATGTCAAACTTATCGTTTAAGTTTAAGTACTGTTTTATATTATCTCTAGCTTTATCAATTAAATGAGCAATTTTCACACCTGCTGTATGAGGACTGTTCGGATTAAAAAAATATTGTGTATTCATTTGAATATATGATTGAATAACGTCCTCATTAGGTTTCGTAGTTGCAGCATTATCAAGATATATCATACTGTCACCTCTTTTTTTCATTATATAATGATACCATAAGTCATTTGCTATAGATATACTTATTAGCTCACAAAAGCATGTAGATAACATTTAGGGGCTGAGTAAATTCGTAGAATTCTTCATTAGGTATCGTTTCAACAATTTGATTTACAAAATGCGCAATATCATTTTTTGGAATTAAAACTTCAATATCTAGTGGTAGCGTTAATTGAGACATGTTATAATTTTTATACATAAAGCACCTCGTTAATTTATTTTTTGTGGTTATTAATTAAATTATGCGAAAGTGCTTTATTTTTTTGTATAAGAATTGATATTTTGTCACGATTTTGTAAAGTGCTGACGCCTGAGGGAATAGTATGCGTGAGAGACTACAGGCTCGAACCATACCCCTAGGCAAGCATGCACGTACAAAATCGTAGATTTTATAAATAAAGAAAAAAGAGCTAATCCGAAAATATGGATTAGCTCTTTTTATTTGAGAATGGGTATTTATGTCTCAGCCTCTATAGTTCTACTATTTTTTATTAACTTCTTCTTCAATTTTTTCACTGATTCCAGGTTCAACTTTTTCAAGTGCTGTTTCAGCAATTTCTACAGCTCTCTTATATCTATTATTAGCAAAGAGTCTTTCTGCTTCATTAAGACTTTTATTCAGTTCATTGTTTTCTTTTCTGTATCTATTACCATACTGAATTAATGTTTCTGCATGAACTGCATTAATTAAAACATCCGTCGTTTCATCTTCGAACTTATTCATTTGTAGTACAATATTACTCACTTTATCTTTAACATATTGTACATTGATTGGTCTTTGACTGAAGATTTTATTAACTTCACGAATTTCATGATCAATTTCATTCTTCATAATGATGAATCTTTCAGGTACACTAGGTAAATTCGACGCCAATAAATTTCTATATATTTCTTCTTTTTTAGATTGAACACGTAATGTGTTTTGTTGAGCAGTTGCTTCATCTTCTCTAAGTGAAACTAAGTGATTTTGAATTTTTTGTTGATTATCATTTATCACTTTAACATGTTCTTCAATATATAATAAGTTATCTTCCACTTCACTATATCGAACATTTGTCTTAGCCATTTCACCTAATATTTCATCATAAACACTGATAAGATTTTGTATTTCATTCTCATACTGTCTAACTTTATGAACATCTTCTTCTGAAATATAGTAATTTTCTCTAACATATTCAATTTCAGTTTGAAGTGTGTAGTTCATATCTTTTGCGTGGAATAATTCGTCTGTAATAATTTCTTTAGATTGTTCTACAGTATTTTTAGATTTCACTTCATGTTCAATCAAATCATACATATCATCTAAAGTATCATTTATTTCAATTATAATGTTCTCAGCTTTAGTCAATTCTAGTCTACCTATTAATGGTTCAACTAAATTAAGTTTGCCACGTAATGTTTGTAAAGTACCTTCAACTTTAACGTGTTCAAGATTATATCCTTCGACTTTTAAATCTCTACAACCAAATTTCAAGTCTTGGAACTGACCTGGTAATTCTTTTTGAACATCTTTAATCAACAATGGAATTTCATTCATATCTTCTTGCATGCGTTTCATATCTGTATTGAGTTGATCTATATGACCACTTGCTTTAATATAATGCCCATCTTCAACAAGTTCTTCATATTGCTCAATTCTAGGTAAAAATGCTTCAATATTTTTCTCAATAAGTTCTGCAGCATCACCAAATTGATGTCTGTTAGCTAATACTTCCCTTTTTGTTTCTCTATAAATTTGTTTAGATTCATCGTATAATTGGTCGCTTGTTTCTACTGTTGTCATTAATTCTGTAACACTCTGAGTTAAACGCGTATATTTCTTCTCTATACCATCCATGATTTTATTAGCATCAGCAATACTTTCTTCTGATTGAGAAAACTTAAATTTATCTAATTCTGCATCTGCGTCGTGAATTTTTGCATCTACAACTTTTAAATCTTCTTGTAAAACAGTTTGCCATTCCCTTTTGAATTGATCATACTTGTCCTTAGCTTCACCATGTATATTTAATTTTTTAAGTTTAGCTAATTCATCTTGAAAAGGTAATTGTTTAATTTTTTGCTTACGCTGCTCGGTCTCAGTAATCAAATTTCGCTTTGATGTACGCAACCATAACATTATACCAATACCAATTAATATAATGATTATAATTGCAAGTGTTATATAAATTGCCATTATGTATTCTCCTCCTAAATCGTTCTCTTTATTATAACGTAAAATATTTATCCAACAAACCTTTTTCTATGCAAAACATATTCAAAATCTTAAAATAGAGATATAATTCAAAAAAATAATGAAATGAGGAACAAAAAATGCCAGAAAATCAATTAGACTATACATTACTTAGTAGACAACTTGATGGTTTATTATCAGGTGAGAAAGATTTAATCGCTAATTTAAGTAATACTTCAGCATTTATCAATCAATTCTTACCAAATATAAATTGGATAGGTTTCTACCTTTTAAAAAATAATGCATTAAAACTAGGACCATTTCAAGGTTTACCTGCCTGTGTTGATATCGAAATAGGAAAAGGTGTATGTGGTACAGCTGTTTCTCAAAAAAAATCTCAACTTGTAGAAGATGTTAATGCATTTCCAGGACATATAGCTTGCGATGCAAATAGCCAATCTGAAATCGTTATACCTATATACTATAACAAAGAAATAATTGGTGTGTTAGATATCGATGCCCCAGTTAAATCACGATTTAGCAAAGAGGATTTACAAGGTTTAGAATTACTTGTTCAAACTCTTGAACAGCATATTCATATTTAAAATATAAATTGACATCCCCCTTCCAAAAAGGTATACTATTCTTTGTGTGAATTAACGAAAGTAGCAGTTAAATATTATAGGGCTCTATGTTATTCCCAAAGAAGGTGTGTTGTGTAACCGCGGCTGCAAGGTGAAGACACAAAAACATAACATATCCTTATGAGCATTTAACATTCTTTCTTGTTTCTTCATAACATTCAAACAAGAAAAAGGAGGAACTTCATTATGGCAAGATTTAGAGGTTCAAACTGGAAAAAATCACGTCGTTTAGGAATTTCATTAAGCGGTACAGGTAAAGAATTAGAAAAACGTCCTTACGTACCAGGTCAACATGGTCCAACTCAACGTAAAAAATTATCTGAGTATGGTCAACAATTACAAGAGAAACAAAAATTACGTTTCATGTACGGAATTAACGAACGTCAATTCCGCAGTATTTTCGAAAAAGCTGGTAACATGAAAGGTGTTCATGGTGATAACTTCATGGCACTATTAGCTTCTCGTTTAGACGCAGTAGTTTACCAATTAGGTTTAGCTCGTACTCGTCGTCAAGCACGTCAATTAGTTAACCACGGTCACGTAACTGTAGATGGCGCTCGTGTAGACATTCCATCTTACACTTTAAAACCAGGTCAAACTATTAGCATTCGTGAAAAATCACAAAAATTAAACATCGTATTAGAATCAGTAGAATTAAGTCACCACGTACCTGATTACTTAACTTTCGATGCTGACAAATTAGAAGGTACTTTCGTACGTGTTCCTGAACGTAGCGAATTATCAGCTGAAATCAATGAACAATTAATCGTTGAGTACTACTCTCGTTAATAGTTATTGCAAAAACCACTTTCAAATTGAAAGTGGTTTTTATGTTTTTGATTATTTAATTCCCCTTATGTTTTCAACCATTGTTCTATTTTTTGAGGATAATCCGTTATGATGCCATCTACATTTAAATTAATCATTTTTCGAACAGTCTCATCGTCATTAATAGTATAAGGCATTACTTTCATATTTACTTTGTGTGCTTCGTCGACAAATTTTTTTGTAACTATTTTATAATTTGGATTTATGAATGTCGCATATTCCCCTATTTTTCTTATAGAATCTCTACTTATGAATCGATCTTTCTTTTTAATGAGAACTCCTAACTCAATTCTAGAGTTTAAACTTTTAAATTTTTGAATGGATTTTTTGTTAAAAGATTGTATGATGATTTGTTGTTCATTGATGTCATTAGCAATTAAGGATTCAAGAATTTGTTCTTCTATACCCGGATATTTTTCTGGTTGCTTAACTTCGATTAAAAGTTTAATATCTGTATTTCTAATTAAATGTAATACATCGTCAAATAAAGGTATACGTTCTCCTATAAATTCTTCACCTTTCCATTTGCCTATATCATATTTTTGTAATTCCTTATAAGCTAAGTTTTTTATTTCGCCTTTTTCTAGTGAAGTGCGTTCTGTTGTAGGATCGTGCATTATAACAAGTTTATGATCTCGCGTTCTATGTATATCGATTTCGAGCATGTCTATATTTAATGTAAGTGCAAATTTATAAGATGCTATTGTATTTTCTGGTACTAGCGAAGGTACCCCTCTATGTGCTACTTTAATTATAGATTGTGGATTATACACATTCATTGTCTACTCCTTAATAATCAGTCATACTATAGATTATACCCAAATATATTTATTTAAAGAAAGGAACATTATAATGACAACACATATTTTTGACTTAAAAGGAACTTGGACTAAAGGTAGAAATGCTTCTGGTCATATAACTACAACTAATTTATCTACTCGAGTATCTATTCCAGAGGTTATGGATGGACCTGAAATTGGTACAAATCCAGATGAAATGTTACTCGGAGCTGCATCAACTTGCTACATGATTACTTTAGCTGCGATGATTGAACGTTCTGAAATTGAAATTGAAAGAATTGAAGTGAATTCAAAAGGACATGTTGATGTTGAAAATGACGTGATCACTTATAAAAAAATAGAACATTTCCCTGTAATTTATTTAAGTGAAGAACCTGATGAAACGCTACAAAAAAAATTAAATAGACTCGTTCAAAAAGCTGAAGAATCATGCATGGTTACGCGTGCATTAGCTGGAAATGTTCAAGTTATAGCAACTGGAGAAATAAGATTTTAAAATGAAAGCGTTTTAATCAGAATTTTCAATAAATTCACTATTATTTTATTATTTTCTCTGCTACAATATAGAACATAAATTCAGTAAGGAGTGTTTATATATGTATCAGCATGATTCTTTATTACTCGCACCAGGTCCTACTACTGTTCCAAGGGAAATATTAGAAAGAATGAATCTTCCTATGACAGGACATAGAACTAAGGAATTTAGTCAAATCATTCATCAAGCATCAAGAGATTTACAAACAATTTTTGGAGCAAAGCATCCTGTAGCTATTTTAACTTCCTCAGGTACAAGTGCTCTTGAAGCAGCTATGGTTAATATAGCCAATCCAGAAGATAACATTGTGATAATTGTTTCAGGAGCATTTGGCGATAGGTTTAGAAAGATAGCTTCTTCATACCCTTTCAATGCACATATTTTTGAAGTTGAATGGGGAAAAGGTGTTGATTTAAAAGAATTCGAAACATATTTAAACTCACTTAATGTAGATATTAAAGCTGTATTTACACAATTTTGTGAAACTTCAACTTCTGTAAAACACCCTATCAACGAATTAGGAAAATTAGTAAAAGCATTTAATCCTGATATTTATTTTATTGTTGATGGCGTAAGTATCATCGGTGCAGTTGAAGTTGATATGGAAGAAGATAATATCGATGTTCTCGTTTCAGGTAGTCAAAAGGCAATTATGTTACCACCTGGAGCTGCTTTTGTAGCATATAATGACAGAGCAATTGAACGATTTAAAGAAGTGACGACTTCAAGATTTTATTTAGATTTAAATAAATACATAACTTCTTTAAATGATGATTCAACTCCATTTACACCTGCTGTATCACTTATTAGAGGTGTTCAAGCATATTGTGATTTAATTCGTGAAGAAAAATTTGAAAATACAATTAAAAGACACGAAGTATGTAAAACTGCAGTTAGGGAAAGTTTAAAAGCGTTAGGTATGACTTTGTTAGTTGAAGATCAATTTGCTTCCCCTACTGTAACTGCTTTCGTACCAAACAAAGATGAAGTAAAACAAATTAAAGATGAATTACTTAGCAGATTCAATATTACTATCGCAGGTGGTCAACAACATCTCAAAGGTACTATTTTAAGAGTTGGTCATATGGGTAAAGTTTCTCCTAATGATATGTTGCAATTTATAAGTGCATTAGAAATTATACTTTCAGAAATTCGTGATGAATCAGTAATTGGTAAAGGTGTTTCTAAATTCCAGGAGGTCGTAAATCAATATGTTTAAAGTAATCGTAGTAGATCCAATTTCAGAAGAAGGTTTAAAGAGTTTAACTGACCATGAACAATTTGAAGTAGACATAAATACTGGTCTAAGTGAATCAGAACTTATTAACATTATAGATAGCTATGATGCTTTAATCGTTAGAAGTCAAACCCAAATTACACCACCTATTTTAGATGCAGCAAAAAACTTGCGTGTTGTCGCTAGAGCTGGTGTAGGTGTTGATAATATTGATATAAACTATGCAACTAAACAAGGTATTTTAGTTATTAATGCTCCTGATGGAAACACCATTTCAGCTACTGAACATTCAATGGCTATGATATTATCTATGGCTCGTAACATTCCTGAAGCACATCGTTCATTACAAGATGGTAACTGGGATAGAAAAAAATACCGCGGCACAGAATTATACAAAAAAACACTTGGTGTAATCGGTGCTGGTAGAATTGGACTTGGCGTTGCTAAACGTGCTCAAAGTTTCGGTATGAATATTCTTGCATTTGACCCTTATTTATCAAGTGACGATGCAAAGAGATTAGAAATCACAAGAGCAACAGTTGATGAAATTGCTGAACAAGCTGATTTTATAACTGTCCATACTCCACTAACACCAAAAACGAAAGGTCTTGTAAATGAAGACTTTTTCAATAAAGCTAAACCAAACTTACAAATCATCAATGTTGCTAGAGGTGGAATCATCGATGAAGATGCACTTATTAAAGCTCTAGATGAAGGGAAAATAGAGAAAGCAGCACTTGATGTGTTTACAGAAGAACCTGCGAACAACACGCCATTAACACAACATGAAAAAATCATTGTAACGCCACATCTTGGAGCTTCTACTATTGAAGCTCAAGAAAAAGTTGCTGTCTCAGTTGCTAATGAAATCATCGACATTTTCGAAAACAATAATGTTCTTCATGCAGTTAACGCCCCTCAAATGTCAGGTGAAGTTGAAGAAGAATTAAGACCATTTGTTGAATTAAGTAGAACAACTGGTGAAGTTGGTATACAACTATTTGAAAAAGGTCCAAGAGAATTAAAAATTAAATATCATGGCGAAATAGCACTTGATGACACTAGCTTAATTACAAGACAACTTGTAATGGGCGTATTGCAACAAGATTTAGGTGATCATGTTAATTTAATCAATGCATTAGTACTTCTAAATGAGCAAGGCGTTACGTACCAAATTGAAAAAAATAGTAAAAAGTACGGATTCAGTAACTATATAGAATTAGAATTAGTAAATAAAGAGCATTCTATAAAAATAGGTTCAACCGTATTAAATGGCTATGGTCCAAGAATCGTTCGTATCAACGATTATCCTGTAGACTTTAAACCAGAAAAACATATGCTATTAATTCATCATAATGATCAACCAGGAATTGTAGGTAAAATGGGACAAATCCTTGGTGAACATGGGATTAATATCGCTTCAATGCATTTAGGAAGACATTCTATAGGCGGCGAAGCATTAATGGTATTGTCAATTGATGATGAAGCTTCTGAAGAAACAATAGCTGATTTATTTGCTATAGAAGGCTTCCAAAGCATAAATAAAGTAGAACTTAATCAATCATTATAAACAATAAAGCTGAGACATAACTCAAAACAAATAAGCATATCACTTAACTGATTTTTTCTAGTTTAGTGATATGTTTTTTTATAAGTTTTACGATTTTGTTCGTGCATGCTTGCCTAGGGGTATGGTTCGAGCCTGTAGTCTCTCACACATACCATTCCCTCAGGCGTCAGCACTTCACAAAATCGCTCTCAATATCTATTTTTATACAAAGATTAGAGGCTGAGACAAATTAATTGTCTCAGCCTCTTAGTTATAGAATAGCTAAATTTGCACTAGTTGGGAGAAGTGTAATCATGGGTAGCTATATTTACACTAGTCTAAAGAAGTGTAAGCTTGGGTACCTAAAGTTACACTAATCTATAGAAGTGTAAGTATGGGTACCTATAGTTACACTAGTCTAAAGAAGTGTAAGCATGGGTATCCATATTTACACTAGTCTAAAGAAGTGTGAGCATGGGTACCTATAGTTACACTAATCTATAGAAGTGTAAGCATGGGTAGCTATAGTTACACTAGTCTAAAGAAGTGTAAGCATGAGTATCTATATTTACACTAGTCTAAAGAAGTGTAAGCATGAGTAGCTATATTTACACTAGTCTAAAGAAGTGTAAGCATGAGTATCTATATTTACACTAGTCGGAAGTAGTGTGAATGATTTTCATAAAAAATAAGAGCAGAAATTCAATTTAATAATGAATTTCTGCTCTTTATAAATTTCTAGGACATTTATGTCCAAGTCTTTTATTTTTACTTTTTTATAATAAAATATTTCTAATATCTAATACATTATTTACAATATAATCTGCGTCATAAGACTCTAATTCAGCTTTAGCTGCTTGACCTTTTAATCCTGTTAATGTACCTATAAAAGTGGCCCCTGTCTTCTTAGCACTTAATAAATCTGCTAATGAGTCACCCACAATATATATGTTTTCATTTTCAAAAATCATTTTTTGATTCTGTATATATGTTAAATATTTCTCTGAATCATTACCACTATTGGCAATTAAATAACTAAATGGATTCGGTTTACCAAGTGGTTTGTGTTCCGGGTATGTTGTTTCAGCATTCAGCACTTCAGATGCAGTACCAATGTGAAATTCATCAAATTGTTTTAACCACCCTATTGTTTCAAACGGTACTAATGTTTCAGTTCTCGGTCTTCCTGTAGCAATACCTATTTGATATCCGACTTGTTTTAAATCTTCGAGTAGTTGTGTAACCTTATCAATATCTGCTAAAACAACTTCTTCTTTAATATATCCATTCTTATATGTTGTTCTAGCTGTTTTATGTTCTACTTCTTCATATAATTCTGTACCTAAATACCACTCTTGATATACTTCTTGAGCAATATCCCAGAATTTACTCTTGAGTTCAAAAATTGAAGCATCTTCAACGTTAAGTTCCTCTTTTGCAAAAGCAATTAAATCATGATAAATATTTTCTTTACCTGATGTTGCTTTAGATAAAAATTGTAACGGCGTTTCAATATTAATTTGCGCCCCATTAAGTTTGTTTGCATAATCTTTTAATGTTGCTTCACTGAAATTATCGTTACTGAGATCTAATTTTGAACCTTCTACTTTTTTTAACAATTCAATTAAATGAGTACTTATTACAATAAAAAGCATATCCCAATTTGAATTTAATCCTAAAGACTTTAATTGATTCAAAATTTTGTCATCAATAAACATATCTTTTCTAATTTGCTGTATATCATTTTCCGTTAAATTCTCTAAACTTATTGAGCTTTTTAAATTCAGAAATGATTGACTATGTAATAATTCATAAACAGTCAGCGCTGATACATCGAAACATCTTTCTTCACTCAAAAACACACCATCTACATCAAATAATACTTGTTTCATAATATGCCTCCATTTTTTGAACATTCTGATTATAATTTTAGCATAGTTTCAAATTGAAAACAGTACAATTAAAGCATCTTGAGGATGTAAACGCTTTACATAAATTAGTTCTACTTTTAATGCGCCTCTTATCAGTAATTTTGCTTAGATCTGCTTTTAACGTACCTCTTATTAGCAATTTTGCCTAGAATTGCTTTTAACATACCTCTTATCAGCAATTTTGCCTAGAACTGCTTTTAACACACCTCTTATCAGCAATTTTGCCTAGTTCTGCTTTTAACGTACCACTTATCAGCAATTTTGCTTAGAATTGCTTTTAACACACCTCTTATCAGCAATTTTGCCTAGAACTGCTTTTAACGTACCCCTTATCAGCAATTTTGCCTAGAACTGCTTTTAACACACCTCTTATCAGCAATTTTGCCTAGAACTGCTTTTAACGTACCGCTTATCAGCAATTTTGCCTAGTCCTGCTTTTAACGAAGTCAAGTCCATAATTTTGTGTAATATCTTTAGATGTAATCAACCATTGGTTTTTCTATGGTATTAACAAAATATATCTGCTTGGTTTTTAGCTGATATATTTTGTTAATCTCTACTAATTTTTAAAAAATTAGTAGTAATTCTAAGTAATAAAAGGTCGTTTCGAACTATCAAAATTTTCTTGGATATCCATAAGTACAGCACCAATTAATCTAAAAGCAGAGTCTAAATTAGGGAAAGT